>NZ_SOCA01000032.1 GCF_004364345.1 Prosthecobacter fusiformis | reverse complement strand
CTGGCCAGACTGTTTCAAAACTCGCTGAGAAGTGAACAGGGCAACTCTAGGACTGGTTTTGGGATGCGGGAGAGGGGGCTAAGGTAGGAGGATTTTATTTTTAGATGGCCAGGCCGCTTTTGGGTTCTTAGCCACTGGCCGTCCTTTTCGCATCCGGTCGGCTTTGACTGCCTCTCCCTGGGCACTCCTTTGCCTCCTCAGGCGGCGGTCGCAGCCCGTTTGCCGAGGTGTTTGATCAGTTCCCCTGTGCCGACGATGTTCAGAACGCGGCGCATGTTGTAGCCCAGGGCGCTGAGCGATACCTCTGCATTGACGGCTTCCAGCCCTCGCGTCAAAAACGCTGCTTGGCCCCACCAGAACTTGATCGTCCCAAACGGGTGTTCCACCAGCTTTTTGCGCTGCGCATAGATTTCCGGCTGCCGCTCCATGCGCTCGCGGATGCTCTCCTGCACCTGCGGGTAGCCTTCTCCATGGTTGATTTTGCGATACTTCCCTGTGGTGCACTGGCTGCGCAGTGTGCAGGCCGCACAGGCCGCTGTGTTGTAATAGGCCTGCTGCACCTGGCCACGCTGATGGCTGTCGGCATGGCGCGTCAGGCGCGCTTTGCCAGGGCATTCATATTCGTCGTGCGCTTCGTCGTAGCGGAACTGGCGGCGGGCATGCAGCCCCGCTTTCTCCATCGTGTCGCGCTGGGCAGGCACGTGGGCTTCGATGCCTTGCTCCCCTGCCGCTTTGATGTCCTTCAACACATAGTAGCCGCCATCGGCAACGACGGTGAGGCGCTCCACGCCGAGCTGCTCTTTGGCACGCTGTGCCATGGTGTTGAACTGCCCGGCGTCATTGGCCTGCGCAGTCGCCTCAACCTCCACGATAAGATGGTGCGCGGCGTCCACCGCGCTCTGGATGTTGTAGCCCACCTGGCTGTCTTTGCTGGTGCTCTTCTTCATGAGCCGCGCTTCCGGATCAGTCAGGGAGATCTGGACACCTGGAGTCTCCTCCAGGGTCTTCATCATCTCTGTGTAACGCTCGCGCGTTTCCTTGAGCTTTTCCACCCGCCCGGGCAGGTCTTTGATCCGCGCGGCTTTGGCCGCCCCCACCGCTGCGGCGTCGGCCTGCTGGGCGGCGTCGTTGAGCTCCAGTTCCTTGAGGTAGCGCTCAATGCCGGTGTTAACTCCCCTCAGCAGGCTTTCGAGCTTGGTGCGGGTGAAGTTACGGGCCTTGGAGTTCACTGCCTTGAAGATGCTGCCGTCAATGGCCACAAGCTCGGCTCCGAAGAGCTTCAGTTCGCGGCACATGAGGTTGAACTGACGCAGCACCGACTTGAAGGCTTCGCTGTGGGCTTTGCGGAACTCCGAGATGGTCTTGTGGTCGGGCTGCAGGCGCTTGAGCAGCCAGATGACTTCGAGGTTGCGGTGAGTCAGGCGTTCCAGTTCGCGGCTGGAACGCACGCGGTTGAGGTAGCCGTAGAGGTAAAGCTTGAGCAGGTCTCCCGGTGCATAGCCTGGCCGACCGGTGGCCGCCGCCTCCACAGGAAGCTTCGCCTGCCGGAAGTCCAGTTCATCAACGAAGGCGTCGATGAAGCGCACGGGGTTGTCTTCGCTGAGGTAGTCCTCAAGGCTTTGCGGCAGCATCCAGGCCTGACTGCGGTCATCTCCTTGAAGGTAGCTCATGACAACTGTTGCCCCATCAAAAATGCCCCTTCAAGGGTTTTGACACAGTCTCTGGCG
>NZ_SOCA01000031.1 GCF_004364345.1 Prosthecobacter fusiformis | reverse complement strand
GTGTGAGCGTTTCTCGCTGACATTGCTGAAGGGTTTAGTTCGTTTTATCATTTTGTTTTTGCTTATGATGAACTGATTTATTTTGTAACCCTACGCTGCTGAATGCACATCCTCAATGAATCTCTGGAGTGCTACTGTAGGGATAGAGTCGGAACCTATCTTATTTCGAATGACGGTCCCAGGCATGGCCCTCCGTTTTCATGGTAGCGATGGAGGCTTCATTTCCGGCTTCAGTATGGCGAGCGCTTCCTGGCTAAAGGAGGCTTCTGCCGGGGCACTGGCTTGTTTCCAGTTGTGGGATGTTTGGGGCAGAACTGGGGACCTCCGGTCAGTGGCGGACGAATTTCATTCTACATATTTGTGATCTTTTTGGCTACTTCACGCATTCTTGGAGTAATGGCAAAGGCGTCTTCAATTTCTGTATCGGCATGATCCCAGCACGACCAGTAATCTATCAGGTCTTTTAGTTCAGCTGCATCAATAATTAACAGCGAAACAAACTTTGGCCATACTCCATCAGGCTCAGCATTATTCCTCACGGCTTCCTCTAGGGAATTGAGCAAGAAGTCCATCAAACACAGTCTTTCATCCTGATCCAGGAAGTCGCGATCATACTGTTCCAAAACTGGCAAAATACGTTCGGGAGCAATTTCGACCTCGTGAGCCCAGTTGATGCAGTAGTCTCCTGGTTCAGGTAGATCAAAGAGTGCGCAAAGTGTATAAACTGTTTCTTGGCTAATTATTTTCATGAATGGTTTTATCCCTTTGGTTTTTTCTTCGCCTTGTCCATCACCCCCTCCTCCGTGCGCTGCACCGCCTCATGCCAGGAGAACTGGGGGTAGGCGATATGAAGGCTTGCCCCCTAGTGCTCCATCTTCAAGAACGCTGGACTTCAACTTTCCACACGAGCAATAACCTCCGCCAGTTTACCCAAACTAATCCTCAACTGGAGGTGCCAGCTCTGGATTCGGATTCTCCTCCAGCCAATGAATGACACGCTGAACGTCCTGCAAACGCAAAGGGGACGGGGTGCTTCCAACAATCACAAAATCTTCTTCTCGCTCAACATCCGATAATACTGCCAGAGCTTCTTTGAAGTCGTCGAATAAATTCAAAGGAAGGTGTTTGATTGTCGCTGCAATATCTGAATTAATAGAACATACCATTAGTTTAGTGATAAATGTAGATTTTGGGAGGCCATTTCTGATATACAGATCGAGCCACAGTTCAGGCCTCAAATGCACAGGAAGTCCATTTGGATGTTTTGGGAAACTAAATTCCACAACGGCGTCATCACTAGGATTGGAACGTTTTATCATTTTTTTGTTTTTTAAAGCTGTTGAACTGCCCGGTTTTGTAAATCAATGGCCGCTGAATGGACATCATTAATGAAGCGTTGAAGGGCCGCTGCGGGAATTGAATTGGTTCCTATTTTATTTCTGATTGCATTTAGTTCATAAAGCTCGTGGGCGATAATGCCCAGTATGGCTTGGTCACTCTTCATTACATTCTTATCAATACGGATAATAATTCTCCCATTTTCAAAAAAGTCACTCCATTGATAATGACTTTTAATTTTTGGTGGTTGATAAGATGCCCAATTGCCTTCCATTAATTCCGCGGATTCCATCCGGATACTTACCTTGTCCAAAATGTCGAATGTTTCCGCCATCAGCGGGTGTACCTTACCGATATTTTCCCGGAAGATCTGTTTAGCCTCATCCCAGGTCCTCACCGCACCATCGGGATTGTCTTTTCCATCTAGCCATCAGCGGCACTTGATCATACCGCGCTGCCCCTTTCACTGCGTTTGTTTCATCCAACTCGCCTTCACTGCCTGCCGGTTCGTGGTCCTGGGTGGTTGCCTTTTCCGGCATGCCAGGCTCC
>NZ_SOCA01000030.1 GCF_004364345.1 Prosthecobacter fusiformis | reverse complement strand
CTAAGCAGCTTGTGGGTCAGCTTGGTTGCTGGACTTATTTCCAGTCCATCAAGTCCCCGGCTAACGAGAAGTTCATCAGCGACTTCCAGGCATGGCTTGCAAAGAGCGACGTTCCTGGAATCGTGAAGGAAGGCCGTGTGACCTGCTCCCCGATGGTGCTGAGCTATGTGGGTGTGTATCTGTGGAAAGCAGCCGTGGAGAAGGCCGGGACATTTGAAGTGGACAAAGTGATCGCCGAACTGGAAAAGGGCATCAGCTTTGACGGGCCTGGCGGAACGGTGACGAGCCAGAAGAACCACCACGTGACCAAGAACGTCTTCATCGGTGAGACGAAGGCGGATGGTCAGTTCAAGATTTTGAAGTCGTATGACAACGTCTATGGCGAGCCCTTCCTGAAGGGTACGTTCAAGGCTAAGTGAACGATTTCAATCACCCATCTCTTGTGAAGGTTTGGGTTTGTTGATGAGAACAATGGGGGCGGTTCGTTTGGTCGCGGACCGCCCCTCTCTAAAAAGAAAATCCGGTCTCAAATTCACCCCTCTCTCAAAACCTCTTACCCGTCCAGAAACTAAGCGCAGCGTTCATCGTCAAAGTGAAGTGTTGTAACACGGTTTAGAAGCGGTCTCAGAATTTCCTTCAGGCAACAGCAGCTAAGTGGCACGCTAGCTGCTGATTTGCCGTGTCAACGCTAGACGCTTGGCAGGGATTCGTTTGAGACCGGATTTCCCCACCAAGCGCATTAGCGAATCAACACTAACGCGAATCAATACGATGAACCTACTGTGCCCGTTGCAAGCAACGATCAAAAACTTCCTTCTAGCCGCCTCCGTCGTGACGCTGGCAGCAGGAGCAGCCAAAGCAGGAACCCCGGCCGAGGTGCCGGTGACCACTCCGCCGCCGCCACCATTCTTCAGCGGCACCCTGTCGCTCTTGATGGACACTCACTTTGTATCTTACGGGCAAGATATCTGGGGGGCAGGACAGTCCTGGGAAGATCCTCTTTTCCATCCTTCGCTGGCTCTGAACTTCAACCTGACAAATAACTTCACGTTCTTCGTTGGATCCTGGATGGACATCAATGACAACAATGAATCCAATTCCAGCCTGGGTAACCGGGTGCAGGAAACGGATGTGTGGGCAGGTATTTCCTACACGGTGGACAAGCTGAAATTCACCCTCATCAATCAGTATTGGAACTACGGTGGCAATACCGAAAAGATCATCGACTTCCGAATTGATTATGCCGGCATGTTGAATCCTTATCTCTTGCTCCATGGCCGTTTTGACCGTGGTGCTGCGGTCAACTTTGGTGAAGGTCTGGTGGTCCAGGTGGGTATCAACCCAACGACGGAGCTGGGGCCGGTTATCCTGTCCATGCCGATCGCGCTGAGCTATGACACGTATGACTACCACGGTGGTCAGGCAGGGTTTGGTTTTGCCTCAGCCGGTCTCGGAGCGACGTTGCCCATCTCCAAGCATGTCTCGCTGACTGCCTCGGTGGATTACTTTTACACGAATGACAACGTCATCGTGACCAACCCGGATGAAGGCTTCATCCGTGGACGTGCAGGAGTGGTGATCTCCTTCTAATTTTTTGCAGAATTTCTTCAAGGGACAGTTCTGCGGCAGCGCCTCGAGGGAGGTGCTGCCAAAGGCTTCCTGCCGTTAGTGGATATCAAAGCGCATATTTAATAAACCATGAAATACTCTAATATCATGTTCAAAGCAGCACTCGCCGTGGCGGCGCTGGCTTCCTTTTCTCCGGTCAAGGCTCAGGAAACAGTCAAGGTCGGCATCCTGCACTCACTGAGTGGCACGATGGCAATCAGTGAAACGTCGCTTCGCGACATCCTGCTTTTTACTTTCGATGAGATCAACGCCAAGGGCGGTGTGCTCGGCAAGAAGATCGAGCCTGTGGT
>NZ_SOCA01000029.1 GCF_004364345.1 Prosthecobacter fusiformis | reverse complement strand
CTCTCACTGCGGTGGCCAGAAAGCTATTGGTCCTGCTTAACGCCGCCCTAAAAAACGACAAAATTACCTTTGCGTAACCACACAGTTGCTGGGCTAGGGACGGCAGCCCCTTGGGCTTGTGGAATCGATCAGACATGCACCGCACCGCACTTGCACGGCAGGATAAGCATTGGGTGAATAGTGAATCATCATGGTTGTCACCTATCGCACCCTCCGCCCCCATTTGCCCGACCTCATCGTCAAAGCCATGGACCTCATCGAAGAGTTCGTCAACGAAGTGCGCTCCGCCGGAAAGTAGCCTGCCTAACAATCAATCATTCAACCCCTGGTTCACCCGAGAGCCAGGGGTTTTAATTTTTGGGGCATTTCAGAGAGCCTGATGAGCGGATAATAAATTCCACTTTCCGTTTCAAATCCAGATGCCCGAAAGTTTCATTCAGTGATTTGTGGCAAACAACTTCATTGCTTTCAATTCGCTGTCCTCCAAGGGAGATCGGTAGCAGATGCTCAATGCTGGCCTCCTCTTCTAACAACAACTGACTGCAAAAAAAGCAGCGCCCTCCCTGCAAGTAGAGCATCTTGCGCAACTTGGTGAGCGGCTTCTCTTTTGCCTCTGCCTTGACCGGTTCAATCGTTACCGGAGGTATTTCTTTTGTAGCCTCTCCCTGGATGATCTTGCTCATCGCTTTGCTTTCGACCCTGGCACTGCGAATGACCTCCCGTTGCTCCGGTGTGAATTCACAATCGGACATTTTCCCTGGGAATAAATTCCCCAGTGGTACGCTTTTACGGAGGCGCTCAGCATATTCCTGAACCGCTGCATCAGTGACGGTATGTTTCATAGTGGGTTTTCCTGCCGCATCCACTATTTCCCACCCACCCTTAGAAATCAAGGAGCCTGGATTCGACAGCACGAGACTGACTCATTCTGTCTGGGGGGCGGAGAGTTTGCGTCTTCCAATGAAAATCAAGGTGATGGACACAAGCGGAGGCAAAACTACAGCAATAATGTATTTCAGCTCCTCCCGGCTGGAAATTCCAACGGAGATTCCCTCTCTGAACAAAAAGCAGTAGGGAACCAAAATGATAGCCGCCGTGGTCCACCCGATCCAGCCGACCAATCGCCGTTGCGATTTGAAGAAAGCAAGGAAGCAACCGGTGAGGAGGATCACCCAAAGCCACCAATACGCTTGTTCAAGCAAATACAGCCACAGTAGCCAGTTGTTCATTGGGTAGACAGTCGCTAAGTTTATCATAGGGTATTATGGTCGGTAGTGATCCCTTTTCTCAATGCAAACACTACCCATGAACAGCAGGCCTCGGCGTTATCAACCGTTAAATGTCCGGCAAGTATTTGGGTGGTATGAGGTCAGGAATAATTCGTAGCATCACGCCGCTCAATAGAGTTATCGAAAGATTGGATCAGGCTCTATGGATCTCGTCCGGGCTTTGTTGCAAACCACACTGGCCCTTACACAGCTTGTACAACGAATTCATCTTGTCTGTAACAGCCCCCTGCCTGCCATCGTTTTCCACCCCCATGCTCCGCTCCCTCCTTCTCCTTTCCCTCGCCCTACTCCCAAATCTCCTCCCGGCCCTGGACACTACAAAGCTGGCCGCCATCAAACCGGCCATGGAGAAAGCCATCGCGGCCAAGCAAGCCGCAGGCATCGTCACACTGGTGATGGAAAAGGGGACGGTGGTGCATCATGAAGCCGCTGGTTTTGCCAACATCGGCAAGGGCAGGCCGATGGAAAAGGACGCGCTGTTTTGGATCGCCTCCATGACAAAATCGGTGAATGCCACAGCGGTGATGATCCTGGTGGATGAGGGGAAACTGACGCTGGATGACCCCGCCTCCAAGTGGCTGCCTGCGCTGGCAGAAATGAAGCTGGCGGATGGCAGCGCGCCGGAAAAACCCATCACCCTGCGCCTGCTGTTGAGCCACACCGCAGGCATCGCCTTTCCACCGCGCAAGGCCACGGACGGAGCGATGTCGCTGAAGAGCTACACGGCCACACTGCTGAAGGCCCCTCTGGCCTTCCAGCCGGGCAGTGATTATGAATACGGCTTTGGCCCCTCCGTCGCCGGGAGCATCATTGAGGCGGTCTCCGGCATGGACTACGCGGAGTTTATGCGCACGCGCATCTTTGAGCCACTGGGCATGAAGGACACCTCCTTCCGCCCCACGGAGGCGCAGCGCCAGCGCATCGCCCGCACTTACACGATGGATGAGGAAACCAAGGAACTGACACCTGCCTACAACCCCTTCCTGACCGATGATGCGGAAGTAAACCGCGCGCCAGAGCCAGGCGGCGGCCTTTTTTCCACCGCAGCGGACATGGGCCGGTTTTACTCCATGATCGCCGCCGGGGGTGAGCTGGACGGTGTGCGCATCCTTTCCGCCAAAGCCATCCAGGACATGACCACGCCCGTCACCGCCGGTGGCAAGCCGCTCACCTACGCTTGTGGCTGGCAGATGAACCAGCCCGACCAGCGCATCTGCTCCGCCATGCCTGTGGGCAGCTTTGGCCACGGCGGCGCGTTTGCCACCAATGGCTGGGTGGACCCCGCCAGCGGCATCGTCACCGTGTATCTGGTGCAAAACGTCCTCGTCCCCGACAGCGGCAAACCCCGCGACACCTTCCAGCACCTCGTCATGGAAGCCGCCCATATCGAAGTCAGCCCCCCGGCCGTGGCCAAGAAGAAGCGCAAGGCAAAATAAGTCGGAGCCTAGTTGACTCAGTCGAGACTAAACCGGTCATGCAGGTGCATCCCCCTCTGCGCGCGTCACCTGCTTTTGGTTAGGCGCGTCCCCATGTTTCATACTCCCCAGCACCTTCCCGGCCTGGTCCCCAGCCGTCTCCGCTAGGCGATCCAGT
>NZ_SOCA01000028.1 GCF_004364345.1 Prosthecobacter fusiformis | reverse complement strand
TGAGGAAGCCGCCGCTCCAGGCTGAGGGATGGACACAGCGGGCGCTCCTGCTGGGAGCTTTCCTGGCCCAGCTTCGGGTGGTATTGAAGGTAGCGCGCTAGTTCTGGACTGGCTGCTGGATCGCTGCCATCTTTCCCTGCTACCATCGCATCCACCTTCTCACGCTGCTCCGGCGTCATCAGATCGAAGGCGGTCTCGACGGCTTCTTCGCGGCTGGTGAAAACGGCCTCCGTTCCCTCGTGATCCATCACGATAAACTTCTTACCCTCCTCGCGGATAGGGGAAATCAGGCCCCGGCGAACTGCCTCATCATGCAATTCTTCTCGAGAAGGCGGAGTTTGATCCTACATTGGCTGGGTTGCCTCACTGCGGTCGAGTGGGCGGGGTTCATCCGTCAGTGTTTCGGCCTGCGGCTCGGGTGGGCTGGGCACGGGTGCGGGTGCTTTAACAGGTGCATCCCCCTCTGCGGAAGTCACCTGCTTTTGGTTAGGCACGTCCCCATACCTCATCCTCCCCAGCACCTTCCCGGCCTGGTCACCAGCCGTTACAGCCAAGCGATCCAACGCAGTGGTGATGATAGAGTAATGTTTTTTCCAACTCACCTCATGCCAATGTCCTTTACCGTTGACTTTTCGACAGTCTGCTTGATACTAAAAGTGCGCTCCTGGACAAGGTGTCTGTGCCGGTTGAGTCTTGGGCTGTGTCGGAATCCTTACAGATGGGGACCCCCTTAGAGGGGCAAGGCCGAGCAACTCCAGACGCGGGATCATTTCCGTTGCCTTGGACATAACGCCCGACTTACTTATGTAGTCGGGCGTTACTGTTTACTCATTTTGACTTGTCTATTACTGTGTTATCCCCAAATCGATATTTCGCTATGTCTGGCGAAAATTGAGATATCAAAGCGTGGTGATTCTGAATAACTCCATCCGCAGTTACGACATCGTCACCCGCCAGCCCAGGGCGGGCTTGGTTCGCCTGAAAGCGTACCTTCTCTGCCATCTCTTTGCGCAGTTCAGGCGAAAGATTTCCCTCTGATAGCGCAGGTCCAGGCATTGGCCGGTGCCGACTCCGGTCATGAAGCAAATGGGGGCGAGGCACTCCCTCGTCATCTCTGCAAAATTCACGGGTAATGTTCATCCGAAGCCTTCTGCCGAATGCCTAATCTGGCAGAGCCATTTTTGAACATCGACCAGTCTAAGCTTTGAAGGGCCTGATACTCATCGTTCACTAAAGGTATTGTCACCTTGAATTGGTTCAGCGTTATATGGCTGTAAAAGCTTTGGGGAAGGATCACCCCATGTTCTTTAATGTAATGAATAAGGTGATGGTTCCATACCCACTCGCCATCTGTACAAATGGCCAATGTTGGCGGCAGGGGCGCATGACAAAGATGACAAACATTCTTCTGAGAACCGACGGCCCAAACAGTTGCTCCTTGGTCAAGGTAATCCATCACTCCCGGCCGGTTCTTATCGAGCCACCATTCGGATTGGCAGAATTCACGCACCGAAGGCGCGTTTACATATTTTTCATCTTCCTGCCAGAAGCCAAACCATTTAAAAGGCCAAGTCATAATGATTTAATAGATCGGTTCAAAGTCAATCCATTGTCCAGGAAGACCATGGTCATCTTCGATGCTGAAATACGCCCTGTCCTTGGAAAAGGTTTCTCTGATGACAAGATCTTTCGAGGGGGCACGAACTTTAACTCTTAGTTTATTAGCCAGAGCTTGTGCAATGCCATGCGCATTGCCAGGAGGTAGTTCGCCGGTTTTACAAGCACAAAGTCGCACTGGGCCTCCTTTATACCCCCCCTTTATCATGTATTCTCTCAGCTTGTTTGCAGAGATCAAAGAACCTAATTGAAGTGACACCTGTGTGGCGGAGCCGTGAGCAACAACATCGAAAAACTCAGGATCAGACAACTTATCGGCATGGTCATTGTAGATCTTTAAAAAACGGTCATTGGAATGCATCAACCCAACTGGAGCCCTGGCTTCCGATTCTGGATTTATATCATCGCCTAAAGGGGCTATTTCCTTCTCACCAAGAAGGAGTGCGGCTGGTGCCCCTTCTTTTCGTTTTGCTTTCCAAGGAACAAGCTCGTTGAGGGCTTTTCCAAGATGATCCCCTGCAGATTCGGCGGCGCGGGCGATTACTGGTCCCATCACCTGTCCGGTTTTACCTGCCACCATGCCCGCGCCATGCAGGCCTAGCGCAGCAGCCACCACATCGCGTCCGTTGGATAGATAATCGGCCAGTGCCGCGTCTGGATTTTCCACCGCCAGATTGACGGATTCCAGAGCGATGTCTGCCGCCACACTGCCCACGGCGCTGCCTGCCATCTTCAACGCACTTTTACCTGCCTGGCTGGCGATGCGTGCGCCCCGCAAAAGGGGCACCAGGTTGGCGACGATCTCCAATGGGTTGCCCGCCTCCGCCATCACTTGCGCGTAGTCGCCGCCATCCATGTGGTTAGTCAGGAAGTTCACCACCTGGCTCTTGTCCAGGCTCTCCTGCTGGTCCCGCTCAATGGCGGCGCGTCGCGGAGTCTTCTTCAGGCTTTCGGTCAGCTGTTTGAGCACCTGCGGATCCTGCGTGGTGAGGTATCGCGCCAGCAGCGCGGCGTTGTGCGGTGCATTCAGGCCGTTGGCCTTTGAATAGGTCTTGTCCATCACCCCCTCATCCTTGCCCTTGCGGAGACTCGGGGTCAGGCGGTCTGATCCCGAATCCTAGCTCCCTCATATTAAACAACCCTGACGTTAACGTCGCACATCAGCAAAACCTCCGCCAGTTCACCCAAACTAATCCTCCACTGGAGGTGCTAGCTCTGGATTCGGATTTTCTTCCAGCCAGTGGATGACGCGCAGAATGTCCTGCAAGCGCAAAGGAGACGGCGGAGTACTTCCGACAATCACAAAGTCTTCTTCTCGCTCTATGCTGGCCAACTCAACCAGAGTCTCTTTGAAATCACCAAAAAGATTAGAGGGAAGGCATTTCAGAACTCCTGCAATATCAGCGCCGACAGTGCATTCGAGCAGGCTGATGTAGAAGGTGAATGTAGGCTCGCCATTATAAATATACAAATTCAGCCATACTTCCGGTCTCAAATGAACTGGCAGTCCACCTGTATGTGACGAGTGTGAGCGTTTCTCGCTGACATTGCTGAAGGGTTTAGTTCGTTTTATCATTTTGGTTTTGCTTATGATGAACTGATTTATTTTGTAACTCTACGGCCGCTGAATGCACATCATCAATGAATCTCTGGAGTGCTACTGCAGGAATAGAGCCGGAACCTATCTTATTCCGAATGGCATTTAACTCATAGAGTTCATGGGCGATAATGCCCAGAATTGCTTGATCGCTTTTTACTACCCTTTGGTCCACATGCAATACGATACGTCCATTATCAAAAAAGTCACGCCATTGATAGTGCTTTTTCCCACGTGCAGGTGCATATGAAGCCCATTTGCCTTTCATCTCTTCTGGTGTTTTAAATCGGACTTCTATCACATCCACTAAGTCCAATGCTTCCTCCATCATTGGTTCCACTTTTTTGATATGTTTCCGGAAGATCTGCTTAGCCTCATCCCAGGTCCTCACCGCACCATCGGGATTGTCTTTCCATCTAGCCATCAGCGGCACTTGATCATACCGCCCTGCCCCTTTCACTGCGTTTGTTTCATCCAACTCGCCTTCACTGCCTGCCGGTTCGTGGTCCTGGGTGGTTGCCTTTTCCGGCATGCCAGGCTCCGGCGGCAAGGCTTCGGCATTGGCTTGAGACTTCGTGTGCAGTTCATCCGGTCTCATGCCGGATAGAGCTGCTGCATCCGCCTCACTCAGGTTCACGGATGGACGGCCCTGGATAGTGACATGGTAGCTGCCATCCGTATTGCGTCCATGGACGGTGGCCTGCACGGGCCGCCCCTGCGCATCCTGGCCTATGTGGCCTTGCCATACCGGCGGGGGTGAGGAAGCCGCCGCTCCAGGCTGAGGGATGGAC
>NZ_SOCA01000027.1 GCF_004364345.1 Prosthecobacter fusiformis | reverse complement strand
GCGTTTTTGACGCGAGGGCTGGAAGCCGTCAATGCAGAGGTATCGCTCAGCGCCCTGGGCTACAACATGCGCCGCGTTCTGAACATCGTCGGCACAGGGGAACTGATCAAACACCTCGGCAAACGGGCTGCGACCGCCGCCTGAGGAGGCAAAGGAGTGCCCAGGGAGAGGCAGTCAAAGCCGACCGGATGCGAAAAGGACGGCCAGTGGCTAAGAACCCAAAAGCGGCCTGGCCATCTAAAAATAAAATCCTCCTACCTTAGCCCCCTCTCCCGCATCCCAAAACCAGTCCTAGAGTTGCCCTGTTCACTTCTCAGCGAGTTTTGAAACAGTCTGGCCAGCGAGTGGGGTTCCCTGTGGCTGCTCGCGCCAGCGAGTGGGCGAGCTTTCTCACGTCCCCATCTCTCCCCAGACCCCCACGCCCTGGCGGGCGCAGCTACATGGGACAAACACGCCCTGGCGGGCGCAGCCACCTCAAACTCACCATCTTCGAGCTCCAGCCACTCTTGGTTGCAAATGCCCCCTGCCTGCCCACTGTCCTCTTTTTCTGACCAACCATGAAGATTCTCGTCACCGGCGGCGCCGGATTCATCGGCTCTCACACCGTCGAACGCTTGCTCGAAGGCGGCTCTCACGAGGTGACCGTGCTGGACAGTTTTAACGATTATTACAATCCCGCCATCAAGCGCGCCAACGTGCGCAACTTCGCCAGCCGCATCACCCTCCAGGAAGGTGAGCTCACGGATGCCCCGCTCATCCAGCGCCTGTTCGAAACGAGCCGCTTCGATGCCGTCATCCACCTGGCCGCACGGGCCGGCGTTCGCCCTTCCATCGAGCAGCCGGAACTCTATATCGATACCAACATCAAGGGTACCTTTAACCTCCTGGAAGCCGCCCGCCGCACCGGCTGCCGCCACTTCGTCTTTGCCAGCAGTTCCTCCGTTTACGGGGTGAATAAAAAGGTGCCGTTCAGTGAGGAAGACCCCATTTTGCAGACCATCAGCCCCTATGCGATGACGAAAATGGCGGGCGAGCAGATGTGCTCCAATTACAGCCATCTTTACGGCATCAAGACCGTGAGCCTGCGCTTTTTCACCGTCTATGGCCCACGCCAGCGCCCGGACCTGGCCATTTCCAAATTCACCCGCCTCATCCAAGATGGCCTGCCCATTGATAAATTTGGCGAGGGTCACACCGCCCGTGATTACACCTTCATTCACGACATCGTGGACGGCATCATCGGCGCGCTGAACTACACCAGCGGCCCCATTTGCGATATCTTCAACCTGGGCGGCTCCCAGACCGTCACCCTCAATGACCTCATCGCCAGCATCGAAGAAGCCGTGGGGAAAAAAGCCATCATCAACCAGCTCCCGGAGCAGCCCGGTGACGTGCCCCTGACCTCCGCCGATGTCAGCAAAGCCCGCCAGCTTCTCTCCTTCCAGCCCCGCACCACCATCGCCGAAGGCGTGCCCGCCTATGTGGAATGGTTCCGCCAGATGCGCGCTGAAGGCGTGGTGCTGAGCTAGGGGGGATTCCATCCGCCATGGAGCGCACGCGTCTCGCGTGCCGTCTTGTGCGTCCCGCGCAAGACCGTTCTAACCGCCCCGTTCGCTATGGAAAGTCCACGGCCAGTCGGCGTTTTGAAGCCGGTGCTCAGTGCTCAGTGCTCAGTGCTCAGTGCTCAGTGCTCAGTGCTCAGTGCTCAGTTAGGGGATTCGGGGCTTTTTCGGATAAGTCCTATACGGCGTATCGGGCCTATAGGTAGGGTCAGAGTGCCCCTCATCTGAGCACTGAGCACTGTGAACTGAGCACTCCCTTCTCCCCTCACCCCATCAGTGCCACGGCGATGGAATCCACGAGGGGTTTCCCCTGGCGGGTGAGGATGATGTGGCCCTTTTCCACATTCAGCAGGCCCTCCTCGGCCAGCGTCTGCAGCATGCGCCGTTGATCCGGCAGCACTAGGTCCTGCGGCAGGCCGCGCAGGGTGCGCAGCTCCAGGCCGAAGCGCTCCGTGCGCCGCCGGTCCTCCGTCAGCTCCTCCCCGGGTTGCGCCGTCGGCAGCCCGGCCAGGGATAGCTCCATGTAGCGCGCCGTATCCGGGATGTTTTGCCAGCGCTGCCCGCCTGCGGTGGAGTAGGCGCTCGGCCCCAGGCCCAGGTATTCCTCCCCCATCCAGTAGCTTTCATTGTGAGCGGACCGGTAGCCGGGGCGCGCATAGTTGCTGATCTCGTAATGCTGATACCCCCCCGCCTCCAGCACATCCAGCGCCAGGTAAAAAAACTCCGCATCTCGCCCCTCATCCTCCCGGTACTGGCCCTTGCGCAGCCGTTGGAAGAACTCCGTGTCCTCCTCATAATTCAGATTGTAGGCAGAGATGTGGTTCGGCTCCAGGGCCACCGTCCGCTCCAGCGTCCCACGCCAGGCCTCCAGGCTCTGGCCGGGGATGGAAAACATCAGGTCCAGGCTCACGCTGTCGAATCCCGCCCCGCGCAGCAGTTGATACGTCTCCTCCGCATCCGCCGGGGCGTGGTCACGACCCAGGGTCTTCAGCGTCGGCTCATCCCAGGCCTGGATGCCCAGGCTGATGCGTGTGACCCCGCAGCGGCGCATCATCGCCGCCTTGGCCGCCGTGATCGTGCGCGGGTTCACCTCGCTGGTGTATTCGGCCACGCGGGACAGGTCGTGGATCTCCCCCAGGCCAGTCAGCAGGCGCTCCAGGTGGGTTTCACTGAGCGCCGTCGGCGTGCCTCCGCCCAGGTAAACCGTGTGCAGGTCCAGCTCATGCGCCCGTGCCGCCTGCTCCCGCCGCGCCTCTGTCAGCACCGCCTCCACAAAGCCCGCCATATCCGTGCTGCCGTGCTGATGTTTATAAAACGAGCAGTAAGGGCAGATGCGGTGGCAAAAAGGGATGTGAACGTAAAGATGCTGAATCACGGCCCGCACCATCGCACAAACCGCCGCCGTGGGGAGGAAAAGACACGCGTTTTTTCCCAGCCCTGAAGTGAGGGGAGGGGGCGACGCTGAAGCAAGGTGCGTCCCCAGTCGGGGCGGGACGCCCCAACTCCTTGGGTTGCGCTGCGGGCATGTGCAAGGAGAGGGGGGCGCTGCTGAAGCAAGGAGTGCGGGCGTCCCGCCCCCACAGACTGAGGCCAGGATGGCCTCAAATCTTGTCTTGATCAGCGGGAAGGAAAAGATCCGTGCAGTGAGCGAGGTGCGTCCGCAGTCGGGGCGGGACGCCCCGACTCCTTAGGCTCCGGCCCGCAGTCTTCAGATCCACGTGGCATAACCCAGCGCCTTCAGCAGCGTGCGCAGGCTCATCAGCACCACCAGCACGCCCACCAGCACCATCATGGGGCGCTGCGGCAGCTTCTTCGTCAGAAAGGCCCCCAGCGGAGCCGCCAGCACCCCGCCCAGCGCCAGTCCCGCGATGACCTGCCAGTGCCCCAGGCCGATACTCAGGAAAAACGTGATGGAGGCGGAAAGCGTCACAAAAAACTCCACCGCATTCACACTGCCCACCGCATGCCGCAGGGAATTTCCGCGCACGATCAAGTTCGTCGCCACGATGGGTCCCCAGCCACCCCCGCCGATAGCATCCAGAAACGAGCCCACCAGCGCCAGCGGCGTCAGTTTCGTCGTCACCTCCCGGGGCGGAAACGGCATGAACGCCTTCGTGATGATCACCAGGCCCATGATCAGCAGATACCCGGAAATATACGGCTTGATCATCTCCCCATCCACCACGCTCAGTAAGTATGCGCCGACAGCAGCCCCGATGATGCCCGGGATGAGCAGGCGGCGAAAAAGATCCTTGCTGATGTTTCCAAACGCGTGGTGGGACAGCGCCGAGGCCCCCGTGGTGAAACATTCCGCCGCATGCACCGTGCTGCTCACCACCGCCGGAGGCACACCCCAGCCCATCAGCAGGCTGGAGGCCGTGATGCCATAGGCCATCCCCAGGGCACCATCGATGAGCTGGGCCACAAAACCGGCGATGACAAAAATATAAAAATCTTCAGGCATGAAAAAAATCCCCGAAACCGGGACGCGGTCTTCGTCCCTGCCGGGGTCCGCTTCAAGTAAAACCTTCCCCCCTGCCAGCCTCGCCCCGGCACAGAAAACGCCCCCTCCAGCATCCTGAAAAAAGGGGGCCATTTGTGAAATGCTTTTGGTTAGTCTGAGGGGTTAAAAGTCCGTAAAACCTAAGGATTACAAGGCTTTTCGTGCGCCTAAACTTTCGTGAACCATAGCGCATCAAATTTGGCACGGCCCTTGCTTAGCCTTCACAAGAACGGTTCCCGTAGCCGCCACAACACCAACTCAAAACGATACAACTATGCTTACCAGCAAACACAGATGGACTGCATGCCTGCTCGCTGCCGGAATCGCGGCTGCGACATTGGGGCTTACGCTCGAACCCCTGTCTTATGGACAGGAACCTGCCACTCCTCCTCCCGCCGAAGCGGCTCCCGCCCCAGCACCAGCTCCTGCACCTGTTGCTGAAGCACCCGCTCCTGCTCCTGCCCCAGTCGTAGAAGCCCCAGCGGCAGCCGCTGAAGCGCCAGCCGCTGAACCCGCCGCTCCAACGGTTGAGCAGCGGATCTTTGACTTGGAAAAATACGTCACCAACGGCCAGGCCGGTAAAGACGGTGATGTCGAGTGGAAGTCCAACATCGCAGGCCCTGGCCCTGGCCACAACGCCTGGCAGATGACGAGCACTGCCCTGGTCATTTTCATGACCCTTCCTGGCTTGGCTCTTTTCTACGGTGGTCTGGTGCGCAAAAAGAACGTCCTTTCCGTCATCGCCCAGTGCATGGGCATCGCCGGC
>NZ_SOCA01000026.1 GCF_004364345.1 Prosthecobacter fusiformis | reverse complement strand
AGTTGTTCACGGAGTGGAAATCAGAAAGTGATCTTTCAGAAAACAACATCTTCAGATTGGCGAGAATGAGCGAAGCGGAAGCTGAGTGAGTTTGAGTGATTTGGAGAGACAAAAACGAAAGCTAAATTGTGCGCTGCGTGTTATGGAATGCGCAGCTTGCCTGAAAGAATGGCAAGGTCAATTTAGCTGACTTAAGGAAACTAAAGTCAGCACCAATTTTTGGAGAGTTTGATTCTGGCTCAGAACGAACGCTGGCGGCGTGGATAAGACATGCAAGTCGAACGGGATATTTCTGGTAGTAATACTAGGAATGTTCAGTGGCGAACGGGTGCGTAACACGTGGATACATTCCGGGAAGCGGGGGATAGCCCAGGGAAACTTGGATTAATACCGCATGTGGTCGAGAGACTAAAGACGGGGACCGCAAGGCCTGTCACTTCCCGATTGGTCCGCGGCCTATCAGCTAGTTGGCGGGGTAAAGGCCCACCAAGGCTACGACGGGTAGCTGGTCTTAGAGGACGACCAGCCACACTGGAACTGAGACACGGTCCAGACACCTACGGGTGGCAGCAGTCGAGAATCTTTCACAATGGGGGCAACCCTGATGGAGCGACGCCGCGTGGAGGATAAGGTCTTCGGATTGTAAACTCCTGTCATGCGTGAACAAGGCTGCGAGGATAATACCTTTGCAGATTGATGGTAGCGCAAGAGGAAGAGACGGCTAACTCTGTGCCAGCAGCCGCGGTAATACAGAGGTCTCAAGCGTTGTTCGGAATCACTGGGCGTAAAGGGTGCGTAGGTGGCGTGGTAAGTCAGATGTGAAAGCCCAGGGCTCAACCCTGGAATTGCATCCGATACTGCTGTGCTAGAGTACTGGAGGGGTGACTAGAATTCTCGGTGTAGCAGTGAAATGCGTAGATATCGAGAGGAATACCAAAGGCGTAGGCAGGTCACTGGACAGTTACTGACACTGAGGCACGAAGGCCAGGGGAGCGAACGGGATTAGATACCCCGGTAGTCCTGGCAGTAAACGGTGCATACTTGGTGTGGGAAGATTCGACCCTTCCTGTGCCGGAGCTAACGCGTTAAGTATGCCGCCTGGGAAGTACGGTCGCAAGATTAAAACTCAAAGAAATTGACGGGGACCCGCACAAGCGGTGGAGTATGTGGCTTAATTCGATGCAACGCGAAGAACCTTACCTGGTCTTGACATGCACTGTGTCTCCGATGAAAGTCGGATAGAGTAGCAATACTCGCTTTGCACAGGTGCTGCATGGCTGTCGTCAGCTCGTGTCGTGAGATGTTGGGTTAAGTCCCGCAACGAGCGCAACCCCTGTGATTTGTTGCCACCCGGTTTACCGGAGCACTCGAATCAGACTGCCTCGATCAACGAGGAGGAAGGTGGGGATGACGTCAAGTCCGTATGGCCCTTACGACCAGGGCTGCACACGTACTACAATGCCCAGCACAATGTGAACCGAAACCGCGAGGTGGAGGAAATCAGTAAAACTGGGCTCAGTTCAGATTGTAGTCTGCAACTCGACTACATGAAGTTGGAATCGCTAGTAATGGTACATCAGCTACGGTACCGTGAATACGTTCCCGGGTCTTGTACACACCGCCCGTCACATCATGGAAGCTGGTTTCGCCCGAAGTGCGTGAGTCAACCGCAAGGGGACAGCGCCCTAAGGCAAGACTGGTGACTGGGATGAAGTCGTAACAAGGTAGCCGTAGGGGAACCTGCGGCTGGATCACCTCCTTTCTATGGAGTATGTTCATGAGTGTCTCACACTCAATATATGAACAAGGTCGACACTTCCTTTGATCAGAAATGATTAAAGAAGTGTGTGAATCGCGAAAGCGCTCACAAATGTTATCTGTGTATGAAGTAAACTGCAGCGCACAATTTAGTTTTCGTTTTTGAGATCAGAGCATCTTGAGCAGGGGGTTTAGCTCAGTTGGTAGAGCGCTAGCTTTGCAAGCTTGATGTCAGGAGTTCGAGTCTCCTAACCTCCACCACAAGCTGGATGAGGTTAGGCAATTGAACTTGTGACGTAAGCACAACTCCAAAAGGGCATGTAGCTCAGTTGGTTAGAGCACCGCCTTGATAAGGCGGGGGTCACTGGTTCGAGTCCAGTCCTGCCCACCATTTTGTTAGAGATGCGAGAGAGAATGTTTTTTGTGGAACTGATAGTTCCTTGACAACTGCATACAGGAAAAAGAAACAATTTTATTAGAGCCAGACGTTGGGACCTGTAAAAAGGTTTCAAACAAGTAATGAATGAAAAAAGTAAGTGTGTTCTAAATCCAATTTCGGTCATGCCTGAAAAGGCAAGGCCAATGAAATGGTTTTAGGGCAATGCAAGATTTAAAGGGTATGTAGTGGATGCCTTGGCACCAGCAGGCGATGAAGGACGTGGTAAGCTGCGATAAGCCTCGGAGAGCCGCAAACAGGCACTGATCCGGGGATTTCCGAATGGGATAACCTGATACGGTTCATACCGTATCGTTCTGCTCTCAATACATAGGAGCAGAGACGCTAAACCGCCTGAAGTGAAACATCTCAGTAGGGCGAGGAAAAGAAAGCGAAAGCGATTCCGTCAGTAGTGGCGAACGAAAGCGGAACAGCCCAAACCAGGAGGTTTCCTCCTGGGGTTGTAGGGCCTCGACGTGGCAGTTGAAGAGTTAGGTGAAGCGGATGGAAAGTCGCTCCACAGAGGGTGAAAGGCCCGTAACCGAAAACTCAACAACGCCTAGAGGTACCCTGAGTAATGCGATACACGTGAAACTTCGCATGAATCTGTGCCGACCACGGCATAAGGCTAAATACTCGCTGGTGACCGACAGTGAACAAGTACCGCGAGGGAAAGGTGAAAAGATCCGCCGTGAGCGAAGTGAAATAGTACCTGAAACCACATACCTACAAGGTGTCAGAGCCGGCTTGTCCGGTGATGGCGTGCCTTTTGCAAAATGAGTCTGCGAGTCAGTCTGTGTGGCAAGCCTAAGTCCTTCTGGGATGGAGGCGGAGCGAAAGCAAGTCCGAATAGGGCGACAAGTTGCACGGGCTGAACCCGAAGCGGTGGTGATCTACCTATGGCCAGGTTGAAGCGTCTTTAATCGGACGTGGAGGACCGAACCGGTGAACCTTGAGACGTTCTCGGATGAGCTGTGGGTAGGGGTGAAAGGCTAATCAAACCCCGTAATAGCTGGTTCTCCCCGAAATGTATTTAGGTGCAGCGTCATGCGCTTATCGAGGGGGGTAGAGCACTGAATGAGCTAGGGGGCATACCCGCCTACCAACCTCAATCAAACTCCGAATACCCTCGAACGAAGCATGGCAGTAAGACAGTGGGGGATAAGCTTCATTGTCGAAAGGGAAACAGCCCAGCTCAGCAGCTAAGGTGCCTAAATAACGCTCAGTGGAAAGGAAGTGAGATCTCATTGACAGTGAGGATGTTGGCTTAGAAGCAGCCACCATTTAAACAGTGCGTAATAGCTGACTCATCGAGAGGTCTCGCGCCGAAAATGATTGGCGATAAGCGTTATACCGAAGCTCTGGACTACATTGTCCAAGGGCAATGTTTTGGTAGGGGAGCGTTCTGTAAGCCTTGAAGCGTGAAGGTGACTGACCGTGGAGTTTACAGAAGTGAGGATGCAGACATAAGTAACGATAAGACGGGTGAAATCCCCGTCCGCCGTAAACCCAAGGTTTCCTGGGCAATGATTTTCATCCCAGGGTTAGTCGGGAGCTAAGTCCAGGCCGTTTGGCGTAGGCGATGCACAGCAGGTCAATATTCCTGCACCGGTGATGGTTAAAGCACAGGTTCGCGTCAAGGGAGAGAGCATGCCGATTGAAAGTGGCAGAAGGGTGCGGAGCGATCCAATCCTGGTCTCTTGAACTGAGCGCCTAGAAAAGCCTGTGCCCCTTTCCATGGCCGCCCGTACCGCAAACCGACACAGGTGGGTGGGTAGAATATACCAAGGCGTAAGAGTGAAACCTCGTTAAGGAACTCTGCAATCTAGTCCCGTAACTTCGGAAGAAGGGATGCCCAAATTTATTTGGGTCGCAGTGAAAGGGGACAACCGACTGTTTATCAAAAACACAGCATTGTGCCAAGACGAAAGTCCAAGTATACGATGTGACACGTGACCAATGCGGAAAGATTAAGGCAAGGGGTTAGCCGTAAGGCGAAGCTCTGAACCCAAGTCCCCGTGAATGTCGGCCGTAACTATAACGGTCCTAAGGTAGCGAAATTCCTTGTCGGGTAAGTTCCGACCTGCACGAATCGTGTAACGAGTTGTCCGCTGTCTCAACGAGGGGCTCAGTGAAATTGTAATAGCAGTGAAGATGCTGCTTACCCGCAGAAGGACGGAAAGACCCTATGCACCTTAACTGTAAGCTGTCACTGGTCGTTTGGTTTTCATGCTTAGCGTAAGTGGGAGGCTTTGAAGTGTAACTTTCGGGTTACATGGAGCCATCAATGAAACACCACCCTTGGGTATTGAACGATCTAACCGCGGCCCGTCATCCGGGCGTGGGACCATGTCAGCCGGTCAGTTTTACTGGGGCGGTATCCTCCCAAAGAGTAACGGAGGAGCGCGAAGGTTGGCTCAGCGTGGTTGGCAATCACGTGTTGAGTGCATTGGCATAAGCCAGCCTAACTGTGAGACTAACAAGTCGAACAGACACGAAAGTGGGCCAAAGTGATCCGGCGGTTTAATGTGGAATTGCCGTCGCTTAACGGACAAAAGGTACGCTAGGGATAACAGGCTGATCTTGCCCAAGAGTTCATATCGACGGCAAGGTTTGGCACCTCGATGTCGGCTCATCGCATCCTGGGGCTGGAGAAGGTCCCAAGGGTCCGGCTGTTCGCCGGTTAAAGCGGTACGCGAGCTGGGTTCAGAACGTCGCGAGACAGTTCGGTCCTCTATCCTCTGTGGGCGTAGGAAAATTGAAGGGTTTAATTCCTAGTACGAGAGGACCGGAATTAACGCACCTCTGGTGTTCCAGTTGTTCTGTCAAGAGCATCGCTGGGCAGCTATGTGCGGAAGGGATAAGCGCTGAAAGCATCTAAGCGCCAAGCCCATCCTAAGATTAATTTTCCCTGAAGGATCGTGGAAGACTACCACGTTGATAGGTCTCGGGTGCAAGCGCAGTAATGTGTTCAGCTTAGAGATACTAATCATCCGTTTGTCTTACATTGCTTCCATTTCAAATCAGACACACCGTCTGCCTTGACCGAAATTGTTTTTTATCCTGTATGCAGTTGTCAGGGAACTTGGAGTTCCTTGCCTTCAGACACCTGACCAGTTCAAACAAGCGCAAGCTTGGATGACCTCTGATCAGAAGTCTGGTGGTCATGGCACAGTGGCACCACCCGTTCCCATTCCGAACACGGAAGTGAAACGCTGTTGCGCCGATGATAGTTGGGCGATAGGCCCTGCGAAAGTAGGTCGCTGCCAGTTTATACCCCCTCCTTCAGCAATGAAG
>NZ_SOCA01000025.1 GCF_004364345.1 Prosthecobacter fusiformis | reverse complement strand
GACCAGGTCGGCCTCTCAGTGATTTGAAGCTGGTTATCGCAGGTGTTCTGCACGTGCTCAAGGAAGGCGGCTCCTGGCGTGCTTTGGACGTCCCTGGCGTTGCCTGGGAAACCGTTTACGGCCACTTCCGCCGCTGGGCCAAGGCCGGTCTCTGGGATCAGGCCATGCAGCAGATGAAATGGCATGCAGGCAAGAACCTCGGCATGATTGACTCCACCCACATCAAGGTCCACCGCGACGGGGCCAACCCCGCCGGAGGCCAGGAACAACAGGCCATGAGCCGCACCAAGGGCGGACTCAACACGAAGCTGCATGCTGCGGTGGACGGGCGCTGCCAGCCACAATCCTTGATTTTGACGGCAGGGACGGAGGCTGATGTCTTGCATGCGCCAGCTTTGCTTGAATCTGTGGAGGGCAGGCGGGTGCTCATGGACAAGGCTTATGACAGCGATGGGTTGCGCGAGCTCATCGCGAGCAAAGGTATGAAAGCCTGCATTCCGCCGCGCAGCAACCGGGTGGCCCCTGCGGCTTACGACAAGGCGCTTTACAAGAAAAGGCACTGCGTAGAGAACTTCTTTGAGAAGATCAAAAGGATGCGGCGCATCGCCACTCGCTACGACAAAACCGACGTCTCCTTCATGGCCTTTGTCCTCCTTGGCATCTGCACTTTATCCCTCAGAAACCAATTTTAAAACACGCCCTAAGGGAATCGAGTTCACCGACTTCCCTCTCGACGAAATTGCCTTCTACTTCACAGACAATGTGCTGATGCTACCCAGCGAATACTAGCTTGGCATCCTGCCCGCCCAGGGAAACCTGGGCGGGCTTCTTGAGGTCTCCAACACGACCACGGGGCCGGGGAAGCGTGTTTCTTCGCAGGCTTGAAGCCATCCAGCATTCGCAGGCGAAGTCTCAACCGAGCCGCTTCCCCTCCTGTACCTGTAATCTCGCAAAATCTTGGAGCCGCTAAACCTAGAAGCAAAGACTAATCGCTATACATAATCTGGTTTTTGTGATAAGACTCAAGCCCATGTGGTCAGATAACGAAACTGTTGAGGACTTGATTGGATTTGAAGTCCATGCCGACTTGCTGAAGCAGGTCGTCTTGGATGAAACACTGTTGCCAGTTACGCTAGGCGTATTTGGTGATTGGGGCAATGGCAAGACGAGCATCATGAAGATGCTCGAGCAAAAGCTGGCAACCGATGAGTCTGTTGCGGTGCTGTATTTTGATGCATGGCTTTTTGAAGGCTACGACGATGCAAAAAGCGCTCTCATTTCCTCAATCATCACCCAGCTGACGGAGCACAGAAATTTTCCACAAGAAGTCAAAGCCCAAGCCGCGAGCCTGCTTGGCCGAGTGAACTACATGAGATTGCTTAAAATGGGCTGGGATAATGTGGCGTTGCCGGCAGTCCTTGCTTATGCGACCGGCGGAGCTACCGCCGTTCCATCGCTGATTTCCTCGCTTAGCGGTTTGTTTCGTGGCAACGGGAAAGAGCCACAAGCCCCCAAAGAGTCTCCGCTGGGCTCAGAGACCTTGTCCGAATTAGTAATAGAATCCAAGGAAGGGACTGAACATGACGTGCGATCCTTTCGTCGTGAATTCGGCGAACTTCTAAATGCGAGCAAATTCAAGGCACTTGTTGTTCTGATTGACGATCTTGATCGCTGTTCGCCGGACAGAATTGTTGAAAACCTTGAGGCCATAAAACTCTTCCTGAACGTCGATAAAACGGCGTTCGTAATCGGTGCAGATCACCGAATTGTGCGCCACGCAATCGCTGTAAGATATAAGGACGCGCTTGAGGCGGCAAAAACCTATGCAGTCGCAGGTCAGCAAGTTGACGCCGGAGAACAGTTAGTGAGGGATTACCTGGAGAAATTGGTTCAAGTGCCATATCACCTTCCTCGCTTAGCACCTGCCGAAATTGAAACTTACCTCACGCTGCTTTTCGCCAAGCGACACCTCAGCGAGGATCAGTTCAAGACCTGTTTAGAGGCTTGCCGCAAGCGACGTGAGAGCAACCGGTTTGGATGCTTCGGAATTGCAGACGTGCAGGAGTCATTGGGAACTGCGGTAACAGTTTCGAGTGATTTGCAGGCTTCGCTCTCATTCACAGCGGGTGCAGCATCGTTGATAACCGAGCATTTGAAAGGCAATCCCCGTCAGGTAAAACGATTCCTAAACGCCTTCGTTCTTCGTAAAAAGCTCGCGGAAGTTGCAAAAATGAGCCACCTCAAGGACGCAGTTCTGTTGAAGTTGATGCTCCTCGAATACTCCAATGAGGCCCGTTTCAGGGAGCTTGCGAATTGGTGTCTTGAGCAGAAAAAGACGCCTGAACAGCTTTCAAAGATGGAAAAGGAGCAAACCGATTGTCCTCAGGGATGGGAGACCACTTCTCTCAAGACCTGGGTATCAATGGAGCCACTACTCTCGCAGGTTGACCTTTCAGATTATCTGTGGCTGGCGCGAGATCGGCTAGCAACTTCATTGGTCGGCCTATCGCTTGTGCCTCCAAGTGTTCGGGTTGCATTCGACGCAATGATTTCCGAGACTGGTCGCAAGGTTCACGGAGGTTTAGTTAAGGCATTGCGCCAAGATGAGGCTGACAATTTGGCTGAACTCCTCACGAAGCATCTCCAAAGGGAGACGAAAGAGCCTAACGGCTATCAAGCCATCTTGGAGTATGCCAATCAACGCTCTGAATTTCTACCGCATCTGCTGAAGATTTTTCGCTCAATACCGGCGAGGGACATTCCGGCTTCTGTTGTCACAAGGCTCCAAACCATAGCAACGACCCAGGCAAATCACGGGACTGCTGTGCAAGAATTTATCGAATATTTAAAGAACACCAACAGCCAAGCAGGAAAGGCAGCGGCCATCAAACGCTCAGGAGGAAAATAGCATGGGAACATCTCGCTCAGCCCCTCCTTCACCAAAGTGGACGCAGGTTAAAACTGCAGTCACCACCGCTCTCAATTCTGGACCTGTTACGCCTCCGGTCGCACATGATTTGATTTCGCAGTTCGTCCAGCAAATGGCGAGCTCGACCAATCATGAAGGCTTCGGCGCACCGATAAAATTTATCAGCCCTGCCAAAGCGGATCAGCAGTTGCAGGCAATCGTGATATCATATCCTGCTTCCTCAAGAGCCTCAAGCACGACAAGTGGTCCAGGTGAGAATACGCGAGGCAGCGGGGGGCGAGCTTCCTCAAAGTCCAGTGCTTCAAGGAAGACGAGTGGCCAGAGGGGCAGCCGCTCCCGAGCAATTTCTGGAATTGGGATTCGTTCAACAGCTCAACGCGTTGCCAGCTTCCTTTCTGATGTAAGACAAGTTGGCTTAGTGCAAGCACTGGCAGAACGTGGTTTTTCGGATCTCGAAAATCTTCCGCCAGAGCGGCTTGCCATCGCGATTGCTGATGTTCTTCAGGAGAACTCCAGTTACATCATTGAGATCGAGCTTCGAGAAGCATTGAGTCAGGTTTTTGAGAAGATTTGTGTGAAGCAAGACGATCTCGCTAACCTTGAAATCGCACTAGACAACGCTGCGAGCGACATTGGCTCCGTACTCACTCAACTATTTGAATGCTATATCATTGAGCGATTTAAAACTAATCATGGCGAGCATCTAGCAAAAGAGCATGGCTATGAAGCAGCCGACAAAATTGTTAATGCAGCACGCGACTTTGTGGCCGCAGAATTAGCTTTCGAGGAAACGACCCGTCACGATCTGACGAGCGTTGATTGGGGGGGGAGAGAGGGTGAGGGCATCGTCAACGCCATCCTGGAACGTACTGTCGCAGTTTACATAGATACGGAGGGAAGCAGATGAAAGTAGAAGTGCAAATACACCCTGTAGAAGCGCTGCATGAATTCGCAAAGACGGAACTCGTAATCGCAAGTCTTGATGCAAAGCTTCAATTGGACCTGAACATTGAGCCCTTCCTCAAATTTTCATGGACAGCTTCACCTGTAGTTCTAGATCTTTTGCTCATTTCAGCGGTGGTATATGCCGCCGATAAAGCCATTAGCCGTGAGCATTTTGAAGATCGCTGGACACGCACTATTGACGTGTCGATCCCGGTTCATGATGCCGATAGATGGAATTCTGCCTCGGAATTGCTTGCACAAAGCATTTCCTTCCTCACGGGGGATCACTGGCGGTTTGAATTTGTCTCAACAACAAGTCGATTGATTCGGAGGCGAAGGAATCGCCGCTCTCCCAAAGGTTTCCCTTCGTCACCAGTGGTCAGCCTGCTTTCGGGTGGGTTAGATTCCTTTATCGGTGCCTTGGATCTCCTGTCGGAGCACTCTAATCGGTTTCTGTTTGCAAGCCACTATGACGGAAAGGTGCCCGGTCCCGCAAGTGATCAAGACAGGCTACTAGATCTGCTTGAAACGCATTTTCCCAAGAGAATTCGACACCTCCAAATGCGGATTGGAGTGCAGAAGCCAGAGCGTCTTTCGCAACCCACTTCCGAGGAGTGGCAAGCCGATTTCAAATTTGATCTCAACTTCAGAAGCCGATCATTTTCCTTTCTTGGCATCGCTATTCTAGCCGCAAGCAAGGTTGGAGCGAATACGGCTGTCTGGATACCCGAAAACGGCCCAATCGCCCTCAATATGCCGCTCAATCCGAGCAGGCGTGGATCATGCAGCACGAGAACGGTTCACCCTCACTTTCTATCCTCAATTCAAAAGGTATTGGATGCCGTCGGCATCCAACATGAGGTGAGTAATCCCTACGCCCTCTATACAAAGGGCGAAATGGTACGGGACTGCAAAGCTCAAGAGTTGCTCAAGGACGGATGCGAACTGACGAATTCATGTGCTAAATCAGGCCACAATGTTCACTGGGACGTGCGCAATGCAGGCGCTTGCGGACGATGCGTTCCTTGTATCTTCCGAAGAGCAAGTCTGCATGTTGCAAACTTGGATAATGAGACCTACGGCTATGACGTGCTCAAGCGTGACTTTCGCCAGGACGAGGATTTTTACGCGCTGCTTGGGCTGATACGGCGCAATCCTAGCGATAGCGAGATCGCTCGAATCCTCCTTGCCAATGGCAGACTTCCCATTAACCAACTCAACGATTATGTGGCAGTTGAAAGCCGAATGATCGCAGAGGTGAGGCAGTGGCTAGCAGATAAGGCAAGCCAAAAGATCAAGAACTTCGTGAGGATCAAGTGAAACAGACTCTTATCGATTCCCACTGCCATGTGGACCTTTACGACAACCCGCTCGCGATTGCCCAGGCAGCTGAGCGAGCTGGCATTTTGACTGTGGCCGTAACTTATCTGCCGAGCCACTACATACAAGCAAAGCTGCACCTGAATGGATTCCAATACGTGCGACCAGCTCTTGGACTTCACCCGCAGGTGGCAGATCAACACGAGCGCGAGATTCAAGCTTTCATCGAACAAGCGAAAGATGCTGAATACATTGGAGAAGTTGGGCTGGATTTCTCGAAAGAATACCGCCTAACGCAAGAAGTCCAGGAGCGGAGCTTTGCGCGGGTTATCGACTCGATTAAAGATCGACAGCGATTTGTTACATTGCACTCCCGAGGAGCAGAATTGGCGGTGTTGAGTCAGTTGACTTCAGCCCGGATGTATCCCGTTGTCTTTCATTGGTTTTCTGGCAGCCAAACACAACTCTTGCAGGTGCTCGACGCAGGTCATTATGTGTCATTCAACACAAAGATGATCGGCTCGGCCCGATGGGAGGAAGACATTATGCGTGTTCCCAAGGCGCGTGTGCTCACGGAGACTGACGGCCCGTTTGTTAGAGAGGGAAGAAAAATAGCAGTGCCTCAGGATACCCAAAATGTCATCAAATGGCTGGCAAAATCTTGGGCGGTATCAATCGAAGAAGCCATGCACCAAGTAGCTGTAAACTTCAGCGTTCTTCTGAAATAGGGTGAGCAAACTGGCGGCGGGAAAAGCCTTTCCCTCGCGCCTACTGCGTGGGGCGCTACCCTTTCTAACGGGAAGTGTCCCGTAACGCCCTCTCCCACCTCATGACGAAGGCAGTCTCTCCAAGACCGCTACCGCGCAGGAGAGCCAGCCCACGCCATTGCAGCCCTCTGCATCACCAGATGAAGCTGCCTGATACGCTACCGGCAAAGCCGTCCACTGCTCATTCACTTCATCCCGTGATGATCCTTCCTGCCTAACGGCAGGTATTGCCGCCGCCCCGTTTTTTTCATCACTCAGCGGCTCTGAAGCCTTCAGACGTTCAGCCCGTCAAGGGCATCCAAAGGCTGTCCCTAAAGGGCACCCTCCTTTGAACCCACCCTATGACTGTCTGCCCGTTCCTTCGGCAGTTGGTCGGCAGGTTTTGCGCGCGCGTGCGTGCTTTTCGCAAAACCGAAACAGGAGGAACTAACATGAAGACATCAGACATCTATGAACAAGTAACAGACCGCATCATCACCCAGCTTGAACAGGGCATCGCCCCCTGGAAGTCGCCTTATTTTTCTAAGGTCGGATTCCCCCGCAATTTCTCCACCGGCAAAGCCTACCAGGGCATTAACGTCTTTTTGCTTGGAAGCCACCGCTTCACCTCGCCCTACTTCCTCACCTTCATTCAAGCCAAGGAGCTTGGCGGGCATGTGCGCAAAGGCGAACGCGGTTCCCTTGTTGTCAAATATGGCAGCTACACGAAGCAGGATGAAGACGCCCCAGCCCAGAACGAGGAGGAAGCCGAAACACGCCGCTTCCTCAAAGGCTACACCGTGTTCCATGCCTCGCAGATCGAAGGCATCGAGTTCCCTGCCCCGGAGAACCTGCCCGAGCTTTCCCTGACGGAACGGACCGACCGCGCCCGCGAGATCATCGCCGGGATGCCAAAGCCCCCGGTGATCCGCTACGGCAGCGCAATCCCATGCTATCGCCCCGCTACTGATAGCGTCCACATGCCGGAGCCCGGCTTTTTCAGCAGTGAGGTGGCGCTCTTCTCAACCCTCTTTCATGAACTAGCTCACAGCACCGGACATGCCTCACGGCTTGCCAGGACGTCCCTGCTTGAGAATAAAGGCATTGATGAAGCAGGCGACACCGCCCGCAAAGTCTATGCCGAGGAAGAACTGGTTGCCGAGATGGCCGCAGCCTATCTGAATGCTCATGCGGGCATCATAGAAGATGAACTCGCCAACTCTGCCGCCTACCTGCAAAGCTGGATTAACGCTCTCAAATCCAAGGACGCCAAAGGCTGGGTTATCCGCGCAGCCTCACAGGCACAAAAGGCAGCGAACCATATCCTCAACATTCAGCCGGAGGTGCAGCCATGAGCGCGGCACTTCTCCCCCTGAATGATGTCGAGCTGATTGAATCAGTCAGCTTAAGCGATGCCGAGTTTGACGAGCTGGAAAACCAGCTCGCCATTCGGGCCGCCAGCCTTGGCTGGACTGGCGACCCCATGCGCCAACCCTTGCCGGTTGTCGCCGCCACCGTGCGCGGCATTCTCGCCAATCGCACAACCCCACCAAGGCGATAAACACTTTAGTGCAAATGACCGGTCCCCATATGGGGACCGTGAAATCCTATCACCGCGCCCTGTCTCTTTCCTGCAACATGGCGTATGACCGAAGCTACACCTGAAAATCGAAGCCCTGCCCCCGTCATATCGTTAATGACGGGGGCAAATGCCCGGAGCAGAAGCACCGCTCTCATTCGCTCGCTACGCCAAAGGCTTTGGTGGAGTCCCCGCCCTGCCCATCCCTTGGGTGGCCGCATAGCTGCGGCAGCTTGACTTCGCAAAGCGAAGTTTGTTATACTTCCCTCAAAGAGAGGGAATTTGTTCAAGCATCGTTTATCACGTCTAGGCTTCACACTGGTTGAGCTGTCCATTGTGCTGGTTGTTATCGGGCTGCTTATCGGCGGGGTTCTGGTTGGGCAGAGTATGATTAGAACGGTTGAGCTAAATAGGATGGGGAAAGAAGTTCTTCAAATCAAAATGGCTGCCGATCTATTTCAAACTAAATATAAATATATGGCCGGCGATTCCCCTAATATAAAATGCTCCGCTGCCGTTAATTGCTGGGACGACGACACAAAAGGAAATGGTACACTTACCGCTGGTTTGAGTGGCTCCTCTACCTTCTTTTGTCAATTACATTGCTCTGGCATGTTAGAGTTAAAACCCACCCCCAATCCAAGTGTGGCATCAGGTTACTGGAGAGGAGCTCTAAGACCATCTCCAATTAGCCCCAAAAACGCTGGCTTCAGTATTGATGACCCAGCTTGGTGGAATATTGCCACCAATTCAAGATATGGTGAGATGAAAATTCTTTTATTACAAGGTGGTTACAATATCGCAAGTGCTAGCGATAGGACTGTTACGATTAACTCAGGTGAGTTGAATAAATCGGATCTTTTAGCCATAGATTCTAAGGCGTGTTTTAAAATTGATTTCTGAGGGATAAAATGCAGATGCCAAGGAGGACAAAAGCCATGAAGGAGACGTCGGTTTTGTCGTAGCGCGTGGCGATGCGCCGCATCCTTTTGATCTTCTCAAAGAAGTTCTCCACGCAGTGCCTTTTCTTGTAAAGCACCTTGTCGTAAGCCGCCGGGGCCACCCGGTTGCTGCGCGGCGGAATGCAGGCTTTCATACCTTTGCTTGCGATGAGCTCGCGCAACCCATCGCTGTCATAGGCCTTGTCCATGAGCACCCGCCTGCCCTCCACAGATTCAAGCAAAGCTGGCGCATGCAAGACATCAGCTTCCGTCCCTGCCGTCAAAATCAAGGCTTGTGGCTGGCAGCGCCCGTCCACCGCAGCATGCAGCTTCGTGTTGAGTCCGCCCTTGGTGCGGCTCATGGCCTGTTGTTCCTGGCCTCCGGCGGGGTTGGCCCCGTCCCGGTGGACCTTGATGTGGGTGGAGTCAATCATGCCGAGGTTCTTGCCTGCATGCCATTTCATCTGCTGCATGGCCTGATCCCAGAGACCGGCCTTGGCCCAGCGGCGGAAGTGGCCGTAAACAGTTTCCCAGGCAACGCCAGGGACGTCCAAAGCACGCCAGGAGCCGCCTTCTTTGAGCACGTGCAGAACACCTGCGATGACCAGCTTCAAATCACTGAGAGGCCGACCTGG
>NZ_SOCA01000024.1 GCF_004364345.1 Prosthecobacter fusiformis | reverse complement strand
TTATTAGCAAATTCCTGGCGCACTTCGGAATCAGTAGCCAGCAAATGAAACTCCTCCTCCGTGAGTCTGAACCTCAAACCTCCTCGAACCATGTCATCAATGAATGGCACACAAAGGCAGGGAGAGCCGGACTCCGCGCCCCGCTCGAGGGACAAGTTTTCTGTTTCCCAACTATGAATAACGCGGTACATAATTTCATGGTAGTTTCAGGTCGATTAAAGGCCAATTCTTTTTATCATAGCCTTTTAGATCAATAACTGCTTCCGGCATTCCCTCAAAAGCAGGAGTGCGTGGTAGCTTGCCTCCCGGAAGCCAATTAGAATTGGCCCCCGTTTCATTACCATCGGGCATACGAAGACTTATGCCATCCACCGAAGGTATCACCACGATGCCCACTTGTGAACCATCAAAGTAGCCTGGATCGTAGCCTAATGCTTCTTCAAGCTTCCTGCGATCACCATTGGCGTATTGAAGAATATCCCGCAGCTTAGATAAAGGCAAAATGTATGATTTTTCATCTAAATGTTTTGGGCCGAATGTGTCATAAATATCAGCTCTCATCACTTTCACCACCCCATCCTTAAACTGCTCAAGATGCTTATCAATCACATCAGGCATCAGATACTTTTGCGGCGCGGGTCGGTGTGGTTTCCAGATGCTGGTGATACGAGATGCCGTGTCTTCCGGCATCATGTCGTCCGGCAACAAGCTTGGGGCAAGGGGGCGGCCCGACTGCCCACTCTGGCTGGACGTAGCCACCGCACGCGGCGTCTGTCCGCGCCTATTCACCACCACCGAGTCACGCGCTAGCTGGATGAACTCCCGCACATCCGTCAGAAACGCCGGATCCCGCATCTGCCTCATCTGCGGTTTCCGCAGACCAGTCTTTTCAAAGAGCAGGGCGACACGGTCACAGAAAACCTCCCACATCTCCTGCAGAAAGGGGCGCTGAGCCTTGCTAGTGAATGCAGGATCTCTAGCTGCCTCACGAGCGAACCAAACCAGATTCAGCGCGTCCGTGTCACCTTTGAGGTGGGCATACTCAGGCTCAGTTGCCAGAGCGTCTCGGTCCGCTTCAGGGATCTGTTTGCTCAACTCCTGCCATTTCTTATAAGCCGGTGTATGGAGGTCCAACATCCCAGCCAGCCCTGAGCTATGACCCAGGACAATGCTGAGACCATCATACCCCACCCGATGCTCCAGCACGGTGCGCCGCAGTCCCTGCTCAATAGTTTCTGAAGGGCGTCCCTTCACATTTTCTGCTATGATGATCGCACTGCCGGTAGTGGTGTCAAAAAACCCATCCCTGCCTTTGATATCTTCTAGCACCTGAGCACTGAAGGAATGCTGCCGTGCATAATCTGATGCCAAAAAATCGGTCTCGGTAGCGAAGACGTGTGTCCTCTCGTGAACCAGCCCAGGTACGCTCCGATGAAGTTCTTTCACCACTGATTGAACCTGCTGTGAAGTGGCGGGACCTGCCGGGTGAAGAGATGGTTTAGCAAGAAGGGGCTGTATACCAGAAGCAGATTTTCCAGGAGCGGTAGAGGCTGGGTCTGCTGCAAGGGTAGGATTCAGAGTCGAGGTCGTCCCCGGCTGTGGTTGTCCTGTTGAAGTCATACTTGTGGCACCGCCCACAAGCCTGCTTCGATCTTTCCCCTCCACCATCGCCCTCACCTTCTCTCGCTGCTCCGGCGTCATCAGATCGAAGGCGGTCTCGACGGCTTCTTCGCGACTGGTGAAAACGGCTTCCGTTCCCTCGTGATCCGTCACGATAAACTTCCCGTCCTCCTCGCGGATAGGTGGCACAAGCCCCTGCTCCGCTGCCTCATCATGCACTTCCTCTCGAGAAGGCGGGGCTTGATCCTGCACTGGCTGGGTTGCCTCGCTGCTGTCGAGCGGTCGGCCTTCATCCGTCGGTATCTCGGCCTGCGGTGCGGGTGCAGGTGCCTCAGCAGGTACATCCCCCTCTGCAGGCGTCACCTGCTTTTGGTTAGGCACGTCCCCATGTTTCATCCTGCCCAGCACCTTCCCGGTCTGGTCCCCAGCCGTCTCCGCCAGGCGATCCAGTGCAGGAGTGGTGACAGAGCAATGGTTTTTCAACTCACCTCATGCCAATGTCCTTTACCGTTGACTTTTCGACAGTCTGCTTGATACTAAAAGTGCGCTCCTGGACAAGGTGTCTGTGCCGTTTGAGTCTTGGGCTGCTTCCGAATCCCCGCAGATAGGGACTCCTTCAAGGAGCAAGGCGGGCAAAAAATAAGGCCCTTGCAGAGCAATACTCAACAAGGGCCTTATTATGTTTTCAACGAACCTTCTCGACAACAGCATCTTTAAAGTTGCGCTTGTTCATGTCAGGCGCGTATTGAGAAACGATGCCATACTGATCCTTCACGATCCCCTCTTCCACGATGACCATGTGCACCCCTTCAGCGTAACTACGAAAGTAGAGTGTTTCACTTCCCTGACGCACTCTGACCTGTGCTCCTTCAATGGTTCCTTGTACCGCACCTATCCACTCGACTTTGCTTGGGCGCTCGGTCCTCTTTTCCACCCTTTCATCTAGGTTCTCGCCAAGCAAGTGGGCTGCCCGGTTTTCTAACTCTGTGGGGAAACCACCTTTGGTTTGTGGATTACTCAAACTTATAGATCCGCCCCATGGATCTTTGATTTTCGGCATGTATCCTAACCATCGTGCGACCTTTGAAACCTTCTCCTCAAAGGTGCCTCGTTTTACAATGACAAAAGGTGGCCGACTGTCATTGAGCTTCGGAATAAGTCCTTTTGCGCTCATCCAGCGGTGCCCTGGTTTCACGGCTGCCCATGAGGTGGGTTTGTCCTGGCGAACGGGGATGCTGTATGCAAAGCGTGGCCCCACATCTGGATGACTCGCATTAGGCAAGAAGGTGCCCTTCTTCGCCGCCTGATCCCGGGCTCGCTCCAGCAGGTCGCCTACCTGCGCATCCAGGCTGCGGCCCGCGTTGGAGCGCAAGCCCATACGGGCCTGCCAGTCGGCCACTATTTCCCGCATGAGCCTCCACAGTTCTTGAGCGGGTCCTTGGCGTTGCAGGATGTCTGGTCGCCTCTCCAATTCACGGGCCAGCCATTCCAGCGCCAGTTCACGCGGCTTGCTTTGCAGGCCCCTGTATCCATCTTGCCCCGCGATGCTCATCAGCTCAGCCTCAGGGATCTGCGTGATGAGCTGGTTAAAGCGACGCTCCTGCATCGCATTGCCCTTCAGCAGGCTTTCCATGCCATGGTGGCCCACGTGCTCGTGCAGCAGCACACGGGACATCGCCTCTTCCACGGTTTCTCCTGCCAGAGGCCGGATGTTGCCGGTGATGAGGATGCTCTTGCCGCTTTTTTGTCATAGAGGCCTTCCGCTGACATCATCTCGGCGATGTCTTCGGATGTAAACGGATGTTCACGGGCCAGGTCAGTACCAAGCAGTTCGTCCACGCTGTCCACGATGATGACATCGTCACCCGCCAGCCCAGGACGGGCTTGGTTCGCCTGAGAGCGTACTTTCTCTGCCATCTGTCTGCGCAATTCAGGAGATAGGTTTCCCTCTGATAGCGTTGGCCCAGGTATGGTAGGTGCAGGCTCCAGACCAGGGAGTCGTGAAGAACCGGGTGCCTGACCATCCGCACTGAATTCCCCAGGCAGCCCGTCGCCCTCCATGACTGCCTGCGGATGGATTTCCGAAGGCATCTTTTCGGTTCCTGCTGCGGGTTGTCCCGCTGGGGTATCCATGGGCGAAGGTTTGCCCTCAGTTCCCCACAGATCCTGGGCAGTACGATCCATCACCTGTCCGGTTTTACCCGCCACCATGCCCACGCCATGCAGGCCAAGCGCAGCAGCCACCACATCGCGTCCGTTGGATAGATAATCGGCCAGTGCCGCGTCTGGATTTTCCACCGCCAGATTGACGGATTCCAGAGCGATGTCTGCCGCCACACTGCCCACGGCGCTGCCTGCCACCTTCAACGCACTTTTACCTGCCTGGCTGGCGATGCGCGCGCCCCGGAAAAGGGGCACAAGGTTGGAGGCAATCTCCAATGGGTTGCCCGCCTCCGCCATCACCTGCGCGTAGTCGCCGCCATCCATGTGGTTAGTCAGGAAGTTCACCACCTGGCTCTTGTCCAGGCTCTCCTGCTGGTCCCGCTCAATGGCCGCTCGTCGCGGAGTTTTCTTCAGACTTTCGGTCAGTTGTTTGAGCACCTGCGGATCCTGCGTGGTGAGGTATCGCGCCAGCAACGCAGCGTTGTGCGGTGCATTCAGACCGTTGGCCTTTGAATAGGTCTGTAGCCAGGCCTGGTCCATGACCTCCTCTTTGCCCTTGTGGGTGAACTTTTCCTCCGTGCCCTGCACAGCCTCATACCAGGAGGCCTGCGCTGCAGAAAGGCGGCGTGCATAATTGTCCACCCAGGCATCCAGTGCGGCACGGTCTCCCAGGGGCAGATTGGCCGTCTCCAGGTCCCGTTGCAGCTCCGCCAGGCCCTCATTCAGATCCTTGTCCGCATCGCCGGAAAGAAGCCGCTCCGCCCTGTCCCCGGCCTTGTTCCCCCAATGCCCGGCCTGTTCGGCCACATTGCCCAAAGGTATGCGGAACTCCAAAGGCTCATCCATCCTCAAAAAGGCATCCGGCTCCAGCAGAGTGGTATCCGTGGCCGTGGCGATCAGCCCGCGCGCCGTGCCGCGTAAAGCATCTGCCACCACACCACCCACGCCCGCAGCAGTCTCGCCCCAGGTCTTCATTTCCTGCACACGCTCGCGGGCGGCCTTGGCCACGGACTGATACTCCAGAAACTGCTCACGGGAAAAGCCCGGCCGCCGGGCATATTCCTCCCCGGCCTGACGGAGCACATCGTTTAAAAGCAGCAGGCGCTGATCCGGCGTGGCATCCTTCAGCATCGGGTCTTGCAGAAAGGCAGGCAGATCCTCCACCCGCCAGGCACCGGCCACCCGCAGACTTTGCTCCGGCTCATCGCGACCCATGACCTGCTGCATCTGCCATACCGACCCTTACACAATGCGTGCTGTCGGCTTCGACAAACTCCGCCCGAGACACATTTCATCCTTGTGCCAGCATAAGGCGTTGAAGAATCTTATGCCTGCAAATCATAGGCATCTCCGATTACAATGTTATGCGTCTATTGTAGATAATTCGATGATCAACTTACTTGACTCGGCCTCTGGCATTTGGAGAAATCGTATCCATCCTTCAACAGCATTTTGGACATGGTCTATAGGGAATGTAGCCACAGTTTGGTCATCAGCCGCATAATCAATATCGATACGGTTAGGATGTATAGTGACATACCAATCATTGTATGAAATCGTCTCTTCCTCAGTACCACCTTGCAGTTTGACTTTATTGATAACAGCCAAAAATTCATGCCAGTATTCCGGCCTTTCAGAAGCTCCCCATAAAAATCCACCCAGCACGTTGTCATAAGCTTGCGATTGGGAATGATCGCTGTCTATAACAACAGCTTCTTTCATCAGTCCATTTGGGAATACCTTGTAGTGCATCAATATTTTCATGATATAAAAATAGTTTATTAGTATTTGGGATATGCGGTGATTCTCTTGGGGTTGATAAATCCCTCTATCTTTGCTCCAGATGGTGAAACCGCCTGCCAACGTTGTCCATTAATTATCTTGCTAGGACTGTTCCATGCAGCTTCTACTTCCGCTTGAATTTGACCTGCTGACCAGTTTTTTGGAAACATTGTATTGCGTCCTCCATTTGATGTTTTGGCTATCCAGGTTTCCGATTTACTCGGATGTTTCATTTCGACACCTGCTTCATAAATACCAGATGCATTTGGTGGACCCTCTGTTCCAGGAATAATCCGCACATCACCGTTGACCAAACTGTGCCCTCCAGTTGCTTTTCCTTTTGGGTTAATCTCAGCACCAATGATATGATCAAAATCAATGGATGGACCAACATTGGGTGGTTCATCTGGTGGAACTTCAGGAATGCTATCAGTTGATGACGTCGGCTGAGGAGAATCATTTCGCCCCGCCTGTATCTGTGCAGACTTATCGGCCTGCGGCTTAACGTTTGAAATGTTGATATGCGGATTTTCCTGCACGCTCACCCTTGAGTGCATGTGATTCTGAGGAAGAACCCAACTCGACTGTTTCGCCTTCTCCTCCACCATCGCCCTCACCTTCTCACGCTGCTCAGGCGTCATGAAGGCGAAGGCGGCCTTCGTGGCATCCTCGCGGTCAGTAAAGACCGCCGGAGTGCCTTCGTGATCCGTCACGATAAACTTCCCGTCTTCTTCGCGGATAGGCGGCACAAGCCCCTGCGCCGCTGCCTCATCATGCACCTCCGACAGGGATGGCTCAGCAACAAGGAGTCCTCCAGGCTCCACTGATCCGGACGCTGGAGATGGATTCGCAGGCTCGAGATTTTTTGTTCCCTCCAGCATCCCTTCCACCTCGGCCCTCTGTGGGTCCGTCATCTGGGTGATGGCTGCGGCCAAGGCCTCCTGGCGGGTGGCAAAGGATGCTTCATTGCCAGCGCTATCCGTAACCATGAACCGCCCGTCCTCACCAGGAGTGATCTCCGGCATCACTCCACGGCGCATGGCCTCAGTGAAGACCTGATCCACACGCGCCTCCTGGTCGGATATCCGTTTCTGATGTTCAGCGGCAATGGCCGGATCGCGTCTGCCCCAGGCCTGCTGCAGCGCTGTTTGCGCGGCCTCGCCATCTCCGCTTTGAGCCTTCTCCACGATGGCCTTGCGATCCGCCTCCGTAATCCCCGCGCTGGCCAGCACATCATCCTGTGTCAGCAGTTCCTGAGCTCCATTCACATCCTGAAGGCTGGCCTGGCCCAGGCCCAGCAGTGTCAGCGGCAGCATGCCTATGGCCACATCCGCGCGGCCGTTCCAAAATGCCCGCTTCTCCGCCTCCCAGTCATAGCCGGGCACATCGGACTTCAGTGCCTGCATCAGTGCGGGCGTGATGATGTCCTGCACCCCTTCTACGAGATTTTCCCCCACGTTAACCGCAGCCAGACGGCCCAGGGTACTGCTGATGAGCTGTTTGGTAATTTGTTTGGTAAGCAGGCTTTTGATTCCTGGCAGCTTTGTCAGCATGCTCGCGCCGAGGCGGTCCGCCGCCGCCTGGACAGTGCCAGAGATCCAGGCGATCTGTGCGCGGTCCTCTCGAGACATCTCCGGATATTTCAGGCTCAGTTCGTTGAACTCTATGTTCTTATACCCAGCGATGAGGAAGGGCAGTGCCATCCCGCGTGTGGCCACTGTCATTCCCATGGCCACCCCGCTGGTCCCTAAGGTGGATGCAAACACATTGGGAATGGGATCTGTCTTGTTGCCCAGATTCTCAATCTCCGCTTTGATCTGCAACGCCTTTAAAGCCCTTGATTTGGCCTCCTGGATCAGCCGGGTGGCATTGGCATCCGGCGAAATCGTGCGCCTCATGTCTGGAGGCGGCATGTAACCATGAGCAAACGAGTTTGATTGAATACTTCCCGTGAGTGGCTCTTCCAGGGCCTTCTCATTCACGAAATCGATGGCATCTTGAAGTGTAAGTATCGGGCCACCGCTATAACGCGTGTCACCACTTTCCGGCACATGCATGAGCCTTTTTTCATAGCCATCCCGGTCCGTAATCATCCCTTTGCTAAAGCGGAAGATGGATTCCCCCATCTGCTGCCAGAACAAATTTGCCTCAGTGCTTTTACCAACAGTCCATGGTGCCATCACTTGACCCGCCCCATGAAGCATCTGCGTGGCACCACGAACGTATCCCGTCCCTTTTTTCTCTGCATTGATTAAGCCACGTTTCTCCGCTTCGGCACGCAGAGCCGCCAATATCAAGGGGCGGTCCTTCTCATTGACCTCATCGATCAGCCAGTCAGCGCCGGCGGTCAGAAAGGCTTCATCACTCGGCTCCGCCTTTCCTGTCATCTTCCGCTCCGTCGCATCCATGAACTCCTGGATCATGTCATATGCAGGACTGACCACGCGGGAGATGGACTGGTAGGCATCCAGAAAAATCTGACTGCCCATTTCATCGGATTTAGGAAACTGCGCGCGCCATTCATTCAAAGCCTCAAATGAAGATTTTCCTGACATCACTCCCTCCAGTGCCGAATGAACCGCCTTATTTCGAAATTCCGTGTCATCTGCTGGCTCCGCAGCCTCTTTCTCCACCTGCACCCCACCTCCCCCCGCCGTGGCGGAGGCCAGTCTTAGCTGCATCCCATTCACGTCCTGGATCATCGCCCCCTGAGGTACATCCGCATCGGTCGGTGGAGCTGCCTCACCCGGGAGCCTGCCGCCGCTGAGGTCCGCCGCATCCCTCATCACCTGCACCATCTGGCGGGGCAGGCTGCGCTGGTAAAGCAGCTCCGGCCGCTGTTGAGCGATGCGGGACAGCCATTCCAGACCCAGCCCACGGCTGTCCCCGGCCAGATGGGCAAAGGCCGGGTCCGCCGTGATGGCCTCCAGCTCATCTTTGCGGATGTGCTTCACCAGATTGTCAAAACGCCGCGTCTCCAACTCATGCGGGCCTAACAAACGATCCAACCTGCCGCCACCCGTCGCCGCCTCCCGCACCGTTCGCGCCAGCGCCGCGCGCGCGCTTTCCCCGGCTCTGGGGTGCACACCATCCGCCAGGATCACCCGCCGCCCCGTGGCTGCATCCATAAACGGCTGACCGGAGGCCAGCCCGGCGGACATCTCCGGCGTCCAGGTACCACCGGCATCCAAATAATGCTGCACATCAGGAAACACTGCCACATCCCCCGTCAGCGCCTCCGGCAGCAGCCGCTGCACCTGGTCCACCGCCCGGCCAGTCACGCGTCCCAGGGACTCCGGCTGCGTCAGCAGGCGGCCCAGGGGCACATCCCCCGTGGGCACTGGCTCATCAGGCACCCGCAGATCCTGCTGATCCATAAACGCCTCCAGCTCAGGCCGGGACATCCCCGTCATCCCCGCCACTTGGCGATCATGAAACACCGCCTGGCGCTGCGCATCCCCCTCGCCCAAATTCACCAGCCACTGGCCATTGGCAAAACGGTCCACCACCTCCCCCAGCTCGCCCCGCGTGGTCCGTTGTTTCCACAGGGGCGGCCTGACTGTGGGCGCAGGCGGGGCCGTCACCGGCGGCAGGGCAGGGGAGGGCGCTCCTCCCGGCAGCAGCGGCCCGCCCGGCCCCTGTGCCACCTCACCCTTCGCCCCCGGATTCAGCGGCGGCAAAGACAGCCCCGCGCCAAAACCCGCCGCCTTTCCCTCCTCCCCCATTTCAGCCACAGGCCCACTGTCATGCATCAATTTGACATATCCATCCACGCCCTCTCTCGGCAGATTCGGCAGCTCCCGCAGGGGATCGCCCTGCCAGCTCCCCTCCACCCGTTCACCCTTCGGTAGGATGCTAGGCATCAGTTGCAAAAACGCATTCTCCCCCGGCATCGGCGGACGCCTCTCAAATAAGCGCCTGACCGCAGAATTCGCACTCTCACCCTCAAGCCACCGCTCCGCTGCGTCCCCTTGCCCAGCCTGCTCCCCGGGTGCCCTAGGCAAAAGATTCGGATGAAAAGGCGCAGGAGACTTCCACTCCGTGAATCCATGCTCTGCCAGCTTCCTGGCCCGCCTGACCTCAGGACTAGGGCGGTCCACCGCATCCACGATCTGCACACCTGGCCCAGGCGGATTCATCAGGTCACCCAGAGCAGGCTCCGCAGGCAGGAGCTGCCTCACCTCCGCCTCATCCATCGTATGCCACGGATTCTGCACCACCGGCCGCATACCCTGCCACTCCCGCTCATAATCCCCCAGCGCCGGAGCCGGTGCCAGCCTCGGCCTCGCCGTCCCCTCATCCTCTCGCATCCATGCAGGCTGCGTGGGCGCTGCCGCAGCACCCGCCCCACCCATCCCGCCAGCCGCAGGCACCCCCGGTACCACAGGCCGTAGCTGCCCATCTTGCTCAGGCCGCAGCACCGCCGGAGGCATCACCCCAGGCACACTCAGTGCCCGCCCTTCCTCCTCCCGCCAGCGCCGGAGCTGCTGCCCCGCCAT
>NZ_SOCA01000023.1 GCF_004364345.1 Prosthecobacter fusiformis | reverse complement strand
GAGGGGCTTGAGCGGGGGGTGCGGGCGGGGGAAGGCGTGGTGGACTTTGCTCTGGCGAAAGGGATGCGGGATGGGCTGGGTCTGGCTTGTGGACATGTGTGAAAAGTCCGGGCCGGGGTGGACGGTGTCCAGGATGTTGGGGGGCGACTTGGGCTAAGTGGGGAAAAAAGTTTGGAGTGGTGGAGGGGTGGAGGGGTGGGTCGAGGGGTCTGCTGTGATCGGTTTAACGCAGAGGGGCAAAGAGGCGGAGGAGGCGGAGGATGGGGGTTTAATGCGAGGGGCTTTTGAGGGGACGATGGGGTGGGGATGGGAGGGGTACAGATAATTGACAAAAACTTCCGCAGCTCTCTGAGGGGGCTCAGTTTTCCAGCCAAAACAAGACTGAACGGGAGATGCTTCACCGAGGAGCTGTTGCTCAAACGGATCGAGGGGAGAGACAGGAGCCAGGGCGGTTTCGATGGGCGGAAATGAGGTTAAAAAAGCAAGCATTAAGGCCCTTTATGACTGGCAAGCATTTTAACTATTTCATGCCCCAATCCCCTCCCGTGAGCGCCGTTAGAAACCCCATTCGGCTTACTTGGATTAAGCAAAAAACTTATTAATCAAGCGTGAAATCTAAGAAAGAGGTGGCTTATCGAGAGGGCGATGCTAAAAAACGCGCGATGCTGTTGCGTTTACTCCCCTCACGATTGAAGGTTTTTCTGAGCCGTTCCACCTCCCTTGCCACATTAACCATGGGTTTCTCCCTGGGGCTCGGCTCTGCCGCCGCGGGGCCTTTGGATGCCGTCTTGTTGAAGGATCTCTACACGGGATCTTCCCCCCAGCCGTTGAACGCTGATGACATCACCCCGGTGGGAAATAAGATCTTCTTCACTGTGCATACTCCGACGGAAGGCAAGGAACTGTGGATCAGCGATGGCACCGCCAACGGCACGAAGTTAGTAAAGGACATCAACCCTGGCCTGGGCAGTTCCTTCATTGAAAACATCACCGCAGCAGGCACGAATGTCTATTTCTCTGCCAATGACGGCGTGAATGGTCAGGAGCTGTGGGTCAGCGATGGCACGGCGAATGGAACCGAAATGGTAGCCGATCTGACCCCGACAGAAGGTCAGAGTTCGAAGCCTACCTCCTTTTATCCCCTGGGCACCGGTGTGGTCTTCATCGCCCAGTCCAGCTTTTACCCCGTGGGCCTTTGGTGGACAAACGGCACGCCGGCCAACACTCGCCTGCTGAAGGAGCTTTCCCCAGCGGACCTCAGCGAGGGCCAACTCAAAGGCGGCGTGGCAGCCACGAATTTCTACTTCTGTGTCGAAAAGGACAAATGGGTAGATCTGTGGAAGACCAATGGGACGGTGGCAGGCACGGTTTTGGTCAAGTCTCTCAATTTCTACATCGCTGACGTCTTGGGCGCGGCGGGCACAAATCTTTTTTACACCAGTTATACCGCAGAAACCGGCTGGGAGCTGTATAAGACCAATGGTACCGAGGCGGGCACAGGCCTGGTGAAGGACATCAATCCAGGCCTAGCCCATTCCGATCCGGGTTCGTTCTCGACGGTGAATGGCAAAGGTTACTTTCTGGCCAACACGACGGCGGAAGGGCGTGAACTCTGGGTCACGGATGGCACCGAAACAGGCACTCAGCAGTTCTTCGCTCCCCCGCCCAGCGACAACGTTCCAGTCATCATGGATTCGGGGGTATCGAGTGCGATTGGTCTGGGCAAATTCATCCTTATCTCACGTCGAGGCCTCTCCCCCAACGATGTAGGGAGCCTATGGTCCTATGACACCAGCAACAGCACGAGTGTGAAAATCTTTGACTGCGGTGCGTATGGCAGCGTGCTCTCGACGGTTAACTTCGGTGGCAAGGTGTATTTCTCCGCGAACAACGAGGTCGGCGATGGGACTCAGTGGCTCTGGTCCACGAATGGCACGGCAGCAGGCACAGCACTGGTCGCACCGACGATCAAAGGATCTCGCCGCATCAGCATCGACTCCCACTCCAAGCTTTATCTGGCAGGCACCCAGATCTTCTTTGAAGTGCCCGATGGATTAGGCGGTTATGAACTGTGGAAAACCAAAGGCGCGGATACAGCGGCTAGCACGGGCAAGGTGAAGGACGGCCCCGTCCAGCCCAATAGCTCCAACCCACGGAGCTTTATTCAGGAAGGTGGCAATGTCTATTTCTCCGCTTACAGCCCCGACCACGGTAACGAACTCTGGATCAGCGATGGCACGGCCACAGGCACCTATGAAATGGAGAACCTCAACCCTGAGGGTATCGATGGTGCCCACGGCAGTAATCCGAGCAACTTCTTCGCGTATGGAGGCAAGATCTATTTCAGCGCGACGACAGAGGAATACGGAACGGAACTGTGGGTCTATGACACAGTCGCCGATGTGGTCGGCATGGTGAAGGACCTGCATCCAGGCAGCAACGGCTCTCATCCCAGCCAGTTTTTTGCCTTCTTCACCGGTCAGATCGGTTTCGTCGCGACGACGCCTGACCACGGCACCGAACTCTGGATCACGGATGGCACAACGGCAGGCACCGAAGTGGCCGACTTACTTCCAGGAACTTCAGGCTCCAATCCCACCGGTTTTGTCGAGGCCAGTGACTACGTTTACTTCAGTGTCACCATTGCCAATGGTAAGCAGCAACTCGTCCGCACGACGGATGAAGACACCAGCTTGGTGAATGTGGGCAGTGCCTTCTATTCCCTCCACAATTTGATCAGCAGCAATGGCAACACCGATGGCGTCTATTTCTTTGCCAAGGCGACTGAAAATGATCCACTCAGCCTCTACAAACTCCAGAGCGGCAGCCCTGTATTGGTCAAGAGTGACTTCGGCGATTATCCCTACCTGGCCTCCGTGCACAGCAGCAGTTTGGGCCTCCTGATTGAGCGGTCAGCTGATAACGGAGATCATAGCTTCTGGCTCTCCGATGGCACAGCAGAAGGCACATCCATTTACCGAACCTATTCGGGCGGTCGCATCATCGGCGTGTTCAATGGCAAGATCTACTACAGCGAGGCTCTCTATGATGAAGAGGACAATTACCTCACCGAGAACCTCATGAGTCTGGAAGAATCCCTCGATGCAGAGCCGGTCATGGAACTGGCTGGCAACTCGACCTCTGGCCAAGTGAATTTCGTCTATTTTGAAGAGAGCAGCCACCTGACCGTTTTCAGCCGCAGTGTGAACTACGGCAAAGCCTTGCTATGGGCCAACTTTGGTGGTTCGGCCCCCCTGCAACCGCTCAATGGCGTCAGTGTCGAAACGGAGGGTGCTAGCCCTGAGTTCATCCGCCTCGACTCCTATTCGAGTCCCAAGGTCCTGTTTTCCGCCCCAGGAGCGACCACAGGCAAAGAACTCTTTGTTCTAAACCTGGCCCCCAGTGCGAACGTGAACCCCCTCCAGGTCCAGTTGGTTCCATCTGTGGGAGCGCCCACGGCACTGGCCAATAACGGCAGCATCCAGTTCCCACCCACACCGAGAGGCCAGAGCAGTTATGTCACCGTGCGTCTGCGTAACAATGCCGGCGTGCCCCTTTATTATTCAAGTATCTCGTTCCCGAACGAAGGCACGGAATTCACCTCCACGTCCCCGTCTTTCGACCTGTTTCCCGGTGAGGAAGTGAATGTGACCCTGAGATTTTCCCCCGAATCCTTGGGTGCGAAAACAGCGCCGATCGAGTTCAAGCATTTCACCCTCTCCACGACCACGCTCAAGCTGACCCTCAAGGGCACCGGCCTGGCGGAAAGTAACAAACCTATCCTCTATGCGCTGCCTTTGGCCCGGATCACCCGCACGGGTGAGGTGGTGAAGTTCTACTCCGGCGGCGGCTCTGAACCTTTGACTCCAGAGAGCTTTGTCTGGAAATTGGGTTCCAAGGCCCTCCCTCACAACCCAGAGGTTATCGTCTCACCTGGGGAACCTTCATCCGTGCTAGGTTCGTACGTCATCCCCAATGTCAAACTCACCGATTCCGGTCTCTACACCGTCACCCTCAGCAACACGAGCGGCAGCGCCGTGAGCACGCCGACACGCCTTGCCGTGGTGCAGGCAGCTCCATCATCCACCCAAGTGGGTGAGGGCAAAACGCTGACGCTTTCCGCGACGGCCTCCGGCCCTGCGGGTGGCACGCTGAGCTATCAGTGGCTGCGTGATGACGTGGTGCTGAACGACATCGACAACGTCCGTGGCAGCAGCACGGCCAAGTTGACCCTCACCAGCATTACCCCCCGCGATGAAGGCGACTATGACTGCCGCGTCACCTACACCTACAATGGGGTGGATTACTCCATCCTACAGGGTGCGACCGAAGTGGATGTCATTCCTCTCCCCGTCTTTGCCCCCGTCATGCTGCCATCAGAGACGCAGGTGGGAGTCACCATCACCCCGCTCACCATCATCGCAAGCAATGCCGTCAGCTTCAAAGCCACTGGCCTGCCTCCAGGCCTCGCCATCAGCACGGGCGGTGTCATCACCGGCACGGCGACTAAATCCCTGGGCAGGGATGCTGCAGGTGCGCGCCTGCCTTACATCATCACCGTCACCGCCACCAACGTGGCCGGTAGCACAACCCAGCAGATTGCCTGGGCCATCAATCCCCTGCTGCCTGAAAACAGCTACGAAGGCCTGCTGGATCGCAACCCCGCCATTGATGGCGACCTCGGTCTGGGTGGTCGGGTGAAGATCACCTCCAATACCGGTGGCACCATGAGTGGCAACGTCCTCCTCGCTGGCAAGACCTATGCCTTCAGCGGCCTCCCCACCATCATCGATGTGAATGGTGACATAGGCGCGACCTTCAGCATCCCGGTCTCAGGAAAGCCCGCGATGACCCTGCAACTCTACGGCGACGGAGACGATCTCATGGCTAAGCTCACCGCCACGATCTCTAATGCCCCGGTCTCCACGACCGGCATCATCCGTGCGGCGAAATTCAGCGCCAAGGTCGCAGCTACGGCCTATCAGGGCACTCATACTTGGTCCTTCAAACCCGGAGTGACCACGGCGGTTGACTACCCGAAAGGGTCTGGTTATGCGACTGTCAGCGTCTCCGCCGCAGGCATCGCCACCTGGACGGGGAAACTGGCGGATGGCAGCATCACCACGGGCAGCGCGCCGCTTTGCTCCAGCCCCTTCAACCCGTCGGACACCTCCGTCTTTGTCGCCCTGCACACGGATCTGTATAAGGTCACGGGTTCCTTCCGCGGAGTGATCGAGATGGCAACCACTGCGCCGGTCGTCGCCACGGGTTCTCTTTCCTGGACGAAAAAGGCCAGCGCCACAGATCGCAGTTACAGCACTGGCTTCACCCTGCCCGCCATGACGGTCAGCGGTGGGCGATACACACCTCCTGCTACGGGTTATACCGTCTTTGGTGCCTTTTTGGACAGTGCGACCGCCACCCATCCGGTGCAGGTGACCGTGGACGGAAAAGAAACGATGCTCAATTTGCCTTTCACCTTTAAGCTGAACAACAAGCAGAAGGCGACCGAGCTATTGAGTGACCCCGGCTTCAAGAGTGTGACCTTCACGCCAGCGACGGGGTATTTCAAAGCCACCTATTCCGACCTCGGTCCCACCGCCGCGCTCAATCGATCCGTCACTGCGGAAGGGGTGGTGCTCTCCTTGGAAGGCAAAGCCTATGGTTATCTCATCCTTCCCGAGTTGACCCCGGAAACCACCACTGCTGCCCTATTAAACGCCGCCCCGCTCCATTCCTACAACGTCACCCTGGACCCGGATCCTCTCGTCCCCGCCGCCCCGGTTGAACTGAGCGAAGAGTAGGAGAGATCAATCCGATCTTACCTGATCTGAATCCACCCACGACGAAGCCGCGGATGGCGCCCTATCCGGGGCTTTTTTGTGAAGTAGTGTCGTCAGGCCCCGGCTGCCAACCGCACGTGTCGTTAGGCCGTGGATACGCAGACCATAACAAAGATGCCAGGCACCGAGTGCCTTTCTATTTGCCTTTTTCAGCCTCAACTCCCCCCATGAAAACCGCCCTGGATCGCCTAACAAGATTTGTAATCCGGCATGGGAGACGCGCTCATGCAGGACGAGGCGGGTGAGGGCTGACTGCGGACTTTCGCCGGGACGCAGGCGGGTGTTTTCGGCGATGATGACGCTGTGGCCGGTGGTGGTGTCGTGGAAGCCTTCGGCGGTGCGCATGCCCTCAATGTCACGGGCATCAAAACCGTTCTCTTTGGCATAATCCGAGGCCAGCAGCTCCTCCACGGTGGTGAAGAGATGCGTCTTTTCGTTGATGAGGCCGGGCTGTTTTTCGTTTAGAAGCCGGGTCGTCTCGGCAAGGGTCTGGCCTAGTTTTTCGGGGCTTCCGAGGGCGGTTCCGAGATTGGCTCCTCGGGTTGCGTCGGGGCTGCCGGGCTGGCTGTAGAAGAGGCTTTTATCTTCAAGAAGTGAGTATAGTCGAGTGCCTGGTTGATCAAGATTTGCTCCTCTGCGGTCACTCTGCGCAGGGCGGTGATCTCCAGCACGATTCCCCTCAGAGATCTGTCCCTGTAGTGCGGCTTGAGATACAAGGGCCCGAGAAAGTGTCGTCGCACCAACTCCGCTTCCTCCGGGGTCCAGTCGCGATACGATTTCGTTAAAAGATGTGGCGGATAACCCGCGCCCGGTAGGTCCATGGATGATGATATCCTGCACGGGATCCCATTGCAAGTCCTCCAGGCGGGTCTGGCCGTGGGTTTGCATGACGGCCTTGACCGCCTCGTATTCAGCTTTGGCCAGCAGTTCCACATTGTGATCAAAAGCCTCACGGGAAGATCCCTCCTGCCAGCCGGGGATGTTTTCAAAGGGCTGGCCGGTTTTAGGATTGATGCCATTGGGCATCAGATGGCCGGTGCTGCGATGACGCAGGGAGGAGGACAGCATGTGGCTGAGATCTCTCTGCCGGGCAATGTCGGAGACGGCCAGGGGATCAGGCCTCACACGCAATCCGTTGTTATGCGCATAAGTCATGAAAGCCTGCGTGACCAAGTCACCGCCCTGGGCAGGGTCAGTCCCGGAAACACGCATCTCTTCCCTGTCCATCCAGACGGTACCATCTTTGCCATGAAAGAGGTAGGCGCTGGCCCCATTTTTCAGATGCATCTGCTCCACCTTGTGCGCGGCAGGATCTTGGAAAGAGGTCGTCTCATCCACAAAGTCCACTTGATCGCCCAGGTCATAGTCTTTGGCGATTTCTCCCAGGTCCTTGCTCTGGCTGGCGGGGCCGCGACGGAAGCGGGTTTCATCTTCGGCCAGTGCCTGCATGGCCTGGCCGGGGGTGCGGGGCTGGGTGGAGGGGGCCTGGCCAGCCTGGCTGCCGTCCTGGTCTGGCTGGCTGAACTGGAGGCGACTGGTCGGCTTTTGGGGTGGGGTAACGGACGAGGCTGATGGGGGCTGCGGTGGCTGATGTGGGCTTGGCCCGGCGGCTCCACTGGCCCCCTTTTCTTCTACGGGGACTGGCGAAATGGGTGTGGCCTGATCTGCGGCGAGCTGCTGCTGGGTGGCGGCATGGAGGTGGGCATAAAGCTCGGGCTTTTTCTGCCACATGACGGCGGCGACTTGGGATTCTTTGAAGGTTTTTTCTTCGCCGTTGAGCCGGACCTGGAAGGTGCCGTTGGGGTTGCGGTAGAGGATGGAGGCGTCTTCGCCGTGATGGGCGATGCCCTGCCAGATGGGGGGCCGGGTGGGACGGGGTCCTTCAAGTGAGGCGGCGGTGGCGGCATCTAGGTAGGCATAAAGCTCGGGCTTTTTCATCCAGAGCATGGCGGCGACCTGGGGTTCTTTGAAGGTTTTTTCCTGACCGTTAAGACGTACCTGGAAGGTGCCATCGGGATTGCGGTGGAGGATGGAGGCGTCTTCGCCATGACGGGCGATGCCTTTCCAGATGGGGGGGGGTGAGGCTGAGGGATGATTTATGTTTTGTGATGTTTCTGGATGTGAGTGTGGAGTGCCGGTAGGGGGCTGTCCGGTGATGTTTTGTGATGTTTCTGGATGTGATGAGGGGGTGTGGCGGCGGGGGATCCTGCCGGGGAGGCTGGTGAGGCCGTTGAGAATGGCATTGGAGGCGATGCCTTCGCTGGTGGCGGCGGGGTCTATGCCGCCCTGGCCGATGATGGGGATATCTGTGAGGCCTTCGATGGTGGAGGCGGTGGCGCCCTGTACGGCGTTGTTGCCGAGGGTGGAGCCGCGGCGGGTGAAGGGGGTGATCTTGCTGGTGGCGTGGCCGGTGATGGCGCTGAGGAGGCCACGGAGGACGCGGCCTTCTTTGAGGCGGCGGGCGGCTTCGGTGTTGCCGGTGGTTTCGGCTTCGAGGATGCGCTGGTTGGTATCCAGGACGTTGCTGCCGTATGTCTGGGCGGCACTGGTGGCGGCCTCTGCAAGAAGGCGGCTGCGGAGGACTTTTTTGGTGATTTCCTGCCCGGTGCGGCGGGCGATGCTGCTGCTGCCGCCGGTGGCGGCGGTGAGGGGGAGGGTGAAGAGCTCCTCCCCAAGGCCGCGCTGGGTATTGATGACGACGTTATTCCACCAGCCGCCTTCGAGCTGGCGACGGGTGCTGCCGCCGTAAACGAGCTCCATGTCTTCGGCGAGCTGGGCGAGGTGGCGCTGCATTTCTTCATCGCCGGTGAGGCTGGCATAGGTAGAGCCGATGCCGAGGGCACCGCCGAGGGCGCCTTTGCCTACTTCTGCAAGGCCGTCGTACTGGCCGATTTTCCCGCGCCATTGGGGTTTTTTGGCTTCTTCTGTCACGCGCTCGCTAAGGAGGAGGCGTCTGCCGTCCAGGATGAGCTGGCGCATGCGGTCGCTCTGGGGCTGGGCGGCAACTTCGATGGTCTGGATATTTTTTTTGGTGGCGTTTATGTTGGCCAGGAGGGTGTTTTTATAACGATCTGTGGAGGGGGTTTTGTCGTAACGGTTTTGGTAATAGGCGAGGTCTGCCTGGGCCTGACGCAGCTGGCTGGCGCTGTTATCCAAACTGGCTTTGACGCGGTCGGTCTCAGAGAGGATGTCGGCATCGGTGACGGGGGTGATGTGGGTGAGGTGGGTGGTGCCGTCTTTGAGGTTGAAGTAAACCTCCATGCGGCCGGATCGACTGCGACGGAGGGTATAGTCTGCGAGTTCTTGCTGGCCGGCTATGACTTTGCCACGGTAGTGGCGCTCAGTAGGGAGGTGGTAGGCGGGGTTTTCCAGGATGCTGCGGAGGGACTGCTGAAGGGCGGCCTGCTGGACGGTGGGGAGGGGGGAGGATTCACCTGTGTGGGCAGCGATGAGGTCTGCGGGACTGAGGCCGGTGCGCTGTGACCAGTCTGCCAGGGTGGAGTAGAGGGCTTCGTTTTTGAGGACGGTGAGGGCTTCCTGGGTGTCGTTTTCTGTTTTGACGAGGCCTTTCCAAGCGCGATCCGGAGGGAGGGTCTGGGCGTGATTTTCTGCCTGGACGACTTCTGCCTGGAGCTGGCGGGCGATTTCTTCGTGGGTGGCTCCGCCATGGAGGCCGAGGAGGACTTTGGCCTGGGGGCGGACGCGGCCGGTGATGGGGCCCTGGCCAGGGCGGTGATCTGCATCAAAGGGGGCGTAATCTGCACGGATGCTTTGGGTGGTGGCGAAGTCGGGTGCTTCGAGAAATTCGGAGGCGATGCGAGGGGGATCGACTTCGGGATTTCGCGGGGCGGGTGGTGGGGGTGGCGAGGGGGTGGTATCGGCAGGTTTGTATGGGGGTCTGGGTGCGGCAGGCTGGGGTGTGGGTGCCTGGGTGTATGAGAGGGCGGTCTGGCGGGGTGTGGGGGTGGGCGGTGGCGTGATGGGTGAACCGTCTGAGCCAGGGCGCAACATGAGATGGCCGGCGGGCGGGGATGGCCTAACCGGAGGTGTAGTGGGGCGCTGGAGAGATGGAGCGGTAGGTTGCTGGGGTGGGGTTGGTTGAGGTGGTGTTGGCTGGGATGGAGTTGGTTGGGATGGAGTTGGTTGGGGTGGAGTTGGCTGGGGTGGAGTTGGTTGGGGTGGAGTTGGTTGGGGTGGAGTTGGTTGGGGTGGAGTTGGTTGGGGTGG
>NZ_SOCA01000022.1 GCF_004364345.1 Prosthecobacter fusiformis | reverse complement strand
CGCCTTTGGCCGAGCTCGCGAGGTGGCCGCCTTTGCCGGACTGACACCTGCCTTGAGCCAGTCAGGCACGAGTGTGAACCGGCGCGGGCACATGACCAAAGAGGGCAGCGCCATACTGCGCAAGATGCTTTACATGGCAGCGCTGCAAGCGGTGAAACGCGCCACCAATGCCTTCCATGCCAGCTACCAAGCCTTTGTGGAGCGCGGCAAGCCGAAGATGTGCGCCCTAGGAGCCATCATGCACAAAATCATCCGGGTCGCCTTTGGCGTGCTCAAACACGACACGCCATTTGTCAAAAACTTCGCCAAACTGGAAGCCTGAAAAAATCTTCCACTTCGGCCTTGCTCTGACCATATCTAATGTCCCCGCTCCCTCCGGGAGCCAAGGGCGCGAGGCGAAAGGCTGGCGGAGAGGGTCTTCGCGCTCCTCTCGGGCGGCTTCGCATATGAGAAGGATCCTTCCAATTCCCGTTTTAGGCTTACCGCGCAACGGAGGCAAGGACTGATGCCTTGCCCCTCGCTACGCACTCCAGCACACTTACCATCGCAGCCACTCGGAAAGCCGGAACTCAACAATTCCCACTCCCGAATGACGCTGCGCTACTGAGATCAGCCCACAGCAGCCTGAGCACTCTTGCCCACGATTTCCATCGTCAGCCGCTGCCGCTCATGCACCACGGCCTGCCCCTTCAGCGCCTTGGCTTTGGCAGCAGCAGGGTCCTTGGCCATGGCCACCACGGCGGGGACGATGCCGGGGATTTCAGACTCCTCATCCATATTGAAAAGCCACTCACCCAGGCCGATGTCGCGCCACATGAGGCCCTTGCTCGTTTGCTCCGTCCAGCGGCAGACGATGGCGGGGATGCCATTGCCGATGCACATGATGGGGCTGTGCATTTCCGCGCCAAAGAGCCCCGCGCTGCGCACATACGTACTCAGGGCTTCACCGGTGAGCCAGTAAGTGGATTTCCAGACCACCTTCGCCTTCACGTCTTCCGGCAGCTTGTCATAAAAGTTCTCTTTGTTGATCTCCATCTGGCTGGAGTCTTCGGGGCATAGCAGGACCTTCATGTCCGTTTGCTTCACCACTTCGATAATGGCCTGACGCAGAGGGGCCAGATCGTGCTCCTTCATGGCTTCGTTGCGTTTGTGCTTGGCCTCGTCAAATTTGTGGCCGGGCTTCATCTTCCAATACGGCGTGTTGCGCATGCGACCGATGCAGCAGAGAAACTTGCCCTCTTCCAGGTTATGCTCCTTGAGGAAAGCGAGTGCCTTTTCATCATCCCGCAGATCCGTGGCAAAGGCGCCGTCCGGGCCAAACTCCATGATGGGGCAGGTGCAACCATTCGCCTTCACGCCTTCCAGCGAGACGCTGTCGCGGAAAAAGGCGAATTTGGCACCGTTGAGCACCTCGATCGTAGTCGGCGCACCGGCATTGGAAACGGTGGAGGACTGCGCTGAAACGGTGATGCCATAGACCCCATACGGTTTGCCTGTGGCCTTGCTCCACTTCACCACATCATTTTGGGCGACGAGGGACGGACCGGAGCCATGCAGCAGGAAATCACATTCTTCAAAGGCCTGCTTCAGATCCTCTTTCTTCAGAATGATCAGCTTGGGAAAGCGCTTCATTAGCATCTCATCCACCCCGTTGTCCACCTTGCTGGGCCACAGGCGCACCTCCACATGCGGCAGATGTTTTTCAAGAAGCGCCAGTACCCCCGGGGTGTGGGCGATGTCGCCAATGTTCACCGTCTGCCAGGAGGAGCGCAGAATGATGCGCGGTACCCGCCCCTCCTGGGCAGCGATGGGAGCCAGCACAGCGGCAAGGGACGTGGTGAGAAAATGGCGGCGGTTCATAGGACCGTCAGACTCCCCCAGACTGCTGCTGGGGACAACCTTTTTTGAAATCAGCGCCTTCGCTTACTCGCCACTGGACTTCACAAGTCGCGTCTCACTTCTCCACCGGCTTGCCCTCTTTCACCCAGCCTCCCAGGCCGCCATCCAGATGATAGATTTCCGTGAAGCCCAGCTTTTCCAGGGTGGGCAGGGAGCGCGTGCTGCGTCCACCCGCCTGACAATGCACCAGGACAGGCTTTGATTTATCCATGGACTCCAGCTTTTTGGCGAAATCCTTTTCCATGATATCCACGTTTTTCGCGCCTTTGATGTGGCCTTCTTGATACTCATCCGCCGTGCGCACATCCAGGACCGTGACCTTGCCTTCGGCCACCAGCTTGGCGGCTTTTTCAGCATCCACATGTTTCACCGCATCCGCTCCAAAAGTGAGCAGCGGCATGAGGCAGAGAGAAAGAAGGAAAGAGAAGCGTTTCATGACAGTGGATACTATACGTCGATGCACGGGAGTGTGAGCGTAAGGACGTGGCTTTTTATCAAATCATCCCGTTAGGCCGTAGCGGCAATCATTCAGCCGCCAGGGGCAGTTCATAGCACACCGCCTCCCGGTCATTGCGCACCAGCAGGTAGCGCCCGGCCAGGGTGGGGTGATTCCAGGTCTTGCTGCTCAGCGCCTGGATTTTCCCCAGCTCCTCAAAGGCCTCAGGCTTCGCCGCCGCCAGATGCACGGGGCCGCTTTCACTCTGGATCAAAATGAGGTCATCCACCAGCAGCGTCTGGCCAGAGGCAAAGCGGCCCTCTTTCCACAGGCGCTCCCCGGTGGCCAGATCCAGGCAGGCCAGGCGTCCGTCATCCAGACCATAGGCATGGCCTTCACGGACCGTGGCGCTATTAAACTGCGTCTTCATTTTCAGCCCCGTCCATAAAACGGTGGCCGTCAGCGCGTCCCCAGCACCCGCTTTGATCTCCAGCATCTGGCAGCCCATGCCATAGCCAGCGGAAAGGAAGACGCGGTCTTCACTCAGCAGCACCGGTTGCGAAGCCTTGGGCCAGTTACCCCCGCCCCAGGCATGGTCCAGCAGGACCGCACCTGTCGCAGGATCATACGCAGTGAAGGCACGCGCATTGTTGCTGAGGATGACGCGCTTTCCCACCAGCGTCGCCAGGATGGGGGAGGCATAGCTCGCCTGGTCATCTCCCGCTTTCCACACCGGCTCCCCGGTCTCCCGATGATACGCATACAGGACTGGCCCAGGCGTGCCGCCGCCTGTGATGACGACCTTGTCATCCACGATCAATGGCGAGGCACTCGTACCCCACTCATTGTTAGCCAGTTTGTTTTCCTCCAGCACGGAGCGCTGCCACACCAGCTTGCCCGTGTTAGCCTCCAGGCAGTTCAGCAGGCCCGTGCCGCCATAGGTATAAAGGCGACCTTCATGCAACGTCGGAGTCGCATGGGGACCATCACCGCTCTGCCATTGGGAAAAGCGCGTCTTATCCGCATGGGCCCAGATGAGCTTCCCCGTGAATAGATCATAGCAGGTCACCAGCTCCTCCTCCTCCCGCTGCTCCTGCGTATAAGCCCGCCCTTGCGCCACCGCATAGGCGGACCATCCCAGGCCAATCGGCTGCCGCCACAACTCCTTGGGTGGATTCGTTTTCCAATCCCGCGCCAGCCCCGCACCGGTGATGACACCATCGCGATTCGGACCAAAAAACTGCGTCACATCCGCTGCCTCTGCCAACCGCGGATCAGCACTCACTGGTGCCGTCTCCGTTGCCAATGTCGGCGTGATCTTTTCCACCCTTCTCCCCGATACGGATCCTTTCCACACCAGATTTGGCAGTCCAGTCCCATCCACCGTACCATCCACGGTCACCGCCTGCGACAATCCAAAGCCCGCCACCAGAATCAATACCAGCCCGGTCAAACGCGCCCGACCGCTGAAGCGCGGCGTCAGCAGAAACCATATCAGGATAAAAAGAGCAGCCAGCACGGGAATCCCCACACTCAGCCAGCCCTTCAAATTCCGCTCAAACTCCGGCAGTGAGCGCACATAAAAGACAGCCCCAGCCGCGATCACCACCGTCACGATGGGGAACCAGGGAAGACCACGACGTTTACGTGGCGAGGATGAATCGGGTTTCAGGGAGTCCATAGGAGTGAGTGCTTACTTATTGAGTCAATTAACAAAAAGACAGGCGTTATTTAAAATCTCAGCTCATCAGCAGAGCATAGGCTTGGGGGTGATAAAGAGCCTGGATCGACTCCGGCTTGAGGCCCAGGCCCAGCAGCGCGAACCACACCGCCTGCTCCACCTGCGAGGCGCGCTCAGCATCCAGCACCACCACGGGCTCCCCCGGCATTTCATTGAGCATCAGCATGGCGGCGAAGTGCTGTACAAACCAGCCGCCCACACCTGCCTTCACTGGAGAAACCACGGCGTCCCCAGCCCGGACCGCAGCCGCGAGGCAGGCCTCCAGTTTGACCACAAATTCGCGGCCCACCCTCTCCATGAAACCTCGGGCGAACTTGCCATCCTCGATCAGGCTGTTCGCCAGCAGGCGGTGCAGAGCCTGCTCCTCCTCCGGCACCGCATGCACCGGACGCAGCATTTTGGCCATCATGTAATGCACCAGCATCACCAAGGAGGCGGTGGAGTCATCCAGCCGCCCCAGCATCTCCGCCTTTTCCCCGGCCTTCGCCTGGCAGCAGTGGGATTGCAGCGCCAGATACAGATCTTCCTTCGTGGGGAAATGCCGGAACATCAGCGCCTCGGACACTCCCGCCGCGCGCGCCAGTTCCCGTGTCGTCGCCCCATGAAAACCGCGCTCGGCAAAGACCTTCAGCGCAGCATCCAGGATACGGCCCCGGCGTTCATCGCTCGGCAGTCGGGAGTTGGCGGATACAGGTGGCACACCAGAGATGTAAGTGCACACTTACATCCGTCAAGCCCATTTTTATCACACCCACAGGCGGCGATTACGCGTGATCAAGATCACCCCGGCAGCCGCCACCAGGAAGATCGCACCACCCGGTTCAGGCACTGGAGCCGTGTATCCATCAAAGGCGTATGGCGTCGCGCTATTGCTATCCGGCAGGTGCACCTCAGCACTCGTCGTCAGATTATTGGCCACCACCAGACCGTCAATATTGCCACGCGTGGTGATGGACGCCTCAGGAGCCAGGATAGCCCCATTAAAGTTGAAGGAATTCAGGTTAATGGTGGTCGCCTCATAGAAGTTCCACATCACATTTCCCTGCCAGTAGTTGCTGGTAAACTGGCCCACCATGTTGCCATTCGTCCAGTTCACCGAGGTGCCGCTGACATTGATCACCACACTCGTCGTCTGCGCATCGGCGATCAGCTCAAACTGCTGCCCTAGCGAGTTGGAAAAAATGTCCGCCGCATTCACATGGAAAACAGCCACCCCATCCGCACCCGCCGTGGCCATGAACTTCGTCGGGCCCGGCTGCCCGCCAGAAGGCAGCGTCACGATGCTATCCGCAGCCAGGCTTTGCAGCGCCATGGACTGGGAAATGGAATAGTCCTTAATCGCGGAAAGCTGCGCATCAATGCCGTGATCCACCACCACCGAGCCACCACCATTAAAATTGATGATCCGGCCATTCGTGCTGCCATCGATGTAGAGGCTGCCGCGCTGAAGGTTCAGCGGGTTCCCGCTCACCAGATTATTCCCCACCACAAAGCTGCGGTCGCCTGTGGCCAGACCATTCGGCAGGTGATTGCCGAGGTTGGCTGAATTGCTGCCAGTGAAATCATTCCCCACAAACGTCCGCCCCTCGATGTCCGAGGTCGTGTTCAGGTTATTGAAAATGATCGCGTTGTAATTCTGGAAATCCAACGTCTGCGCCGGGGACGCACTAGCTCCAACAAAGAGCGCGATCAGCACCATGCTGAAAAGGGTGAGGGAGGAGGCAGCTTTCATACACTTGGATTCACTTGTGATTCTCACAATTGAGAATATAACCGTTTATGAATGCACTTCTAAGCGCACAACTCACCTTATCAACTGAATTTTGATAATTTTCCCGCATTTGAATATCAAATACAATAGTTAATATAATTTAACATTTCTGGGTTATAAAATGCCCGCCCCCGCCCCCCTCTTGAAAGGAACGTGGTCACCACCCAGCCCCCCGAGCGCAAACGCCCCCATCCCACCGGAGCGCCAACGCCCCAAGTACCGCAGACACCCTGTCCCGCGACTGCGGGATCCTGCCCGCGTCCAAAACCCCTCGCGGCAAAGCCGCCACTTCAAAACCGGAGCGCGGACGCCCCCGTCCGCATCAAATCCACCGGAGCGCGGACGCCCCCGTCCGCATCAAATCCACCGGAGCGTGGACGCCCCCGTCCGCATCAAATCCCACCGGAGCGCGGACGCCCCCGTCCGCATCAATCCTCCGGAGCGCGGACGCCCTCGTCCGCATCAAATCCCACCGGAGCGCGGACGCCCCCGTCCGCATCAAATCCCACCGGAGCGCGGACGCCCTCGTCCGCATCAAATCCACCGGAGCGCGGACGCCCCCTTCCGCATCCCTCCCCCATTCCCCGCAGCACAATCAAATCTCAAAAGCCGCTCAGCCGAAGTCCTCAAGAGCTTCAGCTCACAAAAACCTCCATGAAAAAGTGGATCCGCGATGTGATCAAAGGCCCTCACACCCACTCCGTACACAACAGCTCCGCCTGCCTCAGCACCGTCCTCATACCTCCACAATCTGCGCCGTTGCAGGATCATATCGGTAATTTCCAATACTGCCCTCCCGGAGTTTTTGAATGGCCTCCTCAATCACTGGCAGGGGCACCAAAAACCACTCCCTCGGCTCCACCTGTCCGCCAAACCGGTCCTTCAGTTCCATATCCAGGCGGGCACTCGCAAAGAATTTGTGAATCATAGCCTCTAACAGTTTGCGGTTGATGTGCACTAGCTTGAACAGCTCCACCACTTCCACATCCGCCAGCAAGTACGTCGGATCCTTTTTGGCGTTGACGATCCGTTTCCCGACATCTCCTCCCGTGACTCCAATTTTATGAATCACAGACCGGTTTTTGGCGATAAAGGAATTCTCTGACAGGCTACGAAGCACATAAATCACACCGGCGGAAAGATCACCCTCCGCCTCTTCATCTGAAAAAAGCGGGCCTAAATCCGGCTCCGTAATTCGGCGGCTGGCCTTGTCCTTGTTCAAGGCCCGTTGGAGCGAGCGCACCAGCAGGTCACTTTCGGTGCCGTTGTCATAGATCACTCTCAGCCTGCGGTCGGGCCGCCCGTAGTCACTGACAAACGGTTCTCCCATATCCGCCACGATCACCTTCTGGCCGTCTAGGATGAAGAGGTCCCCATTCTTCACGTCGGCATTGTCCTTGTATTTCAGGGTCTGCCGTTTTCCTGTCGCCAGCTCATGCTGAACCACCTCGAAGATCGGTCGGAACACATCGAAATCGTTGCATGGATTTCTCTGCGCCACTTCTTCTGCTGCGCGGATTTCCTCGCGGGACCGCACATGCCTGAGCTGGGTCAGGTCATGTCCGGGGACATCCTCTCCGCGTAGCGCATTCAGCAGTTCATCATCGGAAGGCACCGCCTCCACAGCGGCACCCACACGATATTCAGCCACCTCTTCCTGGACCCCGCCAGTTTCCGTTCCATGGGCATGCGCACTTCTCAGCAGACCACGGGAGTCACGGCCTTTCAGCACTTCCCGGCATTCCTGGGATGCACGCAGCCGCTCCAATCGCACGGCATACAGCCGCTCAAAGATGTCCCGGTCCTCGCCATGCTCAGGCCGCCTGCCGTGCTGCTCGACAAATCGCTCGATCTCCTCGAACCCCGCAATGATCCGCTGTTCCCGCGCCGAACTTCCGCCCGCCTTTTCAGGCAGCGCAAAGTCGTCCAGCTCGGACCTCAGTTCATCCAGATCAATCTCACTCATATCGTCCTTCATCTTTAAAACGAACGAAGGCCGCCGCACCTTCGGCCATACGTTTTTCCCATGGATCTTGTGCGGTGACGGATGGCAGACGCCCCCGTTCTTTCTTGAACCGCACTGCCCGCACCGCCAGCTCCCTGGCCTCATCCGGCGTCAGCGCGGTGCGTTTGGCAGCAATGACTTCCGCCACCATCTTCAGCCGCTCCTCGCTCATGGATTTGGCCAGAATGGCATAGGCCTCACCAAAGGGGTTGATCCGGTCAATCAGGTCAATGTCCAGTTCCCGCACATTTACAAATTTCCGCACCCCATCAATGAGCGCCGTGTTTTTGCTTTCCTCACCGCCCAGGCCCTTGCCGCTGCCGCTGGCACCATCCCCATCGTTCAGTACCTTCTTGGCCTGCTGAACAAAGTTGAGCGCGGCGATGGCATGCTGCCGCACCGCTTCCCGATCCTCGGTATCCAGATTGGGAAACTTCTCCTGGATGATCTTGCCCATACGCACCTGGGTCAGTTCCTCCGGCACCAATTCCTCACCGGCAAACAAACCTTTTTCCAGCGAGGGTTTGTCCTGCACAAAAGCCGCCACCAGTTCATTCAGATCTTCCCGGCAGATACGCTCGGCTTCCTTGCTCTTAGGCTCTGCCAGGCCTTTGATCTCCAGTTGGATTTGTCCCGTCGTCGGATTGTAACCCACGTTCGTCTTTTCAGGGTCGTAGCCTCCCGGACCGTAATCATACCCTGGCGTCGGGGCATTGTTCGGGTTCTTCGGTTTGAACTCGAAGCGGGGGGCCAGCACCTGCTCCATGAGCAGGCTCGCAGCGATGGCCTTCAGCGTGTCATTCACCGCCTCCGTCACTGCCTGTTCGCTCGCATCCGGCTCGGCGATGAGATTGGTGAAACGCGCCCGCGTCTTGCCCGGCGCATCACGCGTGGCCCGGCCGATGATTTGAATGATCTCCGTCAGGCTGGAGCGGTAGCCCACCGTCAGCGCGTGCTCGCACCAGATCCAGTCGAAGCCCTCCTTGGCCATCCCCAGCGCGATGATGATATCCACGTGATCCCGGTTGTTCTTTTGGGACGGATCTTTGAGCGCCGCTAGCACTTTGGCATGCCGGTCGGGGCCATCATCCACCAAATCAGCTATTTTGAGGAGGCGTCCATCCGCGCGTTCCACCAGATCAAACCCCGTCACCGGGTCCTTCCCTTTCCAAGTCCCCAGCGTTCCGAGTATCTCGCTGACCTCCGTGTCTTTTCCCCGCCTCGTGCTTTCACGGGAGGCCACATGAGGGATGTGCAGGATGGTCTTGAGATCGGAGTCCAGCACCTTCGTGATGTCGTCCACATAACTGCCGCTGTAGAAGAAATAACCAATATCGAGCTGCTTCAGGTACTGGTAGCCATTGAGCTGCTGATAATAAGTGTAAGTGACCGTATCAAACTTGGATTCATCATCCGGGTGCAGGACCGCCTCCGCATCCCCCCGGAAGTAGGAGCCGGTCATGGCCACGAGGTGCGTCTTGTCACGGGCCATGAGTTGGCGCACGTGTTCGCCTAACCGATTGTCTGGATTGGCCGAAATATGGTGAAATTCGTCCACAGCGATCAGGCGTTCATCAAAGGCTTCCGCACCCAGTTTTTCCATGGCGAAACGGAAAGTCGCGTGAGTGCAGACCAGCACCTTGTCCTCGCTGTCCAGAAACTTTCTCACCGCCTCCACCTTGCTCCCATTTTCAGAACCTGCCGCATCACACAGGTTCCACTTCCCTTCCACTTTCCAGTCGGCAAAAAAACCAGACTTGCTCAGCGGTTCGTTTTGGAAGCTGGCTCCGATGGAGCGCTCCGGTACCACCACAATGGCCTGCTTCAGCTTTTGGTTCACCAGTTTGTCCAGCGCGATGAACATCAGCGCCCGGCTCTTCCCGGAGGCCGGAGGAGATTTGATAAGCAGGTACTGCTCTCCCCGCTTTTGGTAGGCCTGCTCCTGCATGGGCCTCATGCCCAGCGAGTTGGCCTGCGTGGAACTGCCATCCGTGGCGTAGGTGACGGAGACAGAGGGAATCGGGTTGGGACTGCTCATAGGACGATGTGAGAACAAAAATCAGGTTTTACTCTAACCCGGCACTAGACAGCGGCACAAGGAGTGAGGGCGTCCCGCCCTCAGCGTGAGGCCAAGATTGCCTCACTCCTTGGAGAACACACTTGGCCAAATCAAGATCCGATGTATAGAGAATCAGGTCGCTCATCCTTTTTCCTCCTCATCTGGCAAGTCATCACCCGCCAGTTCACTTTCGATCTGCTCAATGCTCGGCAGACTGGTTTGGAGTTCAGGCGGCAGGGATTCCACCAGTTGGTATTCGGCCACGCCCAACGGCTGCGCCTTGTCGCGCAGGGCGTATTCGGCCACCACCTTGTTTTTGCTCTTGCACAGCAGCAGGCCGATGGTCGGGGCGTCCTGGGGGTGCTTTACCTGGGCATCCACCGCCGTCAGATAAAAACTCAATTGCCCCAGATGCTCAGGCTTGAACTTTCCGGCCTTCAGCTCAATCACCACATAACAGCGCAGCTTCAGGTGGTAGAAGAGTAGATCCATAAAGAACTCCTCCCCCCCCACATCCAGCAGCACCTGCCGACCGACGAAAGCAAAGCCCGCCCCAAGTTCCAGCAGGAAATCGGTGACGTGTTTAACCAGTGCATTTTCGATCTCCCGTTCCTGCGCTTCTTCGGTCAGCCCCAGAAAGTCGAAGCGATACGGATCCTTGAGGGATTCCCGTGCCAGATCGGACTGCGGCTTTGGCAGGGTGAGGTTAAAGTTGGTCACAGCCGCGCCGCTGCGTTCCAGCAGGCGGGATTCGATTTGCATCACCAGGATGTTGCGCGACCAGTTGTGCTCAATGGCGTTTCTCAAATACCAATACCGGTCATCACGGGTCTTGAGCTTGTCGAGAAGGACGCAGTGATGGCCCCAAGGCAATTGTGCAAGGGGGGCTTGCAGGATTCCGTCCACTTCAAATTGTGCACCAGCTTGGTGCACAATTTCCCACGGTTCAATTTGTCCAACAGCCTGTTGGACAATTGCTTCTTTCCCCAATTGTGCAACAGGCTGCTGCACAAATTTCCCCTCCGGCCAGGCCTCGGCAAAAGCCCGCATGTACATCAGGTTTGCCCGGGAAAAACCCTTCATCTCCGGGAAGGCGGTGCGCAGGTCATGCGCCAATCTTTCAATCACCTTTGCACCCCAGCCCTGAGCTGCCTGTCGGGCCAGGATATCCCGGCCTATCTGCCAATAGAGCAGCACCAGTTCCCGGTTCACCGCCAGGGTGGCACGCTGCCGGGCCGTGTGAATACGCGCCTTCAGTTCCACAAGCCAGCCGGCATAATCATCTGGCGGCTCTGTAAGACCGTTAGTTTTTTGCTTCATGCCTTTTCCTCCTTGTCTCGGCTTTTTGCGGAGCCTTCTTTTCCGCAGCGGTCATCTGGGTATAAAGCTCAAACAGCTTCTCCAGCCTTTCCGTGTCATTCTTGAACCGGCGGCCAATGTAAATGCGCTCCAGCGTCTCATCGTTGCGCTCATGCGCAGCCCGCAAATCGGCGGGCATGGTCTCAGGATCATAAAGATCGGCAATCGTCGCCGGGAAATGCGCCTCACGGGCCAGCAGAATGTCCTCCGCGCAGCGCGTCAGGTCGGCTTTGTTTTGCTCGGTTAGCGTGGGAACAGGAAAGGTGTTCCAGCCCAGGGTGTTGGAGTAGGAAAAGCGCATTTCCAGCCGCACGCAAACTGTACCAATCCAGACCCAATGAAGCCGGGAAGCGATGAGAGCCATGTTCCAGAGTGGGGCGTCATAGAGGGCAAAATTTCGGTCACCGATGATAGTTAGGTTGTCCTCCAATCCGATTGGCAGGTATTCGCGGTTTTCCGAACTAACCCGGGCCACGACTAGGGAATAGATCCCGGCGATCGACTGGATTTGACGAAAACGATGTGGAAAAGCTGCTGCTGGTCTGGTTTCCGCAGCCTTGCTTTCTGCTCGCATTTTGGCGACCTCAGTGATCCGCCGCTTAAGCTCGGGAATTGCTTCGGCCTCGGCGCGCTCTGCATCCTCAATCCAAAGGCAATAGCGTTGCTCACCTCGAATAAACTCCTGAGCGCCCAGAAATCGCTTGATGAATCGCGTCGCTTTCGGTGATTCACTCACAACAGCATCGCGTTCATCAGGTGTCAGAAAAAGGTTGCCGCCGTCCGTCGGCTTGTTCCCCCACTCCATCAAACCCCGCTCATCTGCGGGCTTGGACAATGGTGAGACAATCACATCCTGTCCTGGCACGAGATAGGCATTGATGAACTCGATTTGCTTTTCGATTGTTGAGTCGTCATCGGCTACAGAAAAAAGGCGCCGCCATTTGTTAGGGTGATTGCTGATGGCAACGATAGTCACCGTAACGCCCGCGTTGTGGCTGGCGAGATTAGCCCACTTGAACGAGGTGTGTGCGAAACTAATCTGGTGGCCGCTGGCAAAAATCAGTGGCCAAAGAATTGGTACCTGTGCGCCTTGGCAGATGGAATTGGTTGACACAAAAGCAGCGGACGACCTGGTGTGAGTGCCATAATCGGCAGCTTTGATGAACCAGCCAGCGACGTAATCCAGCGATTTCCAGTTTTTCGTGCGCGCGGCAAAGATGGCTTTCAGTTCTGATTTTTGTCCATCGGTTTGCCAAGTCGAACCCAGATATGGGGGGTTCCCACAAATATATGTCTCCCCACCTTCGTTTTCGAAATCAATCTCAGCCTGATTCAAGAGCGTCTCGATCAAATCCTCGCTGCGATTTTTTACACCCTTCTCTGTTGGAGGGCAGACACTTAACCAGTCAATGCGCAAAGCATTGCCACACGTAATCCAGTTGGCCGCTTCGAGCGGCAGAAATTCAGCGAGGGCAAGTTGCTGGCCCCGGTAAAGCACGTTGCACTGGTATTCGGCAATGATGAGGGCCAGCCGGGCGATCTCGCAGGAGAAGTGCCGGATTTCAATGCCCCGAAAGTTAGTGAGCGGGATGACGGAACGGATATCCGCCTCGCCACGGCGCATGTTGATCTCGGCCTCGATCTTGCGCATCTCCTTGTAGGCGATGACGAGAAAATTACCCGAACCACAAGCCGGATCAAAAACGCGGATGCGGGCCATGCGCTGACGCAGATTCAGCAGTTTGCGGGCATTGTCTCCGGCCTCCTGCAGCCTGGCACGGAGGTCATCCAGAAACAGCGGGTTCAGCACTTTGAGGATGTTGGGCACACTGGTGTAGTGCATGCCCAGGGCACCACGTTCTTCATCATCTGCCACCGCCTGGATCATGGAGCCGAAGATGTCCGGATTGATCTTGGTCCAGTCCAGCCCGCCCACATGCAGGAGATAGGAACGGGCAATCTTGCTGAAACGCGGCACTTCGACACTTTCCGAAAACAGCCCGCCATTCACATACGGGAATCCGTTCGCCCAAGGGCGGATACCTGCAGCCTCACGATAACGGTTATCCAGCGTCCCCTCATGACGCACCGGGGTGTTCATGGCCCGGAACATCTCTGAAATGACTTCATGGGTATTCGATGAATCCCGCGCGCTCATCTGCTCAATGGTCGCGGTGAACAGGCCCACATTGTGGAAGATGTCCGTATCCTCGGCAAAGAAGCAGAAGATCAGCCGGGCCATGAAGTGGTTCAGGTCTTCCCGCCGGGCTTCGGTGGCCCAGTCGGGGTTGTCCTTCAGCAACTCAATGTAGAGACGGTTCAGACGCCCGGTGGCCTTGATGTCGAAGGCGTTTTCACTGATTTGCTTAACCGTGGTGATGCCCGCCAGAGGCAGGAAAAATCCAAAGTGGTTGTGAAAATCCGGGTAATCACACACCACCGTGCCACCATCCCCCAGGTTTTCCGCCTCGAATGTCTTCCCATCCGTGGCCAGAATGAACTTCGCCTTGTGCTTGGCCGTAGCCGAACTTTCCCGCAATTCCGCCAGGGCAGCAGGCACTTCTCCCTCCTTGCAGACCTGGATATGGATATTGCTGCGCTGAAGCACCCCGCCAGGAAGATCCGACTGGTTCGTGCTCCCGCTTTTCAGCCGCTGAATCGTGGTGGCCTTGTTGCCAAAAGCCTCAAGAAAAGCATATGGGAAACCCTCCGCATCGAACGCTTCTTCGGCCAGCTTTGAAATGGCTTCTTCAATTTCAACGGCGTTCATTCAGCAAGTAGTATTTGGAAGTTCTCCTTTTGGTAATCCAGCAGAACGGTCATTCGTGTGGCCTTCAATTATCTTCAAGATGCATTCAGCACCGCAGCCAATTATCTGAATTCATGCGGCTATGTGTCGCATTGGGAATCGCTCATCTTATAGCTTGTCAGCCGTGAGCCACAGCTTGGCCTCCAAACCAATGTTGGAAGAAGAGGATTCCTTGGGGGCGGACTTGGCTTTGGCGACGCGGGGCATTCGGGAGAAATGAGAGTACTGAATTTCACCTATAAAAGCCGCTCCTGATCATTAGGGCAAGAGCGTTGCTGGCAGAATGCAATTTAACCTTCTCAAGGCCACCCCAAAACCAATACCCCCACTTAGCCCAAGTCGGGAGTGCAGCCGCTTGCGACGTCAGCGCTGGCGACGGCATAGTATCCGCACACTGCGTCCGGGTGGGCCACATCCCATTCCCACGCCTCATCCCCATCCTTTTTCCCCCAAACCAGAACCCATCCCAGCCATCCTGTGAATTCTGAAAATCATGGAATCCTGTCCAAAAAATCTCCCCCAGCGCTGGCGACGGCACAGTATCCGCAGAGTGCGTCCGTGTGGGGCCACATCCCATTCCCACGCCTCATTCCCATCCATTTCCCCCAATCTAAAACCCCATCCCAGCCATCCTGTGAATTCTGAAAATCATGGAATCCTGTCCAAAAAATCTCCCCGAAAATCCCCAAATCCCCACGGTTTTCCCCACATGGGGAACCATCCCCATGCGCAACTCATTCAAAACCAGGACCTTAGCCCCTAAAATCCCCACATGGGGAAAAACGCGTTTCTTTCCCCATCCCCATCCGGCACTCAAGCCACTGCACGAATGATAAATACCATCCAACCATGAAACCAGCCGACGGAATCAAACGGACCGTGGCAGGGAGCTTTGAAAGTCCGCATAGGCAGCCTGAAGTCCTTCCTTCAGGCTCACCCGCGGCTTCCAGCCCAGGCTTTGGATCAGGTGAGAGTCCAGCAGCTTACGCGGGGTACCGTCAGGTTGGGTGGGGTCGAACTTCAGCGCGCCCTCAAAGCCCACCACCTCCTTCACCGTCTGCGCCAGCTCTCCAATGCTGCATTCCTGACCACTGCCCACATTCACCCAGTCCGGTGGAGTCTCCAGCTCCAGCAGATGCAGGCAGGCTTCCGCCAGATCATCCACATGCAGAAACTCCCGCAGCGGCGTGCCCGTACCCCAGACCGTCACCGCCTCCAGCCCCGCCAGCTTGGCATCATGAAAGCGACGCAGCAGACCCGGGATCACGTGGGAATTCTCCGGGTGGTAGTTATCCCCCGGGCCATAAAGATTCGTCGGCATGGCCGAGTGGAACATCACCCCATACTGATGCCGGTAATGCTGGCACAGCTTCAGCCCCGCGATCTTGGCCAGGGCATAGGCCTCATTCGTCGTTTCCAGCGGCCCAGTCAGCAGGCTATCCTCCGGCATCGGCTGCGGGGCCAGCCGGGGATAGATGCAGGAACTGCCCAGGAACAGCAGGCGCTTCACCCCGGAGGTATAAGCCGCATGAATGACGTTCGCCGACATCATCAAGTTATCGTAAATGAACTCTGCCGGATACGTGTTGTTCGCATGGATGCCGCCCACCTTAGCCGCAGCCAGGATGACCGTATCCGGCTGATGCTCACTGAACCAGCTTTCCACCTGGCCCTGGCGGCACAGATCCAGCTCCGCATGAGTGGCCGTGAGGATGTCCCGCCCGCCCCGCTCACGTATACTGCGGACCAAAGCACCACCGACCATCCCCCGGTGACCGGCGACATAGATGCGGGAATCCAAAAGCGACATGGAATGGGGGATCTAGGGAAGAAGGAGGAGAGAGAATACCGGACTTAAACCATGAGAGCCTTTTCTTTCTTCGCCAGGGACCAATCCGCCGCCGCCATGATCGTGACCAGTTCCTCAAACGTCACCTTCGGTGACCAACCAAGCTCACGCCGGGCCTTTTCAGGATTTCCGATGAGGAGTTCCACCTCCGCCGGACGGTAATAATCGCGGTTCACCTTCACCCGCACGATGCCCTTTTCATCCCGACCCACTTCATCCTCACCTTCGCCCTCAAAGGTCAGCGGCATATCCACTGCCGCAAAGGCATGCTCACAGAATTTCCGCACCGTATGCGTTTCATGGGTGGCGCATACGTAGTCCCCCGGCTCCTCCTTTTGCAGCATGCGCCACATCATTTCCGTATACTCCGGCGCATACCCCCAGTCACGCTGGGCACTCAGATTCCCCAGGGAGACATCCGTCTGCAACCCCTCACGAATACGCCCAGCAGCCCGGGTGATCTTACGCGTCACAAAAGTCTCCCCACGACGCGGGGACTCATGGTTAAAGAGGACGCCATTGCTAGCGTGCAGGCCATAGGATTCGCGATAGTTCACGACAATCCAGTACCCATAGAGCTTAGCCACACCATAGGGGGAGCGCGGGTAAAACGGGGTCTTTTCCGTCTGCGGCACCTCTTGCACCAAGCCATAAAGCTCACTGGTGGAGGCCTGGTAAAAGCGCGCCCGTTTCTCCAGCCCCACTTCCTTGATCGCATCCAGAAACCGCAGCGTGCCCAGGCCATCCACCTCCGCCGTATACTCCGGCACTTCAAAAGAAACCTTCACATGGCTCTGTGCCGCCAGGTTATAGATCTCGTTAGGCGAGGTCTTTTCCAGAAGCCGGTTCAGGTTACTGGAATCCGTGAGGTCCCCATGATGCAGAAAGAGCTTCTGGTTATAGATTTCAGGGTCATTGAACAAGTGCTCAATACGCTGGGTATTGAAGTTCGATGCCCGCCGGATCATGCCGTGGACCGTATACCCCTTGGCGAGGAGCTGTTCTGCGAGGTAGGAACCGTCTTGGCCGGTGATGCCAGTGATGAGTGCGGTGGGCATAAGGTAAGGGAGAGCGAGAGAACAAAGAACTATACGGAGAGCACGCAGAGCAATACCCGTGCCTCAACTGCGATTCAGAGGCTTGCCGATGCTATAGACCTTGAAGCCGATGGCTTCAAGCTTGGGTCGGTCGAGGAGGTTGCGGCCATCAAAGATCCAGGCGGGCTTGAGCATCTTTTGGTAGATCTTTTCAAAGTCCAGATCCTTGAAACATTCCCATTCCGTCAGCACCAGCAGGGCATGGGCATCGGCGGCGGCTTCTTCAGCCGTGGCGGCAAAGGTGACACGGGAGTCCCCCTCGGCCAGGGAGAGGTCGCTGCGCATCTGGGCAGGTTTGACCTTGGGATCATGGATGGCCAGGTTCGCACGCTCCTCCAGCAGGTCTTTGCAGACATAGATGGCGGCGGATTCACGGGTGTCGTCGGTGTCCTTTTTGAAGGCGAAACCGAGCACAGCGATGCGCTTGCCCGTGACCGTATTGAAAAGGGTACGCACGATGCGCTCGGAGAAACGGCGTTTCTGCCAGTCATTCATCCGGATCACATGATCCCAGTAGGCCGCGACATCCGGCAGGCCGAAGTGACCGCAGAGATAAACGAGGTTCAGCACATCCTTTTGAAAGCAGGAACCGCCAAATCCTACGGAGGACTTGAGGAACTTAGGCCCGATGCGCGAATCCGTCCCGATGGCGCGTGCCACCTCATCCACATCGGCCCCGGTGGCCTCACACAAGGCGGAGATGCTATTGATGGAGGAGATGCGCTGGGCCAGGAAGGCATTGGCGACGAGCTTGGAAAGCTCCGAGGACCACAGGTTCGTCGTCAAGATGCGCTCGCGTGGCACCCAATGGGCATAAACGCTGACCAGGGTCTCAATGGCAATCTGGCCTTCCGGGGTCGTCTCCCCACCAATGAGGATACGGTCCGGGGCGGTGAGATCTGCGACGGCGGTGCCTTCGGCAAGGAATTCAGGATTGGAGAGGACCTGATGCTTGAGCCCCTTGCCATTGGAAGCCAGGATGCTGAGGATGGCCTCCGCCGTTTTTACCGGGATGGTGCTTTTTTCGACGATGATTTTTGGTTCGTCCACCACCTCAGCGATGGTACGGGCCACGGCCTCCACATACCGCAGGTCCGCTGCTTTATCGGCCCCCATACCGAAGGTTTTGGTGGGGGTATTCACACTGACGAAGATGATGTCCGCAGCCCGGATAGCCTCATTAACGCCCGTGCTAAAAAAGAGATTCCGCCCACGCGACTGGCGGACGATTTCATCCAGGCCGGGTTCATAAATGGGCAGATCGTCCGAATTCCAGGCGGCAATGCGTGCCTCATTCAGATCCACCACCTCCACCCGGATATCCGGGCACTTGGCAGCGATCATGGCCATGGTGGGACCGCCAACGTAACCAGCACCAATGCAGCAAATATTCATGGCAGGAGATGGATGACGGCGTTTTCCCGGAAGTTCAGAGGGGGCAAAAAAGCGGAAAGGAAATCAGACAGCCACCACCGTTTTAAAGTATGCGATGGTGCGGTCCAGACCTTCCTCCAGCGGCACCTTCGGCTCCCAGCCGAGGTGGGTTTTCGCCAGGGTGATGTCAGGGCGGCGCTGCTTAGGATCATCCGAAGGCAGGGGGTGGAAGGTGATCTTGGACGGGCCACCGATCTTTTTCAGCACCTGCTCGGCAAGCTGAAGCATCGTGAATTCGCCGGGGTTTCCGATGTTGATCGGGCCGGTGATGCCGGGGGTCTCCATGAGGCGGACAAAGCCTTCGATGAGGTCATCCACATAACAGAAGCTGCGGGTCTGGCTGCCATCGCCATAGATGGTGATGTTCTGACCGCGCAGGGCCTGCACGATGAAGTTGGACACCACACGGCCGTCATCCGGCAGCATGCGCGGGCCATAGGTGTTGAAGATGCGCACTACGCGGATGTCCACGCCGTTTTGGCGATGGTAATCAAAGAACAAAGTTTCAGCCACACGCTTGCCTTCATCATAGCAGGAGCGGATGCCGATGGGGTTCACATGGCCCCAGTAGGTCTCTGGCTGCGGATGCACCTCAGGGTCGCCATAGACTTCAGAAGTGGAGGCCTGGAAGACACGGGCACGGGTGCGCTTGGCCAGACCCAGGACATTGATGGCGCCCATGACGGAGGTCTTGATGGTCTTGATGGCATTGTACTGGTAATGCGGCGGAGAGGCGGGACAGGCCAGGTTATAAATGCGGTCCACTTCGGCCTTGAAAGGATCGATCACATCATGCCGGAACAGCTCGAAGTTTGGATTCGGGAGCAGGTGGGCGATGTTGGCTTTTCTCCCGGTAAAAAAGTTGTCCATGCACAGGACATCGTGGCCCTCGTTCAGGAGCCGTTCGCAAAGATGGGAGCCAAGGAAACCCGCGCCGCCGGTAATGAGGATTCTCATGTTGCTCGCTTAAATGGGGCCAGGGCAGACGTCAAGCCCAGGCCGAGAATCTACGGCAGAAGGTGGCTATTCCGCCGCGATTTCGCTTTGTTATTGCCCGTAAACCCTCCTCCAAAGGCCATTTATCGAAAGGCAGGGTGCTCTTTATCCCCTCTGAATCCCGCGTTTTATCAGCTCCGGGAGCACCTAACAAAAAGGACCGCTTGGAATAGCGGTCCTTTTAGGAGAAGAGGCTGGGAGGTGTGTTACTTTTTCGCCAGAGAAAGGATCTGGTAGTTTTTGGCATAGGTGCCCAGGGCCTCGGTTGCAGTCTCCTTGGTGATGTCGCTGTTGTTGGCAACGACGATCAGCTTCTGGGTATCCGGGGTATCTCCGGCTTTCACGTCCACGCTGACGACATCGGTCAGCTTTTGGGTGAGGGCGGCGGTGATGTGGGCCTTGCAGGAGGCGCAGACCACGCCGGTGATCTGCCCTTCATAGGTCACAGGCTTGGTTTCATCAGCGGCGGGGAGTGCGGCGGAAACGAGGAGCGAGAGGGCGAGGAGGATCTTTTTCATGAAGGGCGGGACTTGGGACGGTGGTGGGTATTAAAAACGCCGGGATGCGGGTTTGTCCAGCATCCCGGCGTGAATCAGGTCAGAGAATTACTTCTCGAGTTCTTCGCCAGCTTTCTTCCAGCCGGACTTGCCTGCGGAAAGGTGCTTGACGTTGGTGTAGCCCAGCTCAGTGGCCTTCTTGGCAGCAGCCTTGTAGGCGTTGCAGCTAGGGCCGCCGCAATAGGCCACGACGAGGGCGTTCTTGTCAGCAGGAAGGACTTTTTCCAGTTCGCCGCCCTTGGCTTCAAAGTCGATGGCGGTCGGCACGCGGCCTTCAGCGTAGGAGTCAGAACCGTTGACGTCGATGACGGTCACCTTCTTCTCAGAGATGGCGGTCTTGAGGTCGGAGATGCTGATGTCCGGATACTCGGCAGCCATGGCGGATGCGGCGACGAGGGAGAGGGCGAGTGCGAGCAGTTTCTTCATGATGTTCGTTTGGTTTGGTTTGTCGGTTTGGTGGTTCGCACCTTTTCCGTGAAGGACTGTGGTGCGGACAGATATCAGACGCAGAACCGGATTTTTTATTCCCGGCAGCGTTGGTTGGTCTTCATTACGAGTCGAAACGTTGAATCGTGCACAGAATTGTCACCTCAGCGCCACCAAGTGGGCAGGCCGGGCAGGGTTTCTTTCAAGATCGTGCGTATGGCCCGCCGCTCATCCGGGGGCAGATGGGCATAAGCGGGGTTGGCATTCTGCTCACGAAGCCCCTCAGCCATTTTGAAGTAAACCCGCTCGCGGAGCATGGCGGGCAGTTTCTGCCAGGAGTCAGTATAGATCATGTAACTGCACCGGTATTTGAAGATGCGGTTCTTCAGATCAAAATCCTTCAGAGACGCCCCCGCTTTGACAGACTTTTTGTTACGCTGAAATTCACGGATGAATTCAGCATCTCCTTCTATACCCTCGGTAGGCAGTTTCGCCTCATCGGCAAAGAGGATGTAACGGGCCAATTCATCCGCCAGCGTTTCCATCTCAGGCTTAGCCGCCAGGGGCAGGCTGCCACGGCCTTCTGCCAGGAGCTGGCGCATCACGTAGGCGGCATGGAAGACACGGTTTTCAAACCCGAGCTGATGCTCATGCACCAGATGCGGCAGGATGTCGCTGGTGGGGATCAGGTGCAGATTCAGGTCGGACATCTGGCCCGGCTCCACCGGTGTCTTTTCAAAACCGCGCGATGAACTGGTGCGGCCCATCAGGTTGGCGAGGTTATCTTTCAGGTGATGTTTACCCGTCAGATGCCAGCCGCCGAATCGCTTCTCCAGGGGGATTTGATGCCCCTGCTCATCCCGGCGATAAGTCTCCAGACTGGCTCCGCTGAGCATGGGCAAAAGGGATTCCGCAATGAGGCCGGGAACCCGTCGGGTGGCATTGCCCGCATGGCAGTTGAAGCATTTGTCTGACCGCGTCATCGGTGGTACTCCCCCGCCCGGCCGCAGCCGTTCAAAGATGTAAAACATGGCACCCATCTCTGGGTCCATGGCGATCACTTCCACTTTGCCGCCCGGCACATAACCGATGTAGGTATCCTCATTGAAGTAGAGTGCGCGAGGATTGCTGGGATTGATGATCTCACTCTGCAATGAGCTGGCGGAAAAGACGAGAAGCTGGGAGGAAACGGGAATGTCCAGGGCCTTGAGAATGCTGGCCAGGAAAGCCTTGTCGCTTGATGTATCCAACTTGACCTCGCCTTTTTCGATCTGCTTTTGCACTGCGGCAAAGCGATCCTGCGGGGTGTGGTCGAGATACTTGTGGGGTGCTTCGCGGAAGGTCACCTGAGTCTCCACGGCCACTGCGGAGGCAGTGAGGAAGCACAGGGACAAGGCAGCCAGGCGAACAGTCATGCAGCACATACGAAGCTGGAACGGATGATATCGCGGGTTTTTAGAATGAAGAGGGGTTTGAGATCGGGGCTACGCCTTCCTCGTCATGGTTACTCCCCTGGTGATGCGAGTCTATCAGAGCCACGAAAGCTGGACGCTGTTTGGTCAAGTTGATGGAGGTCATCACAGTGAATGATCCCATGGCGCTACCTCATGGGTGCCATTCACTCCTGAGGAACATCACCCCACAGCATGGTGTCGCAGGCGGCGGAGGGAGAAGAGTTCGCTATTACTCGTTGCGATATTGAATGCTGTCGCTGGAGATAGTGGCGATATGACTAAATTTAGTATTTTCACTAACTTTATTCAACCAACGCTCCACTTTTTCCTTCGAGTCAAAACAAGCGACAGGCAAATCCTTCCCAGACAAAATCCATTGAATTTGATGGATACCCGCTTTCATTTCATAATTTTTATTTACATCAACTCTACCTTTCTGCACAGAATATGGTTCAAGCACGGTAACCATGCTTTTAGTTAAATTCAAATGACTAACCCAAAGGCCAGTGTAGAGAGATTTAACCGATGCTTCTTTTGATTGCACGCTCAAAATATCCATGTACAGAATTCCTTCTGTCGTAGCTAGGAGTGGGGATTTCCAAGCAGGAAAGGCAACAAAATTCCCCGAGCAATTCTTGAGAGTGTATTCCAATTTGCCGTGACTTAAAGCGACACCTGCCAGATGGAGGGACACTTGACTTTCCTTCATATCTACTCGACATCCAGATAGAAAAACCACTATAAACAAAATTATCATTTTCATAATTCAATCTGAGTATTGAATGAAGAACGGATGGTATCTTAACTGCTTACCACCCACGCTGCCATGCCAAGAGATGCCACATTGCCAGCGCCAAGCACATTCATGCCTCATCCTTTTTTAATTTTATCCGCCGAAAAAGCAATTCTAAAAAAATTAGAAATAATACAACTAAGGCTCCAATACACAAAATCATTACCGGCGGAACAACCACTTCAGCATTCACTATTTGAGAGGGCCATAACCCCAGGTATCCTGCTCCAGTTGTGGTAATCATTCATCATTGTCAACGGACTCGCTCCAAGAATCTGGCGCAATAACATTCCGCTCTAAATATATGCCTGGCATCTTTTCTTCCTGCTGGAAGTACAAGTGTTGTCCACTTGACAAGTGGTGAGACAGTAGCTAGCTACGAGAATATGGGTTTGCAATAATGGATCCGGTACATTTCATGGTCATCCCAGGCCCTAACTATATGAACTTTTGGATACAAGCCAGTAAGCCGATTAATAAAAAGGGAATTGACAAATCTGACGCAACCATAGCAGACGCGATAGAGACTGTTTTCCCGCTGCAAACGGAGTATGCTTTCATGATTTGGGGTTCCATTCCAATACCTTTGAGTTACAAGTATGATCTAAGCTGTCTCATTGACGACGCGATGGACCTATGCGAATCATTGATGGATTCTCACACGGGAGAAATGATTATACATTGGCCCTCTAACACTTTTAATGCCAAATGGCAAATGACTTGGAATCAGGTAATAATTGAGATTCATTCAGATTTTGAGGCAGTTATCGGAGGTGCTGAAAATCAGCTAAATTTGTTACCTGAAATTCAAATGTCAAAAGTTGATTTCTTGTCGGAATGGAAGTTGCCGTTCCAGATAATCTCCGATGCACTTGAAGATGCAGGTTACACATCACGGGAGATACCCGAGCTGATAAGATTGCAAAAAATCATCAATCGAATACCCATATTTGGGTTGTTATATCGAGAGCTGTAGTTCGAAAGTAAGCGTCACGCGAAGCACCTCATAAAGACATTTGACGAAGGAGCTTGGGTGGCTAGGGCGTGTTTTAAAATTGGTTTCTGAGAGATAGAGTGCAGATGCCAAGGAGGACAAAGGCCATGAAGGAGACATCGGTTGTGTCGTAGCGCGTGGCGATGCGCCGCATCCTTTTGATCTTCTCAAAGAAGTTCTCCACGCAGTTCCTTTTCTTGTAAAGCGCCTTGTCGTAAGCCGCAGGGGCCACCCGGTTGCTGCGCGGCGGAATGCAGGCTTTCATACCTTTGCTTGCGATGAGCTCGCGCTACCCATCGCTGTCATAAGCCTTGTCCATGAGCACCCGCCTGCCCTCCACAGATTCAAGCAAAGCTGGCGCATGCAAGACATCAGCCTCCGTGCCTGCCGTCAAAATCAAGGCTTGAGGCTGGCAGCGCCCGTCCACCGCAGCATGCAGCTTCGTGTTGAGTCCGCCCTTGGTGCGGCTCATGGCCTGTTGTTCCTGGCCTCCGGCGGGGTTGGCCCCGTCGCGGTGGACCTTGATGTGGGTGGAGTCAATCATGCCGAGGTTCTTGCCTGCATGCCATTTCATCTGCTGCATGGCCTGATCCCAGAGACCGGCCTTGGCCCAGCGGCGGAAGTGGCCATAAACGGTTTCCCAGGCAACGCCAGGGACGTCCAAAGCACGCCAGGAGCCGCCTCTTGAGCACGTGCAGAA
>NZ_SOCA01000021.1:14940-29799 GCF_004364345.1 Prosthecobacter fusiformis | reverse complement strand
GTTGGTTGGGGTGGAGTTGGTTGGGGTGGAGTTGGTTGGGGTGGTGTTGGTTGAGGTGGGGTGGAGGAGTTGACTGGCTTGTACGGGGGGTGCGGGCGGGGGAAGGCGTGATGGACTTTGCTCTGGCGAAAGGGATGGGGGATGGGCTGGGTCTGGCTTGTGGACATGTATGAAAAGTCCGGGCCGGGGTGGACGGTGTCCAGGATGTTGGGGGGCGACTTGGGCTAAGTGGGGAAAAAAGTTTGGAGTGGTGGAGGGGTCTGCTGTGATCGGTTTAACGCAGAGGGGCAAAGAGGCGGAGGAGGCGGAGAATGGGATTTAATGCGAGGGGCTTTTGAGGGGACGATGGGGTGGGGGGACGTGGTTTGGTGGCCGGTGGAGTCGTTGTAATATTGATCCACGATGCCGGGGGGGGATGAGGCCGACGGCGAGGGGGGCTTCGTCGGGGATCATGAGGGAGCCTGCTGAGACGAAGCCTTTACCGAGACCGTCTAGGGCCTGGATGAAGGTGCGCCTGTGGGTGATCTCCCGAGTCATCAAGAACTGCAGTGCTTCTTTGGTGCCGGGATCGTCGCAGAAGTTTGATGAGGCGTTCGTAAACCATTTTGGCGCGTGCTTCGGTGGCGATGTTGCTGCGGAGATCGACAGCCAGTTCACCGGTGACTTTGAGGTAATCCGATGTCCAGGGGTGGCCGGTTTAGAGCCGGGTAAGCAGACTTGGCGGCAAAGGACCTAACCGAAGGAACTTTTGTTTTTAAATTTTCCTGACGGCTGTTTTCCAAAGTGTGGCGAGCTTTGTGCAAAGGGGTCTGGCATGATTCCAACTCTCATTCTTCAAACCTGGCTCTGCGGTCTCCTTTCACTGGGGATCCTGAGCGGGGCCATCTACTTTGCACATGAATGGCAGCAACGGTCCTGGGTGTGGGATGCCAGCCTGGGTGCCTCGGTCTTTCAGCCGGAAGTGGGCATGAATGAGGTGACGGGGCTTTTGGCGGCCGCGTGTGTGCTGGTGCTCATCACTTTATTTGGAGGGAGCTTGCTGAAGCTTGTTTTGTCATCGAGCAAACCGGGCCAAGGAGCCAATGCGGTACCGCCCTATGACAGCATCACTCCGAGGATTTCCCAACAGATCCAACGGCCTGATGGCACCTCGCTAAGGGTGGAGGTGTATGGTCCAGAGAATGGTATGCCGATCGTGCTGACGCATGGCTGGGGGCTGGACAGCACGGAGTGGACTTACTTTAAAAGGGAGATGGCGGACCGCTTTCGCCTCATCGTGTGGGATCTGCCGGGACTGGGGAAATCCACGCGGCCTAACAATCGTGATTTTAGCCTGGACAAGATGGCGCATGATCTGGAGGCGGTGCTGGAATTTGCCGGAAGCAAGAAAGCTATCCTGGTGGGCCACAGCATCGGCGGCATGATCGTGATGACGTTTTGCCGGCACTTTCCTGCGGCCTTGGGCACACGTGTACAAGGGCTGGTGCTGACTCATACGACGCCTACCAATCCGGTGCGCACTACCTCTGGTGCGGCTTTTCTGACGGCGATCCAAACGCCTGTGCTGAAGCCGCTGATGTGGCTGACGATTGCCTTATCTCCGGTGGTATGGGTGATGAACTGGCTGAGTTATCGCAATGGCTCCATGCATATTACCACAAAGCGGGGTTCTTTTGCTGGAACGGAATCGTGGGCGCAGATTGATTTTGCGGCGCGCTTTCAGCTACGAGCATCACCGGGGGTGGTGGCCAGGGGGATGCTGGGGATGATGGAATATGACGCGACTGATGTGCTGCCGCAAATCAACGTTCCTACGCTGGTCATCGCTGGCAGTGATGACACGACTACCCTGCCCCGGGCCAGCCAGGCGATCCAGCATGCGGTGCCGAATGGGCATCTTACGACGCTGATTCCAGCGAAGCATTTAGGACTGGTGGAGCACCACGAAGAGTATGCTGAAAAAGTACGGGAGTTTAGTTTTTCATCCCAAAATCAGGAGGTGCCGGAAACCGCTCCCCTGCCCCTGAATGTGATACACCCATTTCCACAAACGGGAGCGAAACTATGATCGCCGTACCTTTTCGACGCCCTTCTCCGGTTCTCATTTCAGCAGTTCTATTTGATCCATTTTTCCCAACCCCTATGAAATCTGTCATCCTTCATACCACGCTATTCCTGGCCTTCACTGCACTGACCGAAGTGCGCGCTGCCGAGGAAACACCGGACGAAAACAAAGATACCAACCGACGTCACATGAAGGGTAATCATGAACGGGAAGCCAATGCGAAGACGGCGCTCAATTTTGTGGCCAGTCAGATCGCGACGAATCCGCAAGGGCTGTTTACACGGCTGGACCACGACGAGAACGGCAGCCTGAGCCTGGAAGAATTTAAACGCATGGTGAACATCGGCAGCCAGGGCGCAGCTTCCATCGAGGGTACGAAGGGTACAACGGCCTCAGGGGCTGCTGGATCTACCGGTATCACGGGTGCTACGGCGGTCTCAGGCCAGGCAATGCCTGGGCAAACGCCGGTGGCGTATGGCCAAAAGGCTGATGTGACGGGACAGCAGCCAGCCCCAGGCCAGCAGCCTAACAATAAGCCTGTGGATGCGGCTGCGGCAGGGCAGCAACCGATGCCATCCGCCGCCAAGCCCGCCAACGAAGTCTCTGGCCAAGATCCAAAACCCGCGCCAGGGCAAATGCCTGCGGCGGGTGACGAGGCACCTGATTCGCCAACGACGAAGAATCCGCAGTAATTTTGGTGACCGACCTGGATGAGGTTAGAGTAGCATCGGGTGGTACCCTCTGATGCTATTCGCGCGTCTATTTTGAAGGCGTGGTTTTCGCGAGCTAATGCTCTGGAGTACTTTTACTGAACGGGAGCCGCTCACCCCAGCCTTTCCACTCGGGGAGGAAAGGCTGGGGTGATTTTGGCCTTTGGAGAGGAAGAGTAAGCGCCCATCCTTTTCACTGAGGGAAGAGGATCGGACGCTCAGTCACATTGAGTTGGCTCAGGGTCTCAAAACGACTTTGATGCAGCCATCGGCTTTATCGCGGAAGGTTTTGTAGGCGTCGGGGGCTTCTTCGAGGGTGCGGCGGTGGGTGATGACGAAGGAGGGGTCGATCTCTCCGGCTTCGATCTTTTCCAGCAGGGGCTGGGTGTAGCGCTGCACATGGGTCTGGCCCATCTTGATGGTTAGGCCTTTGTTCATGGCGCCGCCGAAGGGGAATTTATCCACCATGCCGACATAGGCTCCTGGGACGGAGACGGTGCCGCCTTTACGGCAGCAGAACAGGGCCTGACGCAGGGCATGGGCGCGGTCCGTGGCGAGCATGACGGCCGCTTTGAGCTTGTCCACCACGGCATCCACGCCGCCGGTCCCATGGGCCTCGCAGCCCACGGCATCGATGCAGCGGTCTGGCCCGCGCCCGCCGGTCATTTCCTGGAGACGTTCATAGACGTCCTCCTCGTCAAAGTTGATGGTCTCTGCCCGGCCCATGCTGCGCGCCATGGCGAGGCGCTCTGGCACGCGGTCGATGGCGATGACGCGCCCGGCTTTCATCATCCAGCAGCTCTGGATGCACATCTGGGCTACGGGACCGCAGCCCCAAACGGCGACGGTATCCCCAGGCTCGATATCGGCATTCTCCGCAGCCATGTAACCGGTGGGGAAAATATCTGAGAGGAATAGGACCTGCTCATCTGGCAGGCCGGATTCGATCTTGATGGGTCCGACATCTGCATGCGGTACGCGGAGATATTCGGCCTGGCCGCCGGAGTAGCCGCCCATCATGTGTGAAAAGCCGAACAGACCCGCCGGGGCGTGGCCCATGGCCTTGCTGGCCTCCTCCGCATTGGGGTTGGTGGTATCGCAGCAGGAGTAGAGGGTCTTCGAGCAGAAGAAGCAGCAGCCGCAGGCGATGACAAAGGGAACGACGACGCGGTCTCCTTTTTTCAGTTTGGTCACTGCCTTGCCCACCTCTACAACGATGCCCATGGGCTCATGGCCGAGGATGTCGCCACTCTTCATGGATGGCATGTAGCCATCATACAGATGGAGGTCCGAACCACAGATGGCTGTGGAGGTGATTTTGATGATGGCGTCCGTCGGCTCAAGGATCGTGGGATCAGGGACTGTATCTACTCGGACATCATATTTTCCGTGCCAGCAAAGTGCTCTCATAAAGTTAGTTAGTTAAGGATTAAAGAACTCAGTCACAGGCATTCGCAGCCTGCGCCCCAATCGGTTGTGCGCGAAAACGGAGTGTGATTTGTGCTCTCCACACCGTGAGTTTTATTGCCTCACTTTAAGGTAGGCCATCAATCTGGTGGCCCAAGGCATCGCAGGCGGAAGCGGTATTGGTTGGACTCGTTTCACGGAAAAATGCCCTCACCGCCAAGTGAACATTGTGATGATGTTTTTGGATGTTCGTTGATATGAGGCAGTTTTGAAGTGAGGACCTGGGATTATTCTTGGGACCGGTAGCCCTGGGAGGTGGCGAGGTTTTCCCATTTTTTGGCGAGGGTATCGCTCTGGGGGAGGCCGTGGCCTTTTTGATAGTGGGCGGCGAGCTGGTGCTGGGCCTGGGGGTGGCCGAGGTCGGCGGCTTTTTGGAGCCACTGGAGGCTTTCCTCAAGGGAGGTGTGAAGGGTGTGCTGGCTGCGAAGGAAGAGGAGGTCTGGAAGCTGGAGGTCTGTGCCGATGGTGAGCCAGGTCTCTGCGGCGGCGGACTGGTGGTGCTGCTGGTAGTATTTGGCGAGGGCGAGGATGGCCTGGGGGTGGGCGGCCTCGGCGGCAATGAGGAGGTGATGCTCGGCGAGGGTGGGGGAGACCAGGGTGTTATCCCCAGCGAGGGCGAGGAGGCCGAGGTAATGGTGAGCGGCGGGGTCGTGCTGGGCGGCGGCTTTACTGAGGAGGGTGAGGCCGTGGTGGCTGTTGGCGGTGGTACCGAGGCCGTGGATCTGCATCCAGCCGAGGGTGGCAAGGGCGCTGAGGTGGCCTTTTTCTGCGGCGAGGGTGGTGCTGAGGTAGATTTCCTGAGGGTTGGGGATGCCGGTGGTTTTGGCCTGATGGCTGAGCCATTGGGCCCACTGGTAGAAGGCTTCGGGGTGGGACTGGTCGAGGGCGAGGCGGAGGTAGCTCTGGGCTTTGGCGAGATCCCGAGGGATGCCCTGACCGAGGCTGAGCATCGAGGCATAGAGGGCCTGGGCGCGGGGATCGCCGGCGTCTGCGGCAGCTTGCAAGAGCTGGAGGGCGGTGGGGACATCGCGAGGGACGCCGTCTGCGCGGAGGTGGCAGAGGGCGAGCTCTACCTGGGCGGGGGCGTGGGCCTGGGACGCGGCCTGCTGAAGGAGGGTGGCCCCGGCGGTGAGGAAGCGAGTGGGGTGCTTTTGGGCCTGGGTGAGGGCGCGCTGGTAAAGGGCCTGGGGGCCGTGGCTGAGGTGGTACCAGATGATGCTGGCGGTGATGAGGAGGAGAAGGACGATGAGGGTGGCGAGGATGGAGCGGAGGATGCTGCGGGGGCGCCGGTGATGGACGGGGATGAAGTGGCTGCCCTGGACAGCGGGGATGTATCCGGTGGTGAGGGGTGTGGGGGCGGAGTGGAGGGTGGGAGATGGGAGGTAGCTGCTGGGGGGTGGGCTTTGCGGCTGGGGGCTGGGATGAATGATGGTGCGGTGAGGGATGGGCGGCGGGGTGGATGTGCCGGCCTGGTGGAAGAGGGCGGACAAGGGCTGGGGAGCGTCCATGCCGGGTGCCCAGCCTAGGTCATGTGGGTGGAGGCTGCCTTCGTCTAGGTAGTGGAGCGCCTGCTCTTCGGTGAATTCGCCTAACTTTTCTCCGTCTTGAGTGATGATGTATCGGCGGGGGGAGGGCATGGGTGTTTTTGTTAGCTGGCTTGGGGGCGGGTGCAAGGCGGGATTGGGGGGTGGTGGGTTTTTTAGGAGGTGGAGAGGTAGGAGGAGGGCGGGAGGGGCTTCGATGGTGGGCTGGTGGTAGGGGCTTCGAGGTGGCTATCCGCTCAGGGGACTGAGCGGGCTACTTTTGAGAGGTGAGGACGGGATTGGGGGTTGGAGGGGGCTCCTTTTTCTGGATAATGTTTTTGGATGTGTGGGAGAAATGTTTTTTTGGGACTTGGGCTAAGTGGGGGGGTTTGGGGGTTGCGGGGTGTGGGTGGGCGGGGGGATGTTGGGGTATGGATGATACCACGGTCTTTGGCGGTGATGAGCCGCAGGTGATGGATGTGATGGGCGGTCTGGATGAGGCTGCTGTTTTGACGGAGGCGGAGACGGGGGAGATGGCGCTGGAGCGGGCCATGGAGGAGGTGGATGTGACGCGGCTGAGCGAGGAGGGGGTGGCGGATCTGGAGAGCGGGGATGAGAGGAGGATCGAGGCGGCGATCCGTGAGGCGCGGAGGCCTGCGGGGGAGGATGAGGGGCGGATGCCGGGGAGAATCAGCCTGAGGGCGATCGAGAGCCGGGAGGAGCGGCGGGGGCTGATCGAGGCGACGCGGATGCTGCGGGACGGTGAGGCGGGGACGCTGAGGGAGGCGCTGGGGCGGGTGTTTGAGTTTGGCGGGGAAATGGGGGATGAGATAGGGGACGGGGTGGGAGAGAGTGCCCGGGGGGAGACGGAGCAAGGGACGAATGGGGATCGGTTAGCGGACGGCGCGGGCATCGCCGCAAGCGCAGGGCAAGGGAGTGCTGAAGGCGCTTATGAGGGTGGGGGAGCGGCGACTGTGCTTTTGGCGGAGGAGAGGTTGGAGGGGCTGGTGAGGGAGAGGGCGGCGAGGATGGCGGGGTATGATTATGAGGGGGCGGATGAGCTGCTGGCGGAGATGGTGGAGGCGCGCATGGAGGTGAAGCAGGCGAGGAGAACTGCGGAGACGGAGGCGGCGTATGTGACGGAGTATGAGGCGCAGGAGGCGGCTTCGCGGGGGCAGGTGGAGAGGATGTACGGGGAGCTGATGGGGAGTGAGGAAAGTTTATTCAATACTTTGTTAGGCGCTGAAATTTTACTTGCGGAACAGCAGAAGGATCCTATCTTTAAGAGTGCTGACTGGCCTGAGAATATCGCCAGACGGACGATGGAGAAACATGGTGCTTATTTAGGAGGCGGCGCTGCCGATCCTGAGAGGCTGAGCGGATCTGATTTACGGATGCCCAAGGCTCCACGCACGGGTGTGCGGATGCCGGGCTCCCCGGTAGGAGGCGGTGCGAACTCGATGGCTTTGACGGCATCTGCCGCGATGACGGAGTTTGAGAAGCTAAGCCCGGAGGAGCAGAGGGATGTGCTGGATCAACTGGACAAGAAACGACTGTGAGTGATGGCGGTGTTTTTTAGCATCGCTGGATATTATTTAATAACATTTAAATCGAATACTAGGAAACAAGATTATGCCGGAGAACAATACTTATAATGCGGATGCGCGGGTGCAGACGCTGGCGGCGGCACTGGGGCAGGATACGGGCCTGGTGGCGAAGGTGTGGAACAAGCAACTGAGGACGGGGGCGCAGTCGGTGGATGACTTTGCCTTTTTTGAGGGCGGGGAGAAGGACAGCAAGCCGTTCGTGGTGAAGAAGGATCTGGAGAATTACAATGCGGGGGACTCGGTGGTGTTTACGGTGATGTCCCAGCCGCGCGGTCCGGGTGTGCGGGGTGAGCAGGAGCTGACGGGGAATACTTCCTCGGTGAACTGGGCGACGTATACGTGCAAGGTGGACTTCTGGCGTGACGCGTTCGAGTGGAACAAGAAGCAGGCGAAGTTTATGGCGGCGGGTGGGAGTGTGAAGTCTGCGATCATGGACCAGCTGAAGATGAAGCTGGGCCGGAAGCGGATGAACGATATGAAGATGGCGCTGAAGCTGCTGGGCAAGGGCAATACAATCTACCCTAACGGGAAGCGTGGTTTTGACCAGCTGACGGCGGGTGATACGATGAGCCCGACGGTGCTGACGATGGCGAAGCCGCAGTGGCAGAGGCTGGGGGGGATGCCATTCAAGATCGGCCATAACAAGCACCGGTCTCCGGTGTACTCGTGCATGGCGTATATCCCGGATGTGGCGATGACGTCTCTACGAATGCATCATTCGTATGAGAATGCGCTGATGAATGCGGCGGCGCGGAGTGATGACCATCCGCTGTATAGCGGGCGACTGCTGGACTGGCAGGGGATCGGCCTGTTTGAGCACATCTCTGTGGATGCGGAGTATGATGTGCTGGCGGATCCGCTGGCACCGAGGGCGATCCTGGGGGTGGGCTTTGGGGTGGACTCTGCTGCGGGGAGCTGCAAGCTGATCTCGGATGCGGGTGATACGCAGACGCGGTTTTTCGAGTGGTTCGGCGGATATAAGTATGAGTGGTGGGAGGGCCAAGCGGCGCACGCAGACTGGAATGATTTTTACAATCATGCGGATACGGGGATCTGTGGTGCGAACCGGAAGTATTATGCGTGGATCGTGAATACGGATGGGTCGGTGGGTTTTGTGGAATACCTGGGGACGGGCAACAATGGGAATCAGATCACGATTTCGAAGATCCTGAGCCCTGATGGTGCAGGGACTTCCACGAAGGGCGCTGCGGTGGTGGGCAAGATTAATGCGACTGGGAATACCTGGGACAGCACACCTGGGCCTGGTATGGTGGATGAGGAGGAGGAAGATGGCTCGAATACGTCTCCCGATTTCAACTACACGGATACGTTCCTGGCGGGTGCGTATGTGATTCCGTGCAACGAGCGAGGGGCGGTGGATATGTGCTCGCTGATGCTGGGGAAAAACTCGGCGGTGAGGGCGTATGTGGGGGATGATAAGATGATCTACCAGGAGCGTGATTATGGGTTCACGCACGGGGGTGGTTATGAGTCGATCTTTGGCCAGACGCCGTGCATCCGGACGGACCGGAAGACGACGGGGTATGCGCTGATCCGCCATGCTGGGCAGCATCCGGGGCTGGAGGTGCCGACGCTGGAGGAGTGATGAGGTGACGGGGGTGAGGGGGTATCGGCCTTTGGGGCTGGCCCCCCTCACCTTTGGCCCTTTCGCTTTGCGAGGGGGTATGCGGACCGGAGTGTGTGCGCTCCTTTCCCAGAGGCGGGCAGGAGTGCCCACGCTCCTCTCGGGCAGGAATGCAAGGGGGTGGACGGGGGTTGGTTAGCGGACGGCGCGGGCAGGAGTGCCCACGGTACTTTAGCGGACGGGAGTTGGTTAGCGAACGACGCGGGCAGGAGTGCCCACGGTACTTTTGCGGACGGGGTCGGTTAGCGGACGGCGCGGGCAGGAGTGCCCACGGTATTTTGGGGGCGGGCAGGAGTGCCACGCTCCTCTCGGGATGGGGTGATTTTTAACTTTAATTTTTTACTTAGCTTTTTGTTATGCGACGGACTTTTTCTTTTTCCTCCCCTGCCCTGCCGGTGCGGGTGAATGCTCATGTGCTGGCGCGGTTTTTCCGTGAGGGTGATCCGGTGGTGGTGCTGGTGGCGAGGGGTGTGGGATCGACCCAGCCGTATGAGTTTTGTGACAAGGAGGGGCGCTGCTATGTGATGAAGTGGGAGGCGGGGCTGGATGGGCATGTGCTGCGGCTGCCGTGGACGCTGTGGATGGCGGATGAAGGGAGGCTGGCGGAAGTGATGCTGAACCAGAGGCGGCTGCCGTTTGCGATGGTGGTGCTGGTGGAGTGGGTGAGGGAGGAGGAGGACGCTCGTGTCGGGGAGGTTTCACGCGGGGAGGGGGGCAAGGGGGCGGACGGGGGTTGGTTAGCGGACGGGGCGGGCAAGAGTGCCCACGCTCCTCTCGAGGTGGGCAAGGGGGCGGAAGGTGATCTGGAGGTGGATCCTTTTTTATGTTATTCGCGGATGCGGGAGATGCTGGGGGGTGGGGCTTTGAGGTTAAGGGCGCTGGGGTGGGGGCTGGGGCTGGAGGAGAAGGAGCTGAGGGAGGTGCTGGAGGGGGCGGGATGCCCGGCGGTGGTGACGCCAACGGGATGGGTGAAGCTGAGGGCAACAGAGGTGGCTGGGGAGGACTGAGGCGGGGGTTTAATTTTTAACTTTTCTTTTTTATGGCGATGAATGCACGGGATGTGGTGGAGCATCTTTTCCGCTATCTGCGGAGGGAGCAGCGTGAGCTGCCGATGATGAATCCGGATCTGGATGATCCGCTGCCGGAGGCGCTGGTGGCGATGAATGCGACGCTGCAAAGCCTGGCGGTGAGGGCTCCGAAATTCGCGGCGCAGCGGCCAATGGGGGCGCTGTTTCATGCGCCGCTGAATGTGGCGGTGACGGGGCTGGTGAGGGAGGGGATGGAGGTGCTGTGTGAGGGGTGGCCGGAGTGGGCGGTAGGATGCGAGCTGATGATCCCGGGGGATGAGCGGCCTAACCGATTGTTGGAAATCGAGGGGACGGTGGGGAGGCTGGTTTTTCCTTACCTGGGGGATGCGGCGGGAGGGAACGCGAGGCTGGCGGCGGACTGTGTGACGCTGGGGGCGGAGGTGATCACGGTGCTGCCGCCGGTGAGGCTGCGGGGCGGGCGGGTGCTGAGGCCGGTGAACGGGCGGCGGGGGCTGATGGCGGGGGGCGTGGAGCGTGGTGACTATGGGAGGATGCGGCGTGTACGGGAGGGGCCGGGGGATGAGATGGTGTATTCCGCAGACAGTGTGATGTCGGCGGGTGCGGGGCTGCCGAGGGTGCAGCTAAGGCTGGGCCGGGCGGTGGAGGCGGAGTTGATGGTGGAATTCGATGCGCGGTGCAGCCTGGGGTGGCTGACTGCGGATGATGTTTATGGATGTGCGCCTTTACCCGTGCCTGCGGAGCATGTGGAGTCGATCTTTCTGCCGCTGGTGATGCAGAGGTTTTTGAGCGCGAGTGTGATGAGGAATGCGGAGGTGCCGGGGCTGGTGGCGGCGCAGGCGCAGGAGGCGGAGGTGCTGCTGCGGGGGATGCGGCCGCAGGCGGAGAAGATGTTTAGATTTTACCCAGGACTTTGATTTTTTATGGCTGATTCTTTTTATGATGCGCCACGGCGCGGTAACCGTGACTGGCCGGATATGCGGCTGGCGGATGGGGTGGCTCCACTGAACCGGATCTATAATGATTCGGTGACGGTGAGTGCGGATCTGGTGCGCCGGTTTGTGAAGGAGGAGAGGGCGGTACGTGAGGTGGTGGTGTGTGTGCCGGTGGTGGATGAGGTGGTGCGGATGGTGCTGGAGGGAGGCTTTGAACTGGTGCTGAACGGGACGAGGGAGGTGGTGGGCGGTGCGGCGAAGACGCTGGTGGTGGATGTATGGGGCTGCGATACAGGTGAGAAGGTGGCGGTGGAGCTGGCGCGGGCGGTTTCTGGCTGGCTGCCGGTGTTTGTGGCGGTGGCGAAGGAGGATGCGGTGGGGATTTATAACAGTGTGGGTGCGGGTGCGGTGGTGAGGCTGCACCGGATGATGGGTGATGCGGAGGAGGCTGTGGTATGGACGAAGCGGGCGGAGGAGGTGGGGATCATGCGGCCGGGGCTGCCGCCGGACTGCCTGGTGGGGAGTTACCATCCGCAGTGTGCGTACCTGATGCTGGTGGCGGTGAAGCTGGTGAATGCGACGGATACTCATGCGACGTTTTCGCGGACGTGGCAGGTGGACCTGGTGAGGCTGGGTGAGGAGGAGGCGGTGGATGTGGAGGCGATGCTACGGATGGGGGCGACGAAGGCACAGACGCTGGAGAAATCGCAGCCGCCGCCGAGGCAGTTTCTGCCATGGGTGAGGACGATCACGGAGACGCAGAAGGCACCGGTGACGGCGACTGCGGAGGCGCGTACGGAACTGATGGGGGCGAGTGTGAATGAGGATAGCCTGGCAGCGAGTACGAGGACGGAGACGCGCCAGGAATGGGGTGAACCGTATGAGCTGGTGAATGCGGACATGGACCAGGATACGGGGACGGTGCGTGAGACGCGGCAGGAGGTGGTGTGCGCGGGGACGGCGGCGACGGGGACGAATGCACTGGGGCAGTATACGACGGTGCAGCAGGTGGATAATCTGTGGGCGATCCGTACGACGGTGCAGGCAGCGGGGCTGGCGGGAAGTGCGGTGAACGGGGTGGCGACGCGGACGTATGGATACCGGGATAATTATTCGTGGCCGCGTGTGCTGAACTATATCGAGATCCAGCCGGTGACGACGGATGCGGGGAATATTTATTCCAGGGTGGAGCGGTATGCGTGGAGGCCGGTGTGGCTGAGCGAGGGGTATGACGGGCCGTGCGACTATACGGTGGTGGAGAGGTGGACGCTGAAGAAGCCGGTGGTGGATGGGAGTGAGCAGTGGACTACGCAGTCTGAGCCGAATGTGTCCCCTAAGCTGCCAACGGAGACGCCGATGGTGAAGAGGGAGATCCAGTTTAGCGGGGCGGAGCTGAGCATCTTTATCCCGATGTGCCTGCATGCGGGGGTATGGATCCGTGATAGCACTTTTGTGCAGCGGTATCCGGCCTCGCGGCCGATGAGATGGCCGAAGACCTTGCTGGCGCGGGTGACGCTGAATCCGGACCAGGGTGGATGGCTGACGAGGATGTATTTTGTGAATGCGCCGGATGCGGAAGGAACGGGGTCAGGGATCGACCTGAGGCAATCGGACGAGGGGGCGACGACGTTTACGCTGAAGTGGACGGATGGTGAGGGGGAGACGCTGCTGGATGTGGCGGCGTCCCCATCCTTTGACAGTGCTTTTCTGCCGGGGTACCGGGATTGTGTGGTGGGTGAAGGGGCCGCGGTGGAGAAGGAGGTGACGGGTGCGGAGCGGGGTGTGATTTACTATGCAAGAATCCGCCGCGGGGGCCTAACAAGCAATACGTGTGTGTGTACGACGAAGCCGCAGGGGGAGCTGGCGGTGTCTGTGGCGGGGCAGCCGCTGGCATCGGGTGCGGGCCAGTTCCTGGGACAGGTGGTGCCGGGGGAGAGTGGCGGGGTGGAGCTGAGTGTGATGAATGCGGGGCTGAGAATGCTGAGTGAGATGGGTGTGAGCCTAAGCGGGGAAGATGCGGATATGTTCACGGTGGGGCTGCTGCCGGGGAAGCTGGAGCCGGGGGCGACGGCGGTGCTGGAGGTGAGGTATGAGCCGACGGCGGGTGGAAACCATGCGGCAGTGCTGGAGACCACGAGCAATGCGGAGGGGTCCCCTTTCCTGCTGGAGCTGACGGGGGTGGGGGCAATGGGGGAGATCCGCGTGGAGCAGCCAGCGGGGAGTGAACTGGAGATGGGGGCAGTGGTGGACTTTGGGGATGTGCCGGAGAGCAGTGTGGGCCGGGTCTTCAAGGTGGTGAATGCGGGGAATGCGACGCTGAGGGGCCTGGGGCTGAGGCTGACGGGTGCGGAGGACTTTACGGTGACGGCGGAGTTGCCGGTGACGGAGCTGGAGGCGGGTGAGGAGGCGCTGTTTGAGGTGACTTTTGAACCGTTGATGAGCGAGGATGCGGAGGGGCTGAGGACGGCGGTGCTGGAGGTGGCGAGCGATGATGGGGATGAGAATCCGTTTGTGATTAATCTGGCGGGGACATCGGTAAATCCGACGGCGGCAGGTACGGTGGATGATGGGTATGCGCCGATGGTGGATGGGGAGGTGAAGGCGATGGCGGTGCAGGCGGATGGGAAGGTGGTGATCGGCGGTACTTTTACGCAGGTGGGCGGGGTAGCGCGAAGCCGGTGTGCGCGGCTGAATGCGGACGGGACGCTGGATGTGGATTTCAACCCTGTGTGCAACGATGCGGTGCTAGCGCTGGCGGTGCTGGCGGATGGGCATCTTTTGTTAGGCGGGCAGTTCACCACGGTGGGCGGGGAGGATGCGATGAGGCTGGTGCGGCTGGAGGCGGACGGGAGTGTGGATGCTTCCTTTACACCGGTACTGAACGGAGAGGTGCGGGCGCTGGGGAGCCTGGCGGATGGGAAGGTAATGGCAGGGGGTGCGTTTACGACAGTGAATGGTGCGTCGAAAATGTATCTGGCGAGGCTGAATGCGGAAGGGACGGTGGACGGGGCGTTTTCCACGGAGGTGAACGGTCCGGTGAATGGCCTGATGGTGCTGGAGGACGGAAAGCTGCTGGTGACGGGTGACTGGCCGGGGGTTTATCCGGTGCCAGGATGCACGAATCCGCTGGCGAACAATTATGATCCGGGGGCGACGGTGGATGATGGGTCGTGCACGTTTGACCCGGTGGTGGTGTATGGGTGCACGGACTCTACGGCGAATAACTATGATCCAAGTGCGACGGAGGATGATGGAAGCTGTACGTATGACCCGGTGTATGGCTGCACGGATTCTTCGGCGACGAATTTTGATCCGGGTGCGACGGTGGATGACGGAAGCTGTGTGTATCCGGTGTACGGGTGCACGGATTCTACGGCGACGAATTATGATCCGAGCGCAACGGTGGATGACGGAAGCTGTGTGTATCCGGTGTATGGGTGCACGGATCCCGATGCATCCAATTATAATCCAGATGCGACAGAAGATGACGGGAGCTGTGAGTATGAGCCGCCGCCGGTGACGTACGGGTGCACTGATCCTGAGGCGCTGAATTATGATCCTGGTGCGACGGAGAGTGATGGGAGCTGCGAGTATGATCCGTGAGGCTGCGCAACGAGGGCGGAGCAAACAATTTTGGTCAATACGGCCAGAAAACAAAAACTAATAACGATAAACATCATTAATGGATATGGAAGTAGATACAAAAAAAAAGGGTGTTGAAGCTCAACTGAAGACGGAAGTGAAATCGATGGAGTCTGATGACATCTATGGCTGCACTGATCCGTTGGCGAACAACTATGATCCGAGCGCGACGATGGATGATGGGAGCTGCAACTATGATCCGCAGGAGGTCTATGGCTG
>NZ_SOCA01000021.1:0-14756 GCF_004364345.1 Prosthecobacter fusiformis | reverse complement strand
GGACCCGCTGGCGAACAACTATAATCCGAGCGCGACGGCGGATGATGGGAGCTGCACGTATAACTGACCGGTGAGAGGACTGCTGCGGGGAGGGGCCCCGCAGCGGTTTGCTGGAGGGTGTGGGCCAGCAGGTGATGGAGTGATGGGGAGCGATGTTTTTATTTATTTTTCTACTTTTATGATCAATGCAAGCATAGCACGGCTGAATGCGGATGGGACGACGGACATGTCTTTCAATACTGGGGAGGGGCTGAACGGGCCGGGGCTATGTGTGATGAGGACGGCGGCGGGAAAGGTGCTGGTGGAGGGCGAGTTTACTGAGGTGAACGGGGAGGTGTGCGGGAACCTGGCGGTGCTGGATGAGACGGGGGAACTGGAGGAGACGGGACTGGTGGCGAATGGTGCGGTGAAATGGCTACTGGGGCAGACGGATGGCAAGGTGCTGGCGGGTGGAGGCTTTACCCTGCTGGGTGGGGTGGAGCGGCAGCGTCTGGTGAGGCTGAAGGATGATCTGACTGTGGAGGCGGCTTTTACCCCGGCGGCTAACGGGACGGTGAATGCGGGTGCGCTGCTGGGGGATGGACGGGTGATGGTGGCGGGGGCTTTCACGGAGGTGGGGGGCGTGGCGCGTGGGAGGGTGGCACGGATGTTTAATGATGAGGCATCCACCCGGCTGAGGGTGGAGGATGAGGGACGGGTGACCTGGCTGCGCGGGGGTGCGGGTGCGGAGACGGTGCGGGTGAGCCTGGAAGTGGATACGGGGACGGGCTATGGGCCGCTGGGCGGGACGGTGGTGCGGGTGCCGGGGGGCTGGCAGGTGACGGGCCTGGAACTGGATGGCAGCGGGAGTGTAAGGGCGCGAGCTTTCCCGAGTGACGGACACAGTGAGGGTGTGGTGGAGGAGGTGGTGGCGTTTGATTTTGTGCCGGTGATGCAGGTGCGCGAGGGGGAGCGGGTGCTGGGTGATGGAGATGAGGTGGACTGGGGGACGATGCAGACGGGGATGGTGGTGGAGAGGACGTTTGTGATTTCGAATCTGGGGCTGAGCGAGATGGAGCTGGGGTCTCCACCGGTGGTGGTGCCGGAGGGGCCATGGACGGTGGTGGAGCAGCCGGGGTCTCCGGTGGCAGCGGGGGAATCGGTGACGTTTGTGGTGAGATTTCAACCGACTGAACCCACGGAATCTGGAGGTGCGGCGGTGGAAATGAGTCTAACCAGTGATGCGGATGAATCCCCACTGACGGTGGAATTGCGAGGCCGGGCGACTGCGGGACCGGGATCTGTGGATGAGGGATTCCAGGTGGTGCTGACGGGCGGGACGGGGGGAACGGCCGTGAATGCGGTGTCACTCTCCGCAGCGGGGCTGATGCTGGGGGGCGCGTTTGCGACAGTGAACGGGCTGAACCGGAAGGGGTTTGCGCGGATGTCTGCCGTAGGCACGGTGCTGGCGCAGACGGGTGTGGGTGTAAATGCGACGGTGCATGCGGTGGCGGAGCTGCCGGATGGGAAGTGGCTGGTGGGAGGGACCTTTACGACGGTGCACGGAGTGACGCGGCAGAGGCTGGCGAGGCTGAATGCGGACGGAAGCCTGGATGCGGGCTTCAAGATGAATGCTAACAATACGGTGCACTGCCTGCTGGTGCAGGAGGATGGCGGGGTGATCGTGGGGGGGGCATTTACGACGCTGGCCGGGGTGGCCCGCAAGGGGGTGGGCCGGGTGACGGCAGGCGGGCTGCTGGATGTGGGGTGGAAGCCGGGGACGGAGGGTGCGGTGATGTGCCTGGCGACGCAGCCGGACGGGAAGATTTATGCGGGAGGACTGTTCGGCAGCATGGGGGGTGCGGTGAGGAGGGATCTGGCGCGGCTGAATGTGGACGGGAGTCTGGACGGGGAATTCAATGCAGGCCTAACTGGAAGTGCGGCAGTGCTGACACTGGCGGTGGATGCGGCCGGGCGGGTGCTGTTTTCAAGGGCGGGTGTGAGCGGGCTGATGCGGGTAACGGAAACGGGTGGGGAGGAGGAGGCGGTGGTTTTCACCCCGGCGGATAGGATGACGTATGCACTGACACTACAGGCGGATGGGAAGATCCTGGCCGGTGGTGAGGGGACGGGACCGCTGCTGCTGCGGATGGATGCGACGGGGGCGAATGACGGGAGCTTTATCAATACGATGTCACATGGCCAGGTGCGGCAGGTGGCGCTATCCGCCAGCGGGGAGTTGTATGCGGCGGGGACGGAGATGAGGGCGGGTGGACTGAGGTATCTGCTGGCGCGGTTTTACAATGGGCCGGAGGCGGCGGTGAGTGTGCTGACCGTGGTGTCTGAAACGGAGGTGCAATGGCAGCGAGGTGGGACGGTGCCGGAGGCGCAGGGGGTGGTCTTCGACCTGAGCGAGGATGAGGGGGCGACGTGGACGCGGCTGGGCCGGGGGACGCGGATGAGCGGAGGATGGAGGCTGACGGGGCTGAATCTGCCGATCCGTGGGCGGATGCGCGGGCGGGCGGCGGTGGTGACGGGGGGAAAGAGCGCGGCGTTCCATGATGAGGTGGTGTCGTTTTCCGGTCTGCCGGTGGCGGATCTGCGGCTGGAGCATCCGGTGGGGACGGTGCTGGGGGACGGGGCGGTGCTCCCCTTCCCTGGGACCCTACCGGGCCAGCATGCGGTGCTGACGGTGACGATGCGGAATGTGGGAAATGCGGTGCTGACAGGTCTGCTGCCAACAAGCGAGACGGCGGAGTGGACGGTGACGAGCGTGGGCCGGACGAGCCTGGAAGCGGGGCAGTCCACGACGATGGCGGTGCGCTTTTTACCCACGGCCACGGGATACCGGACAGGGAGGCTGAGCCTAACCAGTGATGTGCCAGGGACGAAAAATCCGTATGTGCTGGAACTGCGTGGGACGGGGATCGCGCTGCCGACGGCGACGACGAGTACGGCTGCTCCGGTGCTGAGCTATACGGCGCAGCTGAAGGGGACGGTGAAGGCAAACCATGATGTGGCGAAGGCGTTCTTCGAGTATAAACGAAGGGTGGATGCGGTGTGGATCCGCACGGCGGAGGTGACGGTGGCAGGCTTTGCGGCGGTGGCGCAGGCAGTGACGCTGGGGGATCTGGCGCTGGGGACGGGTTATCATTACCGCATGGGAATCTATAACAGTGTAAACACGGCGGCGGCTCCGGTGTATGGGACGACGGTGAACTTTAACACACTGAACATTGTCCTGCCATGATGCTGCCCCCTGATGCTGAGGCGACGCGACGGGTGACCGTGATGAACGGGGACTTTGGGGAGGAGACTCAGTATGAGACGATCCTGCAACGGTCCCTGGAACTGGTGGACCAGGCGTTCGACTATTTTTCGTTTTGCCCGGCGACCGGGACGGTGGTGATGGGAAGCAAGGAACCTTTTATTCAACTGCGTGACTGAAGAACTTTGGAACCGGATGAGTGCCGCCGAGCAGGCGAATGCATGGTGGGCGGAGCTGACAGCAATGCTGGAGGCAGCTGTGCGGGAGGTGAACTATCAGGCGGGCAATGAGAAGACGATGGTGATGAGCGGGCTGACGACTGTGGTGGGGGTGAGGGAGTGAGGTGGAGTGGTGGAGGGAGTATAGTGTGATCGGTTTAACGCAGAGGGGCAAAGAGGCGGAGGAGGCGGAGAATGGGGTATTTAATGCGAGGGTCTTTTGGGGGGACTAGGGGGACATGGCGGAATAACAAAGGATGATACTATTTTTTATGACTTGGGCGCATTTTCAGCAATTGAGGTCGGCGGCGAAGGGGAGGATCGACAAGCGGATGGGGGAGCTGGCTCCTCGGGGGGGGCGGGGGGTGATGGTGAATGGGAGGGTGATCACGATGGAGCCGCCGCGACGACCACAGGAGCCGGTGAGGGAGAAGCCGCTGCTGGAGGTGGCGGTCTTCGCCAAGATGACGGTGTGGTGGCGGCAAGAGACGTATGAGGTGAGGGAGGGCGAATTCGAGCTGGGTTGCGTGACGCAACGTGAAAGCGGCCAATTACTGACCAGCTACTTTTGGGAAAGCGTGCTGATGCATGAGCTCCGGCCCAAGGACAGGCCGGTGCATTCGAGGGGATTTGAACTGGAGCTGCGGACGGTGAGCGTGGAGCCGGGACCGTGGCCGCAGCCGCTGACGCTGCAGAGCGGGGTCTTCCGCAGGCCGGTGCGGCTGGTGGTGGAGGAATATGAGTACGATATGCTGACGGGCGCGCCGATGGATCCGATGGGCCGCATCGGGACGGTGCGGAAGGTGCACACGTTTACGATTGGTCAGGCAGGGTTTAAACGGAAGTTTGAGGCGGAGGTGCCTAACCAGTTTTTATACCTGAGACCGGTTGAGATTTTACCGGTGGGGTGAGGGGCGTCCGGGAGGGATGGGTGCTTTTCTGGCGTTCCTTTTGGAGGCGGGGGGGAGTGCCTGCCGTACTTGGGGGGCGGACGAGGGCGCTAGAACGGTCTTGCGCGGGACGCACAAGACGGCACGCGGGACGCGCGCGCTCCATGGGGGACGGGGGCGTTTGGGGGCGGGGGGGAGTGCCTGCCGTACTGGGGGGGACGAGGGCGTTAGAACGGTCTTGCGCGGGACGCACAAGACGGCACGCGAGACGCGTGCGCTCCATGGGGGACGGGGGCGTTTGGGGGCGGGCAGGAGTGCCTGCCGTACTTGGGAGGAGCGGACGGGGGCGTTAGAACGGTCTTGCGCGGGACGCACAAGACGGCAGGCGGGACGCCCGCGCTCCATGGGGGACGGGGGCGTTTGGGGGCGGGCAGGAGTGCTTACCGTATTTGGGCTTAATCGCCGGCGAGGAGGCGTTCCCAGAGGAGGTCGTTCATGAGGACTTTGGTGACGAAGTCGCGGCTACTGCTAGCGGTGGAGGGGGGGAGATCGGCGAGGAGGGGGATGTCGATCTTGAAGAGGGCTCCTTGGCTGGCGGTGTTTTCTGCCTGGATGTGGCCACCGTGGTGGTAAACGAGGAAGAAGACGGCCATGAGATTGAGGCCGAAGTCTGGGGCGTCTTCGTGCCGGATGGCGAAGGGGTCAAAAACGGAACGGAGGGCCCCCTGAGGAAGGCCAGGGCCGTCATCCTGGAGGGTGAACTGAATGGAGACAGGCTTTTCCGCGAAGCGCTGGGCTTTGGCGGTGAGGGCGAGGCGGGAACCGGCTGGGAGGACATCAATCTCATCCTGAAGGAGGAGCTGGAAGATGCGGGCGAAGCGGGTTTTCTCCGTGGAAATGGCGGGGAGTTCTTCAGGTAGCTCCAGCTCCAGCCGGATGTTTTTAGCTGCGAGTGCAGGCTGAAGCTCGGCGACGACGGTACGGATGATTTCGACAGGATCGACGGGGGTTTCGGCTTTGATGATGTCCGCAAGGGAGGCACCGTCCAGCTCGCCGATGAGCTCGGAGATGCGGCCGGCCTGTTTGAGGACCTGGGAGTGGAAGTCCCGCCAGAAGGAGGGGTCCTGGAGGCGGTCCATATCCACGCTTTCCTGACGGAGCTTGGTGGGGGTGAGGTTAAGGAAGGTCTGGACGGCTTCCAGGGGGTTGCGCAGGTTTTGGCAGAGGCCGCTGGCAAGAACGCCGAGGGAGATGACGCGGTCTGTGATGACCATGTTTTGCAGGACGCTGAGCTTTTCGCGCAGGAGGTCATCGCGCTCACGCTGGAGGAGGAAGAATTCCATGGCGCGGCGGAGGGTGTTGCGCATGTCTTCCACCTGGAGGGGCTTGGAGACATAACGGAAGACGTTGCCTAAGTTGACGGCATCGACGGTGACGCCGAAATCCGCAAAGGCGGTGATCATCATGCGGACGATCTTTGGACGGATCTGGCGGGCGCGCTCGAGGAGCTGGACGCCTTTCTGGCCGGGCATGCGCTGATCGGTAAGAAGGACGCCGATTTCGTCGCCACGGGATTCGATGAGCTTAAGGCCTTCGTTGGCATTGGTGGCGGTGAGGATGCGGAACTCGTTGCCGAAGGTTTTTTCGAAGTACTTCAGCGCCATTTCTTCATCGTCAACGTAAAGGACTGCGTAGCGTTTGTAGTCGTAGAGGTTTTGCATTGTTGAGTCTATTAGGCGTGGATGAATCAAGCTTCGAGTATGGAAGCGGTAGCGGGAAATTCCAAAGTAAATTCGCAGAACTGGCCGGGGATGCTGTCTAGGAGGATGCGCCCGCCGTGCTCGGCAATGATCTGATGGCAGATGGAGAGGCCGAGGCCCATGCCGGCACCGACGTCCTTGGTGGTGAAGAAGGGATCAAAGACATTGTGCATGATGTCCGCTGGGATGCCGGGGCCGTTATCCCGGATGCGGAGGGTGATGAGGCCGTCCGCCTCCGCGGCGCGGATATCCAGGGTGCGGGACTGGTCCTCAGGGTATTCTTTTCCGGCCATGGCATCCAGGGCGTTTTGGATAAGATTGATGAGGACCTGGATGAACTGGTTTTGGTCTCCGGTGCCTTCGAGGTAAGGGGGGAGATCGGTAGTGACTTCGACGCCGTCTTTGATGGCGTGGGAGAAGAAGCGGAGGGTGGTCTGGACGGCCTGGCTGACGTTAAAATTCCCGGCGACCTGGCTGGTGGTGCGGGAGAAGCCGCGGAGGTCGCTGATGATGCGGGCGACGCGGTCCACGCCGTTTTCGATATCACCCAGGGTGTCTTCGAAGTCGGGGCGGTCGGCATCGGTGAGCTTGGTGGCGGTATCGCGGAGGACGTAGAGGGCCTGCTTGGCGTAGTTCAGCGGATTGTTGATTTCGTGAATGAGCCCGGCGCTGAGGCGGCCTAGGGAGGCGAGCTTTTCGTTGCGGACGAGGAGGGCTTCGGTTTCTTTGATCTGCTCGAGTGCGGCCTCAAGGCGTTGTTTTTGGACCTGGAGCTCCCGCTGGTAAAGGTGTGAATCGGTGAGGTTTTTGAGCCTAACGGAAAGTTCGGTCAGGGAGAAGGGCTTGCCGAGGAAGTCACTGGCACCGGCGGTGAGGCAATCGATCTTGGTTTTCTCATCGGCACGGGCGGTGAGGAGGACGACGGGGATGGTGCGGGTGGAGGTGCGCTGGCGCAGCTCACGGCAGACCTGGAGGCCGTCTTTTTCTGGCATCATCATGTCTGATAGGATGATGTCCGGGAGGAACTGGGCGGCTTTTTCGACGGCCTGATGGCCGTCCACGGCTTCGATGATATCGAAGGTTTCGCTGAGCTGGTTGCGGAGGAAGCGGAGCATGTCCGGCTCGTCATCGGCGATGAGGAGGCGGGGTTTTTTGGAGCGCTTGCCAAGGCCGACTTCCACGGGGCGGAGGGTGGCCTGGAGGGAGGTCATGGCGGGGAACATCTCCGCGCGACGGTAGAGGTCGCTGATCCATTCTTTCTGTGCTTCGGGGGGGAGGTCGTGGGATTCGGCCTCGGTCTCTTCAGGAGTGGTGTCCAGGGCTTCCTCATAGGGGAGGATGACGGCCATGGTGGTGCCTTTACCCCGCTCACTCTCCACGGAGACGGAGCCGCCGTGGGCTTCGGCGATTTCTTTGACCAAGGAGAGGCCGATGCCCATGCCCTGGTATTTGCGCTGGGAGGAGGTATCCGCCTGCCAGAAGCGACTGAAGATATTGGGCAGGTCCTCCGGGGCGATGCCGACGCCGGAATCGCGGACTTCGAGGCGGAGCCAGTCGCCATCGCGGATGACGTGGAGCTGGACGGTGCCGCCGGAGGGGGTGAATTTGAGGGCGTTGAAGAGGAGGTTGAGGCAGATGCGCTCGAGCTTTTCGGCATCGGCCTGGACGCGGCCGAGGCCCTGCTGGCAGTCGATGGAGAGGTGGATGCGCTTGTCTTTGGCGACGCCGATGGCGGCATTGGCGAGGCCGCGAACGAAGTCCTCCAGGGCGAGGGGGGCGCGGCGGATCTGGATGGTGCCGGACTCCAGGCGAACGAGGTCCAGGAGGTCGTTGATGAGTTTCAGCAAGCGCATGGCGTTGCTGTGCATGGTGGTGAGGAGGTCATCCCGCTGGTCGGGGGCGATGCTGTCTCCCTGAATGCGGAGGGACTCGATGGGGGCGAGAAGGAGGGTGAGGGGGGTGCGTAACTCGTGGCTGACGTTGGCAAAGAAGCGGCTTTTGGCTTCGTCCAGTTCGCGAAGCTTTTTGTTATTCTCTTCGAGCTTGGTGTTGGTCTCTTCGAGCTGGGACTTGGACTGCTCGAGCTGGCCGTAGGAATCGGCGAGGGCGCTGTTGGCCTCCTGGATTTTTTCAAGGCTGCTGTCCAGGCGCTGGCGGAGCTCAAACTCGGTGAGGCGGATCTTATTGTAAAACCAGGTGCCAGCGGTGGTCAAAAAAGCGGTGGTGACCAGGAAGTAGAGGTTGTTGTAAAAGATGCTCGGCTTGGCAATGGGCCCGTGTGCGTAGCAGGCGGCGAGGTACATGACCAGCGTCATGATCACCACCAGGATGCTGTCCAGCAACGGCCAGCGCATGAGGATGGCGGCACCGAGCATGATGAGATTTAACCCCGCATAATAGGGGGAGGCGGCACCCTCGCTCTCATAAATCATCCAAGCGATGGAGCCCATGAGCGGGGCGGCCATGCCGAGGCCGAGGAGGCGGTGCCAGTGGTGCCCAAAATCCGTGCCCAGGATGATGCGGATGAGGAGCAGGGTGAGAACGGTGCCGAGCCGCAGCGGAAAAAATGCAGCCATGCCCTCCTCCTCATACACCATCCAGTCCAGCGAGGAGCCCGCCAGCACCGCGATGGAGGCCAGGAGGCCGCACAGGCGGTAGTTCCGCACCCGGATGCCCCGCTCATAATCCTGAAACTGCCGGTGCAGATGCTGCAGGGGCAGGCCTTCAAGGATGGGTGGGCTGAGGGAACTCATGCGGGCGGGCGGTGGAACTGCCTCAATTCAGGGGCTTACGGACCTCCAGGAAAATATTCACTCCGGTGGCCTCCGCCCGCACGCTGGAGGCTCCTGCGGGGGCGCGGGAGGGAGCGAGGTTCAGAAACTGCTCTTCATTGCGGTAAACTAAGTGCCATTCAGCCAGGTATTCCATCCAATTTTGCCAGGGATTGCTGGGGTGGACGTTGGTGGCAATGAGGAGGCCGCCAGGGGCGACCATGTCATAAAAAATCTCCAACAGGCGGCGGCAGATGCGGTCCGAAAGGTAATCGAAGAGGCCCGCACAGTAAACGACGTCATACTGGCCGCTGGCGGCGGAGCCAGGACGGCCGCCTTCTTTGAGGATCTGGTGGACGGAGCGTTTTTCTAACCGGATGGCGGTTTTACGACCGTGGGCCTGACGGAGGTCTTCCAGGACGCGGGTGGTATTTTCCAGGGTTTCGTCATTGAAATCCAGGAGGTGGAGATCGGCCCCGTCGCAGACGGGATCATTGGTGAGGAAGTTTTGGATCTCCTGGGCGGGACCACAGCCGAGGTTGAAGATTTTGGCAACTCCGCGCTCCTGGACGGCGCGGATGGTCTCATTGTGCAGTTGCTCCACCAGATAGATGATGCGGTTGCGATGGGCGATGACCGGGGGGATTTCCAGGTATAGCTTGTTCAGCAGCTTGGCGAAGACGGAGGCACCTTCATAGGGATCCCGCAGCATCATGCTGACCATCTCATAATCCCCGGCGTAACCGAGGGGCTTGGCATAGGTGCGGTAAACGAAAGGGGCGCAGAGGACCAGGGGGTGAAGCTGGCGCTTGATGTAACTGCGGTGGACAGGCTGGGCCTCTGGCGGGATACCATCGGCGATGCCTTCAAACCGTCTCATGAGGGGGAGGACGACCGGGGCGATGGGGCCTTCCAGCTTTTGGATGATCTCCCGCTCCGCCTGATGGCGGTCGCCTGCAGGCATGGAGCGGACGCCTAGCTCTACCTGCTCCATCCAGCGGCGGAGATCGGTGAGAAGGGTCTGCATGTCAGCGACGACGACCTTAAAGTCCGGCTGCACCTTATAAGTGCGCTCCGTCTGCTGGAGGAATTCGGTGAATTCAGAGACGAGGCGCTCCTGCTGCTGGAAGGGGTTGAAGACATCTACGTCAATCCAGCCATCGTCCTCAAGGGAAGCCTCCAGGATGAGCATGATGCCGGTATTGACCAGATTGCTGATCACTCCGCGCCCTGAATAAAGCATGCGGTCGTTGACGTTGATGCGGAAATCCGTCAGCACCTCGGAGAGCTGGAGGATGCTGTAGGGGTTATACACCTCGAAGACGACCATGTGCCTGCTTAGGCGGTGGACGGTCCCGCGCACCTCCGCCCCCTGGCTGTTGCGGCACACGATAATGCTAAGGTTCTCAGTGACTGTGCCGTTTGAGACAGCAATTAATTCTGATGAGTCCGTGGGCATCGTGCAAAATTACATGGGGGAATGTGGCTCGAAAAGCAGGGTGCTGGACGAGTACGGCCCTTTGTTGCCGACAACCAGCGAGCAGGTCAACAAGATTATTGAATGTGGCGAAGATAGTTCATGAACGCTTAAACTTATCACTTAGTTCATCAACTCATTCACATTCCGGTCCGTTAAGTAAAGGAGGTGGTTTACGTGCGAACTGCCTTATTTGATGATAAGAACTAGATTTCAGATAAGTCTCATACGGTCATTTCATGAGTATCCCCTGCCCTGCTGAAAGGCGAATATTTGGTGGAATAGTGGAGTGAAGACAAGCGGAAGGCCTGAGTAGCGGGTAACGTTTTCTTAGGCTTTAGGATTGAAATGAGGTTTAATCTATTCGTTAAATTGAATTTATACTAAGGCTAAACTTTTATCTTTCGCTCTCAATTACCTGCCTTTTTATTTATGACGCAGACGTTGATTATTTAGACCTTGCCAGGATATCGAAAGCGGCTGGGAGGAGACCAGGAGTGATCTGATGTTTTCATGAGGCGCTGGCTTGATGTGGGACGTAGTGCTGCGATGATGGCTGAAATGATGGAACGAACTGCTGATGTGGTGATCGTGGGTGCGGGACCTGCGGGGTGTACGCTGGCGGCGCTGCTGGCGATGCGGGGAATTGTCTGTGTGGTCTTCGATGATGATAAACGACCGGAGCTGCTGGTGGGGGAATCGCTGATCCCGGGGGTGGTGCCGGTTTTCCAAAAGCTGGGTATCGAGGATCGTGTGGCGGCGATGTCTGTGAGGAAACCAGGAGCGTCTTTTTTTGTGACGGATGGGGGGCCCCGTATCCATTTTAGCTTTAAAAATGTGGAGGGGCATCTGCCCCCGTACTCCTACAACACGCCGAGGCCTGAGCTGGACAATGTACTGCGGGTGCGGGCGGAGGAGCTGGGGGCGCGCTTTATCCATGCACGGGCGGAGCTGGTGGCGGGGATGGAAGCTGGGGAGCCGGTGGTGCGGCTGGGTGAGGCGAGCCTGGAAAAGGCGGGGCTAAGTGTGGATGCGCGGCCGCTGCTGGTGGATGCTTCCGGCCGGGCGCGGGCCTTTGCACGGGCGATGGAGCTGCCTGCGGTGCGGGGTGACCGGAATGATGTGGCCTATTTTGCGCATTTTGAGGACTTCGATCATGATGAGGTGGAGCCGGGCCAGGTGATCATCTCCGTGCTGCGGGCGGGCTGGAGCTGGCGCATTCCCCTGCCCGGTCGGCTTTCCGTGGGCATCGTGGTGAGCAAGGAGCATGCGAAGACGCTGGGGGCGACGGCGGAGGAGAGGCTGGAGGCGGCGATCCGGCAGGAACCGATCCTGGCAACGAAGGGCCAGCGCGCGCGGCGGGTGAGCCCGGTGATGACCTATACAAACTACCAGCTCCTTTCTGAGCGGGGCCACGGTCCGGGCTGGGTGCTGCTGGGGGATGCGTATGGCTTTGTGGACCCGATGCTTTCGCCAGGGCTGTTTATGTCCCTGGAAGGGGCGCGGCAACTGGATGCCTGTGTGTTTTCCCAGGGGGTGGATGTTTTACGTGATCCGGCGCGGCTAAAGAAGGCGATGGACCGGTATTGCCGCCGCATCGTTCAGTGGCATGAGGCGTGGACGGAACTGGTACGGTACTTTTATGATGGGCGCATTTTCCGCATCCATCTGGCCGGGAAGAATCTGGCGATGAAGCCTTCTCCCTTTAACATTGCGAGTGTGATGGAGAGGCATTCGACTTTCCACATCGCCAGCATGGCCTCCGGCGGCTATACGCGGTCCCGCTATAGCCGGGGGCTGATGCGGCTACTGGCGAAGCACCTGGTGTGGGGTGTGGCGGAGGCGGAGAACTTTGCGGTCCGGGATGTGCGGAGGACGGAGCTGGAGAAGGCAGCGTGAGGGGGGCGGGGAGATGACGAGAACGCAACCACAGTCAGCGTGAAAGGAGCCGCCAGAATTTAATAGCACTTTCTGTTAAACCCCACCTCTTCCTTTTTTTCGCGACTTAGCCCAAGTGGGGGTGGTGGGGGCTGGACAGTGCGGGCAGGCGGGTGGATTTTTCTGGGTGAGACGCGGTGGCGGCTTTGGGGCATGGGGCTCTAAGGGCGGGATGCGGCGGGGTGAACTTTTAAATCTGGAGGTGTGGGTGCTATGGGTGATTCGTCTGTGTTGTCTTCTTGGGGTTCGGCTTCGGCGGGGGGCGGGCTGCGCGGTGGTGGGCCGCTTTCACGCTCCATGGCGGGGCAGCAGCTCCGGCGCTGGCGGGAGGAGGAAGGGCGGGCACTGAGTGTGCCTGGGGTGATGCCTCCGGCGGTGCTGCGGCCTGAGCAGGATGGGCAGCTACGGCCTGTGGTGCCGGGGGTGCCTGCGGCTGGCGGGATGGGTGGGGCGGGTGCTGCGGCAGCGCCCACGCAGCCTGCGTGATGCGGGAGGATGAGGGGACGGCAAGGCCGAGGCTGGCACCGGCTCCGGCGCTGGGGGATTATGAGCGGGAGTGGCAGGGCATGCGGCCGGTGGTGCAGAATCCGTGGCATACGATGGATGAGGCGGAGGTGAGGCAGCTCCTGCCTGCGGAGCCTGCTCTGGGTGACCTGGTGAATCCGCCGGGGGCAGGTACTCGAGCGACACACGCCGTGGACCGCCTCAGTCCTGAGGTCAGGCGAGCCAGGGAGATGGCTGAGCCTGGATTCTTGCTGTGGCAGTCTCCTGCGCCTTATCGTCCGAATCTTTTGCCTAGGGCACCCGGGGAGCAGAATGAGCAACGGGGATTAGCGGAGCGGTCGCCTGGGGGTGAGGGTACGAATTCTGCGGTCAGGCGCTTATTTGAGAAGCGTCCGCCGATGCCGGGGGAGAATCCGTATACGCAACTGATGCATGACAAAGGGTCTGTGGCTGAATTGCCCAATGGTGAGGAGTTACAGGGGCCGGGCGGGCCGCAGCTGGCGGGGAAAGCGCCCTCTCTTGGCCGTCCGCCGGTGATGGCTCCGCCTGCGCCCGCTGACAGACCGCCTCTATTGGAACAACCAATCTCTACAGGTGAGCCTAAAGTGAAACAATATGGTTACAAACCTATAGTTCCCGAAAAGCAGTTTTTGCCAGCAACAAAAACCGGCATTGTCGGCATTGGTAAAATTAAATCTCATACAGGAGCGATACCGTCACCGTTGAAACTATGGTGGTACGTGCCTGAGAACAATGAATGGGCCGATATTATTATTCCTGATGAAAAAATCCGTTCATGGATAAAATCCGCAGCAGAATATCAGGATGTGCCACTAGAGATTATGGCCGTGATCTTGCAGCAAGAAAACGGAGCCAATGCAACTGGAGCTCAAAAGTTTATCCAATTTGGAGAACGCACTGTTACCACAGGATTACAGGTCGCGGATGAATGGCTTTTTGATCTAGTTCCTGACCGGGCTTTCGGTGTGGCCGTAGCAGACGGATCATCGGGAATTGCCAACCTTCAAAGGCCAACATTAAGAGATGCGGCCTCTTACAGTGAGAAAAGTCTAAAGAGGCCTCCCCTACCGGACGATGTCCGATATCGCATTTTTGGTTGGGATCAGGATACCAGAATTTCTGGTGATGATGTGAAAGCGGATCTTTATTATCAGGCTGCTCATATTAGGCAGCTTATTGATCGCATTACTGGTGTTCCGGGTTATGTTGGTAATTTGACGCTAGATCAAGTTCGCTCCGTCATCAGGTCCTATAATGGCTCGGGTAAAAAGGCTAATAAATATGCTGACGACGGAATGAAAAAGCTGCTTGACGCGGCGGATGGTCGCAGTCCTCTCTACTTCTACCAACCATGACATTATTTCTCTTATTAGGGGTCGTCTTTTTAATTGTTCTGGCTTTTAAATCTAAAACTGTTTTTCGATGGGTGGTTATCACTGGGTTTTTGATGATCGGCTTTCTTTGCATGCCGTTTTCACCGGTGGGAAATCTGCTAGGGACGCTCATGGATCCTGGCTATATCATCCCCGAGGAATCCAGCGTGTGGACTTTCACACCGAGCGTGATGAACTCGGGTTCAGGTGACTGGTGGATGTATGGGGAGGACAGCCGTCACTATTATCATAACATCGGCCTTGTGGAGTATGCGGTGTTTCCCCGTAGCGAAGCTTCGAAGTGTAAAGGGTTTAATCCACACGACATCGAAACTTGGTGTCCGGCGCACATCAAGATTGTGAATCCAGAGGAGGTCGAGAGATGACGAGCACGCATCCTCGGTCAATGCAATAAGACACGTCAGGGGTGATAGCACTTTTTGTTAAACCCCACCTCTTCCTTTTTTTTCGCGACTTAGCCCAAGTGGGGGTGGTGGGGGCTGGACAGTGCGGGCAGGCGGGTGGATTTTTCTGGGTGAGACGCGGTGGCGGCTTTG
>NZ_SOCA01000020.1 GCF_004364345.1 Prosthecobacter fusiformis | reverse complement strand
GCGTTTTTGACGCGAGGGCTGGAAGCCGTCAATGCAGAGGTATCGCTCAGCGCCCTGGGCTACAACATGCGCCGCGTTCTGAACATCGTCGGCACAGGGGAACTGATCAAACACCTCGGCAAACGGGCTGCGACCGCCGCCTGAGGAGGCAAAGGAGTGCCCAGGGAGAGGCAGTCAAAGCCGACCGGATGCGAAAAGGACGGCCAGTGGCTAAGAACCCAAAAGCGGCCTGGCCATCTAAAAATAAAATCCTCCTACCTTAGCCCCCTCTCCCGCATCCCAAAACCAGTCCTAGAGTTGCCCTGTTCACTTCTCAGCGAGTTTTGAAACAGTCTGGCCAGCGGGTGGACGAAGGGTCTCCGGCATTCGAAGTTTACTCTTCCTTCGACACCCCCAATCCTCTACGTCCTGGCGGGCGCAGCTACACCACGTAGCTGCCCGCACCAGCGGGTGGACGAAGGGTCTCGAGCCTTCGAAGTTTTCTCTTCCTTCGACACCCCCAATCCTCCACGCCCTGGCGGGCGCAGCTACACCACGTGGCTGCCCGCGCCAGCGGGTGGACGAAGAGTCTCGAGCATTCGAAGTTTTCTCTTCCTTCGACACCCCAATCCTCCACGCCCTGGCGGGCGCAGCTACACGAGTAGCTGTAGAAATACTACAGCCGGATCTCCATGGCCTGGGCGGCGCGATGGGCCTTGGCGCGGGCTTCATCGATGCTTTCGGCGCAGGCCAGGGTCACGGCCATGCGACGTTGGCCGCTGACGGTGGGCTTGCCAAAGAGGCGCATTTGCGTATCCGGCTCGGCCAGGACTTGGTCCAAAGACCCGAACTGCACCTGGGAGGAATCCCCTTCCACCAAGACGGCACAACTGGCGCTAGGGCCGTGCTGACGGATGTTGGGAATTGGTAGGCCCAGGATGGCGCGGACGTGCAGGGCGAATTCGGACAGATCCTGTGAAATGAGGGTGACCAGACCGGTATCATGCGGACGCGGGGACACCTCGCTGAAGATGACGTCATCACCCTTGATAAAAAGCTCCACACCGAAGAGGCCACGACCACCGAGGGCCTCGGTGATGGCTCCGGCCATGTGCTCGGCAGCAGCCAGCGCTTTTTCGCTCATGGCATGCGGCTGCCAGGACTCCCGGTAATCCCCTTTGATCTGCGTATGCCCGACCGGGGCGCAAAAGGAAGTGCCGCCAGCATGGCGCACGGTGAGCATGGTGATCTCATAATCAAAGTCCACAAAGCCTTCCACAATGACCTTCCCCTTCCCTGCGCGGCCGCCTTCCTGGGCGTATTGCCAGGAATGGGCGATGTCGGCCTCGCTCTTTACCACGCTCTGGCCTTTGCCAGAGGAGGACATGATGGGCTTGATGACACAAGGCATGCCGATCTCTGCAATCGCCGCACGGAATTCTTCCTCGGTTTCAGCAAAGATGTAGGGGGAGCTTTTCAGGCCCAGCTCCTCGGCAGCCAGACGGCGGATACCTTCGCGGTTCATGGTCAGCTTGGCAGCGCGGGCGGTGGGCACGACGGTGAAACCTTCGTTCTCTAGTTCCACCAAAGTATCCGTGGCGATGGCCTCGATCTCCGGGACGATGAAGTTGGGCATTTCCACCTCCACCAAGCGGCGCAGGGCCTCGCCATCCAGCATGGAGATGACATGGCTGCGATGCGCTACCTGCATGGCCGGGGCATTGGCATAACGATCCACGGCGATGACTTCGCAGCCGAGGCGTTGCAATTCGATGACGACTTCTTTGCCCAGCTCGCCGGAGCCGAGGAGCATGACTTTGGTCGCTGTGGAGGAAAGAGGGGTGCCGATGCGGGACATGCCCCATCTTTGGCCGGACAAAGCGCCGCGTCAATTCAGGGACACGGCCCCGATGGTAGGAACCACCACTTCATCACCTTCCTTCAGCTTGCGATCCGCAGGCAGCTTGTTCAGTTCACGAATTTTTTCCGGGGTCGTGTTAAAGAGTCCGGAGACGGTGTTGATGTCATCCCCCCGCTCCAACTGGTAGGCAACGATGCCACGGCGATTGCTGCTGACGGGCGGCTCAGGCTTGGAGACAGGCTGGTAAGTAGGCTCTGGAGCCGGGGCCGGTGCGGGAGCAGGAGGCGGGGTGAAATAGGTCAATCCGGCTCCGGGCAGGGGCTGGGTATCCCGGTCTGCTGGCGGATATGAGGGAGCGGGCGCTGGACTGCGAGGGACACTGCCCCCAGGAATGACGAGGCGCTGGCCAGGCTCGATGAGATTGGCGTTTTTTAACCGGTTAGCGGAGGCGAGTGTGGACGTGGAGATGCCGTAGCTTTTGGCGATGGCTCCCAGGCTTTCTCCTTTTTTGACGATGTGAGCCCTGGAGGTGATGGTCGCAGGGTTGCCGTTGTCCGCAGGTGGCCAGTAGGATGTGGGACTGGCTTTTTTTCCTGGGATGGTCAGTTTCTCACCCACCAGCAGGCGGTCCGGATACGCGGACGGATTGGCCCGGGCCAGGGCATCCTGAGTGATGCCATTGGCCTGAGCGACTTGGGAAAAGGTATCTCCAGGCCGCACGATGTGTACGCCAGTCTGGTTATACTCCACGGGGGCGGCACTATACCCAGGAATGACCAGCGTCTGGCCGACGGTGATCACTTCTCCAGTCAGGCGGTTGGCAGATTTCAGCGCATTGATGCTGGTGCTGTGCTTGTCCGCGATGCGCCAAAGAGTATCCCCTGGGCGCACCGTATAGAATTTCCCTCCTGAGTGCGGATCATCGGCAGGCGGACGGATACCTGTGCCAGTCTCGATGCTGCTGAGACGCTGATCCTGCCGGGCATCATTTTTTTCCAGACGGGCGACCTTTGTTTCCAAAGTCACCGGGCGGGAGTTGCTGCTGGAGCTTTTTTTAGCCGTAGTACTGCTGCCCTTGGCCGTGGACGGCTTTTGATTGGGAGGCGTTCCGTAACCGGACTGATATTGGGGAGACTGCGGCGGAGTGGTATAGCGCGGCTGTGGCTGAGGAGACGAAGGCCTGGCAGGGGTGTAGGCAGACCCGCCGTGGCGGTAGTTGGGTGCCTGGATGGCACCTGGCGCGTAATTGTTTTGCGCGGCTGCGAATGAGGTGAAGAAAAACACCGAGCCAAGGACCAAGCTGGGGTGCTTCACAAAAAAGTCTGCAGACGGCACTTTCATGTTTGTATTTTAGTGAGTATAATAGTTAACGACAATAAGTATTTTAAAAATATTGAACAATTTTTGAAAAAAGCGGAATCCATCTCCCTCCGTCGTTGGAAAAAAGTACGCTTCGGCCTGCGCAGCCTGGCCTCCTATACGGCCTTGGCCACAAGCTTGGCTTCGTTGGCCTGGCTATCGAATCAACTGGAGGCCGTGCCCGCAGTGAGGCTGGAGCCATGGGATCTGGATGCAGCCCCGTTGGTGGTCTTGGACGCTGGCCATGGCGGGCATGATGGTGGCGCGGTGGCAGGCGGGACGATTGAAAAAAATTTGGCCCTGACACTGACCCTTCGCCTACGAGACCAGTTACTCAGCCAAGGAATGCGGGTGAAAATGACCCGGGACAAGGATGTCTTCCTGCCCCTGGAAGAACGTGCTTCAATCGCCAGCCAAGCAGAGGCCGCCGCCTTTGTAAGTCTGCACCTGAATACAAGCGCCTCGCCGGATGTGAGCGGCATTGAGACATACTATACAAAACGCAAAACCCTGTCCGCCCAGCGTGCTATGCAGGCAAAGTGGTCCCTAGCCACCGGCTCCGTTCAAGATGAGCGGGGGCAATGGCTGGCAAAAAGTCTGCAAAAGCATGTCTGCCAGGCCACGCAGGCGGTGGATCGAGGCATCAAGGAGCGCAGCTATGCTGTTGTGAGCCAATCCTTGGTGCCTGCGGTCCTCATCGAATGCGGTTTCCTAACCAATGCGCCGGAGATGGAGAAGCTCAAAAAACGAACCTACCAGGAGCAACTGACCCGTGGCATCGCTGCTGGCATCACTCAATTTGTGAAAGCGCACCAGGGCCGTCCGCACTATGGCATCCAGGCGGAAGCTGGCCCGCCCACCGCCCCGGTGGAGGAAGCCGAGAGCGCGAGTCCCCAGTGAAAGAACATGGAGAGAGTTTGGCAAACTGCCTGCTTCCTGCTACAGACTGAGCAAACGCCCGCCTGATGCCCCCGACTTTTTTGCGCACTTCCCTTTGGACTCTGGTCCTGATCCTGGGAGGCGCACTGGCCCTTTACGCGACTTTTGCGACGGTCCACTACGAATGGAACTGGAAAGACACATGGGTTTACCGTGAGCAGTTGGCTTGGGGGTGGGTCACCACGATGGCCATCTCGCTGGGAGCCATGGCATTGAGTATTTTTGTAGGCTTTTCCTTGATGATAGGTAGGCGCGCGCCGATACTGCCACTGCGCCTACTATGCACCGGCATCGTCGAATTGCTGCGCGGATCTCCGCTTTTGGTACAGTTACTGATTGGGTATTACATCGTAGCTTCCGCCCTGCATATTAACGATCCTTTAATCGTCGGAATGATCCTCCTGGGCTGCTTTGAAGGGGCGTATCTGGCGGAGATATTTCGAGGGGCGGTGGAGAGCATTGGGGCCTCGCAGAGGGAGGCCGCGCGTGCCGTGGGTTTTAACCGGGTTCAAACTTATCGTTATGTGATCATTCCCCAGGCAGTACGCCGTGCATTGCCAGGGACCACGGGGCAGCTTGTCTCGCTGATCAAAGACTCCTCCCTGCTCTCCGTCATCGGCATTGAGGAGCTGGTGCAGAAGGTCAAAATTCTAAACAGCAGCAGCTATACTGCCCTGGAGGGATACCTGCCACTGGCCGCCGCCTATCTCATCGTCACGCTGCCGCTGTCCTGGTTTGCCGGGCGGCTGGAAAGGAGGTTCGCGTATGAAACTTGAAACGCGTTCCGTGGTGAAACGTTACGGCGCGTTTCATGCGCTGGACAAAGCCAGTTTTCAAACCGGAGATGATGCCCGAGTCGTGGTCTTGCTAGGCCCCAGCGGCGGGGGCAAGTCCACGATGCTGCGTGTCCTGGGTGGCCTGCTGGTCCCGGAAGAAGGTAGCGTGCTGGTGGATGAAGAAGAGCTGCCACATGAGGCTGAAGGCGCTCTGCGGGTGCTGCGGCAAAACGGCTTTGTCTTCCAGGGATACAATCTTTTCCCACACCTCACCGCGCTGCAAAACGTCACCCTTCCCCTAACCGCGGTGCATGGTCAGACGGAAACGGCAGCCCGCCAAAGGGCAGTGGAACTGCTCACCCGGCTGGGCCTGGCGGAGCACATGCGCAAGCGTCCTGCAGAGCTTTCTGGCGGACAGCAGCAGCGCGCCGCCATCGCCCGCGCACTGGCTTCAAAACCCCGGCTTCTCCTCTTGGATGAACCCACTTCCGCACTGGATCCGGTGATGACCGGGGAGGTGCTGGATGTCATCCGTGAACTGGTCCAGGAGGGTCAGCAGATCGTCCTGGCCACCCATGAACTCAGTTTCGCCCGGCAGATAGCGGATTGGGTGGTGTTTCTTGCAAAAGGCAGCGTTTTCGAGTCCTGCCCAGCAGTTAAGTTTTTTGATGATCCCACGTCGTCCTTTGCGAAGGACTATTTGACGGCGGTGACAAAATATCGTTGAGTAAATATAACTCTATTCATGTAGGCCAGCGGGAAGCATCCGGGCTGCGTGTCTCACGAAATAATCGTCAAATTCAGTAACAGGCCCATTCAATGTGGGTAATGCCCACGAATGCCTCGCCCAAGATTTGCAAATTCGAGAAAATTCGAAAACAAAGCCTTGAAAACAGTCACATTGACTATAATATCCATATGATGCTAACCGTTCCAGAAAATAATGTGAGTCTTTCTCCCTGGCAGACGCAATCGCGCAACGGCCCATTTCATCTCTCCGCCTTCCTGGCAGACGCTGCCGAGCGAACCCCGGAAACCACGCTCACCGTGGATGGAATGGAATTTACCTGCGAGCAGGCATGGATGAACGTGCTGCGCATCGCCACTTGGTTGCAGCAAAATGGCGTTCATCGTGGAGAAAAAGTGGTCGCGGTGCTTCGCCACAGTCCGGATCTGCATCTGATCACCCTGGCCGTAGCCCATATCGGCGCAGTGATTTCCATCATTTCACCGCAGATACGCAGCCAGGCTTTCCAGGCGATTTTAGAAGAAGCGGAGCCAGTTTGTCTGTTTCTGGAAAAAACCAGCCGTCATTTAAAAGATGTGGCTGAAAACATTCTGACCGTCTGGCTGGGTGAAGGCCTGAATGGTGGCAATTGGGATGAGGCTGATTTTTCCGAAGTGATGAGCACCCGTCCCGCTTGGGGCATGCGCTTTCCAGGAAAGTCTGAAGACCCGGCCTTCCTCGTTTTTTCTGAATCCGCAGGGACCGACAGGAAGCCTGGAGTGGTCCTGACTCACGAAAATGTTCGCCTGATGCTTTCTGAGCAGCCACGGCAGGGAAATGCATTTTTATCCCTCTTCCACACGGATGAAGCATGCCCTGAGATTGAAACAGCGGTCCTGGAAGCCTGAGTAGTTTCAGACTGGTACACGGAGAGGGATTCGAACCCCCGACCAACTCGGTGTAAACGAGCCGCTCTACCACTGAGCTATCCGTGCGCGTGTGAGGGTGGCTATATTCGAGAAGCTTTGCCTGCGTGCAAGGGATGATTTCGTTCCAGACTCAAAATTGAGCAGACAGGGATGAAATGGCAAAAGGGTGAAAATATCGCCTGCTTGAGCGGAATTAGGGTTAAAGTACTCCGCTCTTTTTCAATGACTGCTCAGCCTCCGCCTCTCCCGTCTTTACCCTGCCAGTGGCTGGCTCAGGCTACGGAACGATGGCCAGAGCGGGTGTTGGTTTCTGGCTCCACTCCCCTCACCTTTAAAGAAACGCAAACACGGGTCAATCACCTGGCTGCCTGGCTGCATGCCCAGGGCATTCAAAAAGGGGACCGGGTCGTGGTGGTAATGCCGAACCGGGTGGAAGTCCTCCTCATCATTCTCGCAGCGCTGCAAGAAGGGGTAATTTTTTCCATCCTGAGTCATCAAATGCAGCCGGAAGGTTTGCAGCGGATTTTGACCCAGTGTGAGGCCAAGGCGGTGTTTTTGGATGCCTCCACGGCCCACTTGGCCCTAACAGCGGATGGTTGCGCCATTATCTCGGTGGATGAGGAAGCAGGGCGCAGTCTTTTTGAAGGACGCGAAGCCACACCTCGGGCAGTCCCACTGACTGCGGACGATCTCGCTTTTCTGGTCTTTACTTCCGGGAGCACGGGCACGCCACGTGGTGTCATGCTGACTCATGGCAATGTGGCTTTCGTCAGCCCGGCTATCCAGGTCCGGCTAAAATACCAGGCGGACGATTGCATCGGCATCTTTTTACCCCTGGCTTTTGATTACAGTCTTTATCAGCTTTTTTATGCCTGCCTGACGGGTGCCAGCCTGTTTCTCGGCAGACCAGAAATGGTGGGGCCGGAGTTGCCTAAAATCCTGGCCCGTGAAGGCATCACCATCCTCCCTGGGGTGCCGACCGTCTTCGCCGCGCTGATCAAAATGCAACGCTTCCGCCCAGCGGAGCTTCCCCGGCTGAGGATGATCACCAATACAGGGGATCATCTGCCGCAGGCTTACATCCAGCAAATTCAGGAGCTGCTGCCGCAGGTGCAAGTGGTGCCGATGTTCGGCCTCACGGAGTGCAAGCGTGTCTCCATCATCCTGCCGGAGGAAATGGAGACCCATCTGGACAGTGTCGGCCGTCCCTTGGATGGCACCACCGTCTTCACCGTGGATGAGCATGGGCAACCTCTGCCCGCCGGGGAGGCGGGAGAACTGGCCATCCAGGGGCCACACGTTTCTCCAGGTTACTGGCAGTCCCCGGAGGAGACGGCCAAGCGATTTCGTGACCTGGATGGAGTGCATACCCTTTTCACGGGTGATCAAGGCCAAGTGGACAGCCAGGGATTCATTACGTTTTTATCCCGTAGCGATTTTGTCATCAAGCATCGCGGCACGCGCCTGAGCCCTGCCGAGGTGGAGGAAGCCGCGTATGCCGTTCCCCAGGTCGTGGCCGCAGGCTGTGTGAAAGATGACCGCCGGGATCTCCTATGTCTCTTTCTGTCCACGACTCATGACCATATGAATGAGGCTGGCGTACTCACCGCCCTGGCCACCCGGCTGGAGCGCGGAAAGCTGCCAGACCGCGTGTACTTCCTTCCTGAGTTGCCGCGTACCAGCAACCAGAAGCTGGATCGGAAAGCCCTGCGTAATCTGCTGCCCCAAGTTTAAAGAATGGATGCCTCTTTTGCCAATGGCCTTGCCGCCACCTATGATACGCCTTTTTATGCGTATGACCTTTCGGCGGTGGCCTGCCGCACGCAGGAATTGATGGCCTCTTTGCCTGAGGGTGCCCGGCTGTTTCATTCCTTCAAGGCCAATCCTCTGCCCCCCGTCGCAGAGGAAATCCGGCTCGGAGGAGCACAGGCAGAAATCACTTCTCTAGGGGAATTGCATGCCGCCAGACTGGCCGGGCATGATCTGACCCAGGCCCTATATGGCGGGCCGGGAAAAAAAGCGGCCGAAATCGCGGCGGCTCTAAACGCAGGAGTACGCTGGTTTTCTTGTGAATCCTGGCAGGACCTGAAACGCTTGTCCGAGGCTGCCACGGCGGCCCAAACGGAGGTACAAATTCTGCTACGCGTCAATCCGGCTGAGGCACCGGACGCACGCCTGGCCATGACCGGGGTGGAGAGCCAGTTTGGCTTTGATGAGTCACTTTTGACGGACCCTGAGGCACGGGCAAAAGTCCGCCAGCCGGGAATCTGCCTGCGGGGCGTGCATGTTTATTTTGGCACCCAGGTCGCCTCAGTCGGTGCACTCACGGCCAATACCCGTCGTGCTCTGGAGACGGCAGTCCGCCTGGAGGCAGCCCTGGACTTCGAATGCACCGTCATCAATGCCGGGGGAGGTTTTCCCTGGCCGTATGCCAACAACGCCCCCGTCCCCGCATTGAAAGGGCTACGTGAGGAATTGACAACTCTCTGGCAGGCCAGCCCGCTTTATCCCAAAGCACAACTCTGGTTTGAGGCGGGCCGATATCTGTGTGCCGCCGCAGGCACCCTGGTCACCCGGGTGCTGGATGTGAAGCCTTCCCGCACGCGCACCTTTGTCGTCCTGGATACGGGCATTCATCATCTGGGCGGCATGGCAGGCCTGGGGCGCATCCCCCGCAGTGCGGTGACTTTTCAAAATCTCAGCCGCTCACATGCAGGGGAAATGACGGCGGATATCGTTGGTCCCCTGTGCACTCCACTGGATAGCCTGGCCCGTGGCTTAAAACTGCCTGTGGTAGAAGCGGGTGATTTGCTTGCCGTTCCCAATGTTGGCGCTTATGGACTGACGGCCAGTCTGGTCGCCTTCCTCAGTCATCCAGCACCTGTCGAGATCTCTTACCGCGAGGGGGAGATGGAGCAGGTGTGGCGGTGGCGTAGCGGCCACCAGCAGCTCTTTCCCGCCGAGATTCCTTATTGATTCCATCATGTCCGATACTGCCGCCCGCCTGTACGCCCTGCTCCGTCCGCATCTGCGCATGGTCCCGCCTGAGGCCCCAATCCAGCCTGACGATGACCTGGGCAGGCTGGGACTGGATTCATTGGAATCCATCGAAGTACTCATGGAAATCGAATCGGAATTCGGCGTGCCGATCCCGGATGACCTCATCACGGTGGAAACCCTCGCCACCCCCGGAAACCTGCTGCGCGCGCTGGAAACTCAGCTGGCCCTGGTCGCTGCCACACGGGCCTGATCACATCCAGCCGCGCCATTGATAGACCCAGGTGCCGATCACCTCATGAAACCAGGTGTCGAACAGGTCAAAGGAGGTGCGATCAGGCAGATGCAGCCACTCCACATCGCCGATCTGGTTATACCTGCTTAGATAATGGCAGGGCACAGGCACCACCGTCACGCCGGCTTTGGCAAAGGCACCCACAGACCGAGACATGTGTGAGGCGCTGGTGACCAGCAACACTTTATCCCAACCCCGCTCCTGGGCGAGCTGGGCCACCTTCAGCGCCTCATCCCGGGTATGCGCACAGACCCCCAGGCTGATGCTTTCAAAAGGAACATTGGGAAACCTTTCCAGAAAATTCAGGATGGCATCCGCCTCTGAATATACCACTTCGTCCTGCTTATACCCCCCGCCTCCTAGCACGAGCACCGGAGCCATGCCGGAAGCAGCCATGGATAAAGCGGTGGAAAGCCGATCTGCTCCACGCACCAGGCGCAGCCCCGTCGGCTCCGTGAGCGAAGGGCCGATCCCGCCCCCCAGGCAGACGATGGCATCCGCTTCCTCCACCGCTGCGGGATCCGGCAGCGGATACCGGTTTTCCAGACCGAGTAACAGCCAGGAGATGAGCGGTGTGCAAGTAAGGAGGCTTAAAATAACCCAGGCCATGACCGGCAGGGCGGACCAGCGCCAGAGGCGCTTCCACACCATGTGAACAGTCCAGATGCCCAGCAGCAGCCAGACCAGAGTCAGCGGTTGAAGCAGGGCCAAAGTCCAGCGCAAAAGGGTTTCCATAAGGCTCAGGCTTTCTTTTTGATGGCGTCCCAGGCGGCGTCCATTTCTTCCAGGCTGGCCTCACCCAGTTTTTTGCCGTCCCTGACCAGCGCCTCTTCCACGGCGTGAAAACGGCGCACAAATTTTTCATTGGCGGCTGCCAGGGCGGCTTCAGATTCGATGCCCAGCTTGCGCGCCAGATTGACCACGCTGAAAAGCAGGTCCCCCAGTTCCTCCTCCACGGCAGCAGTTTCTCCCTTGGCCACGGCCTCTTCCAACTCGGCCGCTTCTTCACGGATCTTGCCGAAAACCGGGGCGGCATCCGGCCAGTCGAATTTCACGCGCGCGGCTTTTTTTTGCAGCTTTTGAGCGCGCATGAGGGCAGGCAGGCCATTGCCCACCCCGTGCAGCAGACCTTCTTTTTGGCTGCCTTTTTCCTGGCGTTTGATGGCATCCCACTGCGTCAGTACGGCATCGGAGGTGGCCGCTTCGGCTTCACCAAACACATGCGGGTGCCTGCGGATCAGCTTTTCCGTCAGGCCGGTAGCCACGGCATCCAGGTCAAAGGTGCCTGCGCCAGCGGCGATCTCGGCATGGAGCACGGGCTGCAAAAGCAGGTCTCCCAGTTCATCACAAATCTGCGCCGGATCCCCGCTGCGGATGGCATCCACCACTTCATAGGCCTCCTCCAAAACATGCGGGATCAGCGTTTCATGCGTCTGCTCCTGGTCCCACGGGCAGCCTCCCGGCGCACGCAGACGGTGCACGACATAACGCAGACGGGTCATGGGATCGGGATGCTCAAGGCTCATGTCAGCACGGGATAGCTGCAAAAGCGCAGGATGAAACGTGAAAATGATTGATTCACGGACGTGTGCGCCTACCTCATGCGTCGTATCCTGTCCCTGTCTCGTATCCTTTTTTTAACCCCCACTCTTATGGCCTCCGAAGCAGTCCTCAATCTGAACGAATCCAACTTCCAGACGGAAATCTCCAGCAGCACGGTCCCTGTCATTGTGGACTTCTGGGCTGAATGGTGCGGTCCCTGCCGGATGCTCACCCCCATCCTGGAACAACTCGCCGTTGAAAAAGGTGCCGCCGTGAAGGTCGCGAAGGTCAATGTGGATGAAAATCCCCATCTCGCCGCCCAATATGGCGTCCGCTCCATCCCGATGCTGCTTTTCATCAAGGATGGCGAAGTGAAAGACACCGTCGTCGGTGTGCAGTCCAAGGACGCGCTTTCCCGCAAGCTGGACGCACTCGCTTAATCCGCACCGAATCCATTTTAAAGGCCGGTCATCTTTGGATGCCCGGCCTTTTTTCTGCCTTCCTCAATCCCTGGCCACAGACATGCCCATTAGCGTCAGGGCGCAGATCATGATCACGACTGCCACAATGCGGAGCGCCAGTTGAACCCGGCGCGGGAACGATAAAACAAAAGCCACGTGATTGCAGATGAGCATCACCGGCACGGCAAGCCGACCGGCAATGTCGAGAGCATTCCTGCGCGAGGAATCCAAGACCACGATAGGGAGAACGGACGCAGCCAGCAGTAGGAGCAGCAGAGCCAGATACCCGTAACGGGCAAACCACCCGCTAGGCGCGGAGGCATCCTCAGGCTGGCGGCTGATGATTTGCTTGAGCATGACCTCAGGAAAACTCAAAACCAGAGCCAGCGCCAGAAAAAAGAGCGTCCCACAGGAGACGCTCTTTCACACTTTTTCTAAACAGGCTTTCAGTTAGACCCGGTCAGTTTCCTGCTTCGGGCGTAGCCTCAGCCGTGGCTTTGACATTGCCCAGCTCAGACTCCCCTTCGACGAGGCCCAGGGACCAGAGGATGCCGCCCAGGATGTGCTCCTGGTAAGTTTTGGCGATCTCAGGTGAGTTTTTGCGGTCCTTGGTATCCGCTTTCCAGGTCGGGTCCCAGACGTCTTCGCGATGGCCCAGGGAGGTATAGAAGACTTTGCCTTTGCCGAAATCCTTGCACCAGGAGACCGGGTAATAACCGGGAGTGTTTTCGTTCGGGTGAGCATTCAGGCCCATGAGTGCGTGGACTTTAGCGGGATCGTAATTTTTGAAGATGTAGATTTCATCATAAACGCGCCACCCGTTCGGGATGGGCTTGGTGGCCGGGTGCGCAGGGTTGTGGAGAATGGGCTGTATTTCCACCTGGGATTTATGCGTCTGGAATTCTCCTCCCAGCATGTCGACGTAACCCCGGAAAGGATGGTAAGTATCACCACCGGAATGCATGGCGATAAAGGCCTTGCCGCCCTTGATCAATTCGACAAAACCCTCACGGTCCGGGAACTGAAGATCACCGGTGGTATTGGCAAAGATGAAGCCATCGTAATCCTTGATTTTATCCAGGGCCATCTTGTCCGCCATGTAGGCTTTCACCTGCTCCCGCCACACTTCATTGGCGGTATTGTAGTCAGCCAGCGCCTTGCTGTAGTCCGCCTGCCGGGTCTTGAAGGCTTCATCGGTTTCCTTGGGCTTCTTTTCTGGAGCACGGCCTGGGTTCTTCGGCTGGCCAGGAGGCTGCTGTACATAGTCCACCGTGAAGGCTCCAGAGGATTTGCCGATCTCCGCCAGCACCTTCTCTGCTGTTTCAATGGAGGAATGGCGGAAGCCCGTGGTCACGGTGACCACGAGGAGTTTTTTGGGGCCAGCATCGGCACCATAAGCGGCAGCACCGGCCATGAGGGCGGCGAGACATAGAAAAGTTCGGCGGATCATTTGGAATGAGACTTTGCGGTTGGGGTTGAGCTCGGTTGACAAAGACACTACGCAGGCTAATGAGAGTGACTTACCACCAAGGACGCGGAGACGACTCCGCAGCTCCATTTTTCACAGTAGGGACGACCCTGGCAACACTTGTTTAAAATGGCTTGGATCTATCTTCTTCTGGCAGGACTGACGGAAATTGCATGGGCTGTCGGCCTCAAATACACTCACGGCTGGACGCGCCTGTGGCCCAGCCTCATCACGGCAGGGCTGATCATCACCAGTTTGCTCCTGCTGTCCCATGCGCTGAAAACGCTACCGGTCGGCACTGGCTATGCGGTATGGACTGGCATCGGCGCAGTGGGCACGGCCATCATCGGCATCGTCTTTTTTGATGAGCCGCGCACGGCCATGCGGCTAGTCTGCATCGGACTTATCCTGGTCGGTATCGTGGGGCTGAAGGCCACTTCCGGGCATTAATCCTCCTTCAGTAGATCACTTGGCTGGTGCGGCAGTCTGGACAGACATCCAGCCTCGCCGCATAGGCTTTTCGACAATCCCGGCAGACCACGATTTTTCTCGGCACATCTTCATCCAGCTTTAGAAAACGAAGGTCATAGGGGCCAGCTTGAAGCAGTTTCGATGCTGCCGAGTTGATGCCGGGACCGATCAATAAACCACGCACCACCGGATGAGCCGGCAGCAGATGCTGCACATACCGCATCAACTGACGGACACAGGCCACGGTGCACGTCTGCGCCTTGATTTCGGCGATCCACACTTCATCGCCCGCTTTAAAAAAGAGGTCGATTCGGTCGGTGTCGTTGAGATAGTACTGCCTTTTCGGCCGTGTCAGATGACTGGCGATGAGATAGGGATAATCCACCAGCAGATCTTCAATGGCACGCTCCTGGCGGGACTCGTGCAGGTCATTATCGGCTGGAGTTCTCGGCATAGCGTTTTCCCTGTTTCACCAGTTCATCCACAAGTTTTTTGACGGGTACCGGCCCCGGAGTTTTGCCTTTTTTGACGGTGGAAATCGAGGCCGCTTCGCAGAGATTGGAGACGAGGTCAGGCTTCGCTATCAAGTAATCCTTGGCCGCTTTTTGCTGGGAAGCATCCATCTGGCCCAGATTGCGGATCTGCTTCAGAAGTTCATACTCCGTTTTCGCCGAGGGATCAAAACGGGGCCGGTCCAGGTGATGGCGGAGCATAGACTTGGCCGCAGCGGCCTGACCGGCTTTTTCAAGTGAAGAAGCCAGCACGGCGAGGTAATCCGCCCCAGCTTTCTTGGCTGGCATTGTTTTCAGCAAAGGTCTAAGCATCGTTTTCACAGCAGCTTCGGACAAAGGCTCCTCGCGAACCTGCTTCAGCAATTGCAAGACCTCCTGTATCTCAGGCGATTCACCGAGAGCCGCATTTTTAATCAACTCAATCGAAGATCGGACCGCTTTGGCGACCTTGTCCAGGAGGATGATCGCTTGTTTTGAGGCTGCCTGCTGAGGATGCTTTTCGAGCAAGCTAGCCAGGGTTTGAAGTTCAGAAATCAGAGGATGGTTCATATCAGAATTGGGCAAAGTGGGCTAGGAAGTCGGTGGCCATGTCCTCATAATCCTGGGAACTGATGGCGTTTTCATCATGAATGATGACGGGCAGATGGGAGTCGGAGCAAGAGGCCATCCTGGAGCAGTCACGAATGGGCGGGTTAAGGATGGCCGCTTTCTGGTGGATCAAACCCTTGGAGCGAAGATCGCCAACCTCCAGCTTGAGTTGATTGATGGCTTGATCGAAAACATTGCCCACATTTTTATAGCGGTTGATGATGGCAGCCGCAATCAATGGCCGGGCGAGCTTTGGCTTGTAACCGCTGGCCTGATCTTGGAACCGTTTCACCACACGGGCAAACACACGGAAACCCGACAGCGAAAGGAAATCCGGCACATAAGGGATGACGTAATGATCCGCAAAGAAGAGGGCGTTTTTGGAGACGTTATAGATATTGGGCGGGCAGTCCAGAAACACATAGTCATAGGCCTGGGTATGCGGCTTTAACGTCTTTTCCAAGAAGGTAAAATAGGGCTGAAGAGTGCGTGCGCCCAGGATGTCCTCCGTCTCCAGCAGGTCCACATGTGCCCCTAAAAGATCCAGCGTGGGGATGTGGGGATTCCCTGCTGGCGAGCGAGGTACGCCGCGAATAACCGCCTCATCGAAATCGAAGAATCGGGTACCATTGACGTGGTCACGAAAAATCTGGGAGGTGGTCTTTTGCGGCTCGTCCTCCAGGCGCTGGCGCTCGGCATGCCCCAGAAGCCAAAAGGTGGCATTGCACTGCGCATCCAGGTCCACAATCAGTACCCGCTTATGATAGGTGCGGGCCAGGACTGCGCCCAGGTTGACCACGTTTGAGGTCTTGCCCACCCCTCCTTTGAAATTAATGAAGGCAATGATTTTGGCAGGCATACTTGCAGAATATCTCGGGACCTTGTTAGGCCCGAAATATAGCAAGTCGAGTGCAAAGTCTGCCTTATATTTTCTATTCCACACCGAAAATTGCGTATGAATGACTAAATCGGCAGCCCCTTCATCCGACGGCGGAGCATGTCCATCGCAGCCTGGGAGGTCAGGAGTTTGAAACGGTCGCGCGAGATGGGATAGAAGAACCGGCGAACCACGGTCTCTTGGCCTAAACTGGCTAGACCGATGAAGACGGTGCCTGCGGGTTTCTCCTCGGTGCCACCGGTAGGTCCAGCAATGCCGGTGATGGAGAGAGCATGATTCGCCCCCGAAACCTGGAGACAGCCTTCTGCCATGGCGCGGGCGACAGGCTCGCTCACGGCACCGTGCAGTTGCAGCAGGTCCGCAGGCACGCCGAGGTGCTTTTCCTTAGCCTCATTGGCGTAGGTTACAAAACCGTGGCCGAAGACTTTGGAAGCCCCGCTGACATCCGTCAGGCGACTGGCCAGGTATCCGCCCGTGCAGGATTCCGCTGTGGCCAGCCACTCCCCACTCTCCGTCAGGGTGTGGATGATCACCTCCTCCAGGACCCGGCGGTCTTCAGATAAAATAAACTCGCCCAGGCGATCTCGGACAATCTGTGCCCCGGTCGCAACGGGTCCTGCCTGACCCGCCAAACGCACGTCCACATCGCCTTTGCCAATGCAATAGCCGAGCTCCAGTCCGGGGACGGCTTGCAGTTCCTTTTCCGCTTTTTCCACGATGTCAGATTCGCCGATGCCGGTCAGTTTCAGGTAAATGACCTGCCGGGATGCACCATCAGGCGTCAGCGCCCGGATGCGTGGCTCCACACAGTTTTCCACCATAGGCTTGATCTCACGCGGTGGGCCTGGCAGCAGGAAAATGTGGCTGTGCCAGCCCCGCGAGGCACCTAGCTCCGCCGGAAAATACAACCCCGGTGCCGTGCCAAAGGCGTTTTCCAGCACGCTGGCACCTACAGGAACCATGGCCTGGCGCAGGGTGGCGGCGGAGACGGGTTTGTTCCGTTTGGTAAAATAAGCCTCCAAATGCGCGGTCACCGTCGCATCCTGCACCATCGACAGGCCCAGGAGTTCCGCCGTGGATTCACGCGTCACATCGTCATTCGTCGGTCCAAGCCCGCCGGAAACGAGCACCACATCCGCACGGGCGGCGGCTTCCTCAATGGCCTCGCGCACCGCACCGCCATCTGGCACTATGGTCTGACGGGCGACCTCGATGCCCAAAGCGGCCATTCTTTGGCCAATCCAGGCCGCGTTGGTGTTGATCGTATCGCCGAGACAAAGTTCGGTACCGGTATTGACGAGTTCAAGGCGGAGCATGGGAGGGGAGCAGATAGTGGCGATAACGTCCGTCATCAAGAGCTGGCCGCACCGGCATTTTGGACCTCCTTTGGCACCTGCCGGGCCATCTTCAACCATAGATGCATGAAGAAACCACCAATTACGTCCTTTACAAAGTTGCAAGCGTAGCAAAAGGGACTCATTCTGCCCGACCCTCACAGCCATGACAGCCTCCGTGCCCTTCCGGGCGAATTCCGACCTCCTCGACGCCCAATACACCGACTGGAAAAAAGATCCACGTTCTGTTGATGCCACCTGGGCATCTTTCTTCGAAGGATTTGAACTTGGACTCACGGAGCTGGCCAAGCGCCAGGCCAAAGGAGATGCCAGCGCCTGCGAGACTCTTTCTGAGAAGACGTTGAACTTCCGCATGCGGGTGACCAATGCCCTGCTCGTCTTCCGCTCCCTGGGACACATCGCTGCCCATGTGGACCCGCTTTCCCCTTCCGCTCCGGAATCCGCCACCCTTTCCATCGAAGGCCTGGGCTTTACGCAGGAAGAGCTGAATGAAGAGGTGAAAACTCACATGTTCCGCAATGGCCAGCCGATGAAGCTGCAGGCCATGCTGGAAGAGCTGCGTAAAATTTACTGCGGCACCACGGGTTATGAGTTCATGCACATCCACACACCAGAGATCCAGAGCTGGTTGATGGAGCGCATCGAAAACCGCCCTTTTGAACCTGCCCCGGCCAATGAGCAGCAGGTGGATGCCCTGCGCTGGCTGCTGGAAGCAGAGACTTTCGAGCGCTTCCTGCACCGCCGTTACGTCGGCCAAAAGCGTTTCTCCGTGGAAGGTGGCGAATCCCTCCTCGTGGCCCTGGAGACGATCCTGGAAAACCTGCCCCGCCTGGGAGCCAAGGAAATCATCATGGGCATGGCCCACCGTGGCCGCCTGAGCGTGCTGGCCAATTTCCTGCGCAAGCCCCTGGAATCCCTCTTTTACGAATTTAGCGAAAACTATGTGCCCAACATGGTGGCCGGTGATGGCGACGTGAAATATCACCTCGGTTTTGAAACCGTTCGCAAGACCCGCAGTGGAGACGAAATCTCCGTCATGCTGGCTCCTAACCCGAGCCACTTGGAAGCCGTGGACCCCGTCGTGGAAGGCATGGCCCGCGCCCGTCAGCGCCTGCTGGGTGATACTACCGAGCGCAAGCAGGTCATCCCGGTTCTCGTTCATGGCGATGCTGCCTTTGCCGGCCAGGGCATCGTGACGGAAGTGCTGAACCTTTCCCAGCTTCCGGGTTACCGCACCGGCGGCACCATCCACCTGGTGGTGAATAACCAGATCGGTTTCACCACTCTGCCTGCCGATGCACGCTCCACGCGCTATTGCACGGATGTGGCCAAGATGGTGGACGCGCCCATCATTCACGTGAATGGCGACTGCCCGCTGGAAGTGGCCCACGCCGCCAAGATGGCCATCGAATTCCGCCAGACCTTCGGTCGCGATGTCGTCATCGATATCGTCTGCTACCGCCGTTACGGGCACAATGAAACGGACGAGCCCGCATTCACCCAGCCAAACATGGCGCGCTCCATCGCCGCGCACCCTTCCACCGCAGCCATCTATCGGGGTGTATTGCAGCAAAGGGGTGTCTTGGATGAAGCCGGTGCGAACGCCCTGCAAAAGGAACTGGAAGACGAGCTGGAAGATGGCGTGAAAACGCTGGCAGAACGTGAAGCCACCCTGGGTAACAACCCCTATGAAGGCAGCATGGCCGAGCCACAGCCTCCATTCACCTTTGGCTCCGTGCCGACCGGGATTGAAGAAACCAGCCTGAAAACCCTCGGCGAAAAATTGCTTCAGACGCCTGAAACTTTCCGCCTGCATCCCACCATCGCCAAGCGCTTCCTGGCTGCCCGTAAAAAGGCTATCGATTCCGGTGAAGGCATTGACTGGGCGTATGCTGAATCCTTGGCCTTCGCCTCCCTGCTGACCGATGGACTCGGCGTCCGCCTCAGTGGTCAGGACGTCCGCCGCGGTACCTTCAGCCAGCGTCATTGCGTCTTTTACGATACTGAAACCCGCGAGCGCCACATCCCGCTGAACAATCTGGCGGAAGAGCAGGGCCGCTTCTGTGTTTACAACAGTCTTCTTTCTGAAGCTGCCGTGCTCGGCTTTGATTACGGTTATACCCTTCTGGCTCCCAACGTCCTCATCTGCTGGGAAGCCCAGTTTGGTGACTTCGTCAACGGTGCCCAGGTCATCATTGACCAGTTCATCGCCAGTGCCGAGAGCAAGTGGCAGCGCCCCAGCCAGATCACCCTCCTTCTTCCTCACGGTTATGAAGGCCAGGGACCAGAGCACTCCAGCGCCCGTCTGGAACGTTTCCTCCAGCTTTCCGCTGGCCGTAACTGGGCCGTGTGTAATTTCACCACCCCGGCCCAATACTTCCACGCATTGCGCCGTCAGATGAAGCGGGGCTTCCGCAAGCCGCTCATAGTCATGACGCCGAAGAGCCTGCTGCGCCATCCGAAGTGCGTGTCCAAGCTCAGCGAAATGGCCGAAGGCACCAGCTTCAAGGAAATCATCGACGATGAAAACCTGATGGGCCCTGCCGAGCGCGTCACCCGCCTCATCCTTTGCACAGGGAAAGTCTATTACGACCTCGTGGAATTCCGCGAGCAGAACAAGATCAAAAACGCCGCCATCATCCGCATCGAGCAGCTTTATCCGCTGCATGAGGAGATGCTCAAGGAGCTCATGGCCCGCTACCCGCGCGCCCAGAAAAAATGGGTCTGGTGCCAGGAGGAGCCCCGCAACATGGGTGCCTTCAATTACATCCGCAATCGCCTCTCCGAAATCTCCGGCCACCGCGTCCGTTACGCAGGCCGCGAGCGCAGCTCCAGCCCTGCCGCAGGCTCCAAAGCCATTCACGTGCTCGAGCAGGCGAAACTGGTGGAAGATGCCTTCTCCGTTTAATTGCCGGAACCCACGCCCCCCACTGAACTGACTCTTTTTTAAAGCCATGCCTGACATCAAAATCCCCGCTCTCGGCGAATCCGTCGCCGGAGGTCAAATCGCCAAATGGCACTTCAACAATGGCGATGCCGTCAAAGTTGGAGACATCCTCCTGACCCTGGAAACCGACAAGGTGGCCGCTGAAGTCACGGCTGAATTTTCCGGCGTCCTTACCATCGGCAAGCAGGCCGGTGAAGATGTGGAAGTCGGTGCCACGGTCGGCAGCATCGCCGAAGGTGCCGCTGCCCCCGCCGCTGCGGAAGCCCCGAAGCCAGCACCCGCCGCCGCGCCTGAGCCAGCCAAGGCTGAAGAAGCCAAGCCTGCCGCAGCCGCCCCGGCTCCAGAGCCCAAGCCAGCCCCGAAGTCTGAAGCTGCCCCTGCCCCTGCCCCGGCACCGAAGCCCGCCGCCCCTGCGCCAGCTCCCGCCAAGCCTGAAGGCCGCACCACGCGGAAGAAGATGAGCCCGCTGCGCAAAAAGATCGCCGAGCAGCTCGTCAGCGCCCAGCAGACTGCCGCCATCCTCACCACCTTCAACGAGTGCGACATGAGCAACATCATGGCCATGCGCTCGAAGCTCCAGGACAGCTTTGTCAAAACTCACGGCGTGAAACTGGGCTTCATGTCCTTCTTTGTGAAGGCCGTGGTGGAAGCTCTCAAAGCCGTCCCCGCCATCAATGTCCGCGTCGAAGGTGATGAAATCATCCAGAACCACTTTTATGACATCGGCGTCGCCGTTGGCACAGAAAAAGGCCTCATCGTCCCTGTTCTGCGTGACACAGACCAGAAATCCTTCGCCGAGATCGAAAAAGACATCCTGGCTTATGCAGCCAAGGCTAAGGAAGGCAAAATCTCCATCCCGGACCTCAGCGGCGGCGTCTTCACCATCTCCAACGGTGGCGTTTACGGTTCCCTGCTCAGCACCCCCATCATCAATCCTCCGCAGAGCGCCATCCTGGGCATGCACACCATCCAGCAGCGCCCCATCGCCGTGGACGGTCAGGTCGTTATCCGCCCGATGATGTACCTCGCTCTCAGCTATGACCACCGCGTGGTGGATGGCAAAGAGGCCGTGACATTCCTCATCCGCATCAAAGATTGCATCGAAAATCCGGCCAGGATGCTCGTCGGTGCGTAAATTGGTACACACGTTTGTCGTACCTTGAACGATAAACAGTGTTAGATTCTCTATATAACGCGGAGGTTCGCTTCCGCGTTATTTCAGAATCTGTACTCGCCCATGTCAGTTCTCCCCCCCATTCCCCAGCCGAATCCGCGCAGCCCTTTTGTCTGGCTGCGAAATAAGTTTCTGGCAGGATTGGCGGTTGCATTGCCCTTGCTGATTACGTTCTGGATTCTCCAGAGCGCCTACCACCTGCTCCATGGCTGGAGCGTCCCTTTGGTGGATTTCATTGCCCGGTTCATCAATGAACTCACTGGCCGTGTGATCGTGGACCCCACCTCACCGACCTACCAGCATGTGCTCACCTTTGTGGGTTTCATGATCCCGCTGATGGTCTTCCTGGCCCTCGGCGTCATGGCCACCAACGTCCTGGGCGTGCGTGTGGTCACCGCCATGGACAAGCTGTTGCTCAGCATTCCCTTGGTCTCCTTCATTTATAAATCGCTCAAGCAGGTGATCGATGGTTTTAAAGGCCTGGGTGGTCGGCAAAATTTCAAGCGGGTAGTCTATGTGGACTATCCTTCCGGGGATATGAAAATGCTTGGCTTCGTCACCGGGCAGTATCTGGACCCGCAGCAGAATAAAATCCTTGCCGCCGTATTCATCCCCGGTGCCCTCAGCCCCATGACCGGCCTGCTCCTCGTCGTGCCTATCGAGCAGGTCACGGACGCCCCTTTGACCGTGGAAGATGCCATGAAGCTCATCTTTTCCGGTGGCCTCATCGTGCCGACCCGCCTCGCAGCCCCAGCTTCGAAGCCTGACATCAATCCCGCCCCGTTACCGACGGTGGAACACCTCGACGAAGAAGACCTGGAACCAGATCTCCCGCTCGGGTTACCCAGGGCGGAAGACTTTGATTCGGGGGATCCAGACATCCTCAGTGACAGTGAACTGGAGGCCGCTGAACTCACGGGTTCACGTTCCCCAGGACGCCGGATTTTGAGCGCCCTGTCCTGGAAGAAAAAATAGTGTTTATAAAATGCCGCGCCACACCTTGCACTTGCCCCATTGTCTGCCAAGGATAGGCGCTCCCAACACATGAGCGACCCCATCCGTCACGAGTGCGGCATTGCCGTAGTCCGGTTGAAAAAACCTTTGGCCTACTACCAGGACAAGTATGGCAGCGCACTTTATGGACTTGAGCGCCTCTTCGGCCTCATGGCCAAGCAGCGCAACCGTGGACAGGACGGCATCGGCATCGGCTGCTGCAAACTGGACATGGCCCCAGGTGCCCCCTACATGTTCCGCGTCCGCTCCACCAAATCCGCCGAAGCCATCGGCGAGGTGCTGGCGGATGAAATGAAGGAGTTTGGACGCATCGCCCGCAGGGTAAATGCTGAGCGCAAAGAGCGCCGGGATGATTCCGGCATCGAATACCTCAAGTTCGAAGACGATCCCGAGGCCATCAAACGTGAGTTTGAGCTGGCTGGTGAAGTAAACATGGGCCACCTCCGTTATGGAACCAGCGGCGCTTTTGGCAAAGGCAGCCTGCACCCTTACATCCGCCGCAGCACCTGGCCCACCCGCAGCCTCATGGTCATGGGTAATTTCAACCTCACCAACTCCGGTGAGCTAAACAAGATCATGATGAAACGGGGCCAGCATCCCGTTTTCGATACCGATACCCAGACCGTTCTCGAAGAGATCGGCTTCCAGCTCGATGAGGCCCACACGGACCTCTACCACAAGATGCGCGATTCCGGCATCCCGCTGGAAGACATCACCCGCCACATCAGCGAGCAGCTCGATGTCGCCCAGATCATCCGCAAATCGGCCGAGCTTTGGGACGGTGGTTACACCATCGCCGGCACCATCGGCAATGGCGATTTCTTCATCATGCGTGATCCCCTGGGCATCCGCCCATGTCACATGTATGAGGACGATGAAGTCGTCGCCTTCGCCTCGGAGCGCGTCGCTTTGATGACCGTCTTTGAAGTGGGTGAAAACGACATCCAGGAGCTGCCTCCTGCCCATGTCTGCGTCATCAAGTCCTCCGGTCAGATGAAAACGGTGCCCTTCGCCGACCAGGCTGAAGTCCTGCGCCCCTGCTCCTTCGAGCGCATTTACTTTTCCCGCAGCAACGACTCCCACATCTACCGCCAGCGCAAGGCCCTGGGCGAGCAGATGGTGCCCCAGCTCATCGAATCCATCGGCAACGACTGGGAGCACACCGTCACCAGTTTCATCCCCAATACCGCTGAAACCGCCTACCATGGCTTTCTGGACGGCCTCCGTTACAAACGGCGGCTGGAGGTCAAGGAAGCCATCGTGGAGATGTTCAGCCAAGGCAGTTTTGACGAATCCAAGCTGGACGACCTCATCCTGCGCAACTGGCCGCGCTCTGAAAAGATCGCCCACAAGGACATCAAGATGCGCACCTTCATCGCCCAGGAAAGCGGGCGTGATCAGCTCGTCTCCAGCGTCTATGACATCACCTACGGCGTCGTCACCCCGAATGACAATCTGGTGGTCATTGATGACTCCATCGTCCGTGGAACCACCCTGAAAAAGAGCCTCCTGCGCATCCTCGCCCGGACGAATCCCCGCCGCATCATCGTCTGCTCCACCGCTCCCCAGATCCGTTATCCGGACTGCTACGGCATTGATATGTCGGAGCTGGGCAAATTCATCGCCTTCCAGGCCGCCATCGCCCTGCTGGCTGAGCGCGGCATGCGCCATGTGGTGAAGGATACCTACCTGGCCTGCAAGGAGGAACTCACCAAGCCTGCAACGGAAATGCGCAATGCCGTGAAGGCCATCTACGCCCCCTTCACAGACGCCGAGCTTTCCGCCAAGATCAGTGAACTGGTCTATCCCCAGCACACCGAATGGAAGGGCGATATCCAGGTCATCTTCCAGTCCATCGAAGGCCTGCACAAAGCCCTCGGGCCGGAATACGGTGATTGGTACTTCAGCGGTGATTACCCGACCCCCGGTGGTTTCTCCACCGTGAACCGCGCCTTCATCAATTTCTTCGATGGCAAAGGCGGCCGCAGTTACGACGCGTTGTTGTAGGCCTTGCCTCGTAAGAGCATGACGTCCCACTCCCGCGCCCCTTCAGGGCGCGACGGGGGAGACGCTTCGCCTTCATCTTCCCAGGGCTCGCGCCCTGGGCTAAATCCGTCGGCCCTTTGGGCCTGGAGGAGCCGATACCGGTCTTCAGCCGTGAGTTACACATCTCCGATTATTCGTCGGCAGCTGTCCCTCGTAAGTCACCCACGGAGCCTTTACCCCCCCAGGGCCAAAAGTTTCTCCGCGAATCATCCAGTTGCTCCATTCTTTGGCCCAACGGGCCTACGGATTCAGCCCAGGGCGCGAGCCCTGGGAGGAGACGCACACCCAACCGCTGCGTGGCGCTCTGAAGGAGCGCGGGAACGCCCCCGTCGCCTGCACATACCGCAAGGCTCTCCCTTGAATCATCCAGCTGCTCCATTCTGTGGCCCAACGGGTCTATGGATTCAGCCCTGGGCGCGAGCCCTGGGAGGAGACGCACACCCAACCGCCTCTGCGTGGCGCTCTGAAGGAGCGCGGGAACGCCCCCGTCGCCTGCACATACCGTAAGGCTCTCCCTTGAATCATCCCGCTGCGCAATTCTGTGGCCCAACGGGCCTGCGGATTCAGCCCAGGGCGCGAGCCCTGGGATTGGAGACACCCCCCACCGCCTCTGCGTGGCGCTCTGAAGGAGCGCGGGAATGCCCCATAACGCCCACACATCGCGATTATCACATAGCTCTGACGCGGATCATTCGTCGGCTGTTACTCCATTCGATGGCCCAATCGCCCCTGAATTCTGGGGTGAAAATGTCCCCTTCAATCCCACACATACCGTTCATCATACTCCACATCATATCGTTTGAGGAAGGATCGGAATTCATCCTGAAAACTCAGCACCCGATGACGCTTCTGTTGATTTCGAATGTATTCCTGAACGGTCACCACGCCCGACTGGCTCACCGAGAAGGCCCCATAGCCATTTTGCCAATGAAAACCCGCCAGATCAGGGGCCTGCTGCTGCAACCACCCCGTGGACCCTGTTTTAACTTGGCCGACGATCTTGCTCAACGGTTCCGTCCGGGAAAGAAGAAAGAGCAGATGCGCATGATCTGGCTCCGTATTGATCTCCACCGGCGTGCATCCCAGGTCCCGCAAGATACCGCCCATGTAGGCGTGCAAATCCTTCTGCAAATGCGGCGGAATCCAACGCTCACGCTGCTGGGTCGAGAAAATCAGATGAACATAAATTTTGGCCAAGGACTGCGGCATAGAAGTCTCCATTAAAAGAATGGAACAGCTTTTTCCACTTTGAACTCAGCATTCAAAAACAGCCCGAGGCACACTCCTGGGTTGCCTCTCACTCCTGCCGATGCTCTCCTGTCCATCCCGCGCATGTCAGAGCTTACCCCAGCCGAACTCCAACGTTATGCCCGGCATCTCGCCATGCCGGAGTTTGGCCTGGATGCCCAAAAAAGGCTGAAGTCAGCCCGCGTCCTGTGCATCGGCGCAGGTGGCCTGGGTTCCCCCATCACCATGTATCTGGCCGCTGCCGGGGTCGGTTGTCTGGGGCTGGTGGATCCAGATGTGGTGGAGGTCTCCAATCTCCAGCGCCAGCTTCTTTTTGGTCAAAGTGATGTCGGCCGCCCCAAGCTGGACGCCGCCCGTGACCGCCTGCTCGACATCAATCCGCATCTGGAAGTGCACACTTATCCGGAGATGTTCACGGCGGCCAATTCGCGCCGGATCGCTGCGGACTACGACATCCTCATTGATGGCACGGACAATTTCCCCACGCGCTACCTTTCCAGCGACACCGCCGTCTGGCTACGCAAGGCCAATGTGTATGGCAGCATCCTGCGCTTCGAGGGACAGGTGGCCGTCTTCGCCCCGCATCTGGATGCCCCCTGCTACCGCTGCATGTCCCCGACCCCGCCGAAACCCGGCCTGGTGCCGAGCTGTGCCGAAGGCGGCGTGCTGGGCGTGCTGCCTGGCCTCATCGGCACCATGCAGGCGCTGGAGGCCATCAAGCTCATCACCGGCATTGGGCAACCGTTGTTAGGCAAGCTCCTGCATGTGGACACCCTCAGCCTGCGCTTCCGCACCTTCAACCTGCGGCGGGATCCCGACTGCCCCGTCTGCGGCGAAAATCCTTCCATTACTGAACCCATCGACTATCAAGGCTTCTGCGGCATGACACCTCCCCCCAACGTCCCCACCCTCTCTGTTCAGGACCTGAATGAAAAACGCCAGGCCGGTGAAGACCACTTCCTGCTGGATGTGCGCGAGCCGAATGAATACGAAGCCGCCCGCATCACCGGCTCCACCTTGATTCCCCTGGGAGAAGTGGCCGAACGCTCGTCTGAGATTCCCCGGGATAAACCCGTGCTGGTGCATTGCCGCTCCGGCATGCGCAGTGCCAAGGCGGTGGCTGCGCTTCAAGAACAGGGTTTCACGAATGTCTGGAATGTCGCCGGCGGCATCCTCGCCTGGGCCAAGGAGATCGACCCTTCCGTCCCCGCTGCCTAACAACAAACGTTATGGACCTTTCCTGGATCAACGATTTCCTGCCCACCTTTCGCTGCCCGCACACGCATCAGCCCCTGCGCTGGGCCGAGGCCGCCGACCTCCAGCACCACGGACATCCCGCCGATGAAAAAGCCCTGGTCAACCAGGACGGCACCCGCTTTTACCCTATCGAAGACGGCATCCCCGTCCTGCTGCCCCAGGATTCGTAGTGCTGCGCCTACCCGTGGCTGCTCCCGCCAGGGCTCACACACGTGGCTGCGCCCGCCAGGGCGTGGGTCTGGGAAGCCTCGACACTCCACACCACTCGCCCACTCGCTGGTGCGAGCAGCTACACCACGTGGCTGCGCCCGCCAGGGCGTGGGTCTCTGGGGCCTCGACACTCCACACCACCCGCCCACTCGCTGGCGCGAGCAGCCACACCCCGTGGCTGCGCCCATCAGGGCGTGGGTCTTGGGAAGCCTCGACATTCCACTCCACCCGCCCACTCGCTGGTGCGAGCAGCTACTGCCCCCTTACTCCCCAGCCTTCCAGCCAGGACCGCGCAGCACATAGCCCAGGCGTTTCCACCAGGGCAGGGAGCTACGTTTCACATCCGCCCACATGTCCCGCCATTCATGCAGGACAATGTTCACCGGGCCCCGGTCCTCGATCTTTCTGGTTAGGCCGTAACGCACGGGTTCCTCCGGCAGTTCCGCCTGAAAAGTACCAAAAAGCCGGTCCCACACGATGAGGCACATGCCCATGTTTTTATCCAGATACCGGCCATTGGAGGCATGATGCACGCGATGGTGGCTGGGCGTCACCAGCACATGCTCCAGCCAGCCCATCGAACGGATGCGCTCGGTGTGAATCAGGCTGCCATAGATCTGCGTGGCCGCATACATGAAGAGGATGTCCAGCGGCTCAAACCCCAGCCAGGCAATGGGCAGAAAGTAAAACGTGCGATACACCGGCTGGAACACGGAGGAACGAAAACCCGTGGTCAGGTTAAACTCCTCCGAGGAATGATGCGTCACATGCACGGCCCAAAACAGGCGGCAGTGATGATCCACAAAATGCAGAACGTAATACGCCAGATCCTGCAGCAGAAACAGGGCGATCCAGTAAACCCACCCCTGCTCCAGATCCATCACCCGGCGGTTCCAGCACCACAGCAGCAGAGGCAGTACCAGCACCGCCCGCAGCAGCAGATCCAGGCTGCCATTCAGGGCCGCCATGTAAAAATTCGTCAGCGTCTCCCGCTTAGTATAAGCGCGGATGCCATGGAAATGAGTGACGATGATCTCCAGGAGGATGGCCCCCAAGATCACCGGCACCGTCACCAGCAGCAGCAGTTGTTCACGAAACAGTTCCATGGCTTTTCATTCGCCGACCTGGGATCAGGCCTGACGGGATTTGACGTAATCCACGATTTTTTGATCGTCATCATGCGCCGCCCAGACCACACGCAGGAAGTCGGCCGGATGAATGTCATGTTTGGACAAAAACGCCCGGTCGCCACCGCAGCAGAACATCGTGTCTGGGTCCATCTCACCTTTCAGTTTGGCGCGGGCCTTCGCGATGATGCGGGGCAGCCAGACGAATCCTGCGAGATCCGCCGTCTTTGCAGGCAGTTCCGAAGGCACAATGACCGTCGTGCTAGAGACGCCCTTCTGGACGGTCAGGAAATAATCCCGGCGCACCCCTGCCACCAGCAGTGCCGTGATGGCCGTCGGGTCCTCCCCAGCGGAGCTCACGTTGTCTTCCACGAAATCAAAGAACTCCCGCTCACGGCAGCCGATGGCCTTCAGGAAATCCTGGTCTTCATCGCTGAACCAGCTTTCGAAGTCGGTGTTGCCCTCATCGTATTCATCCACGCAGGCGTCGAACAGTTCCACGAAATAGGAATCCCAAATATAATGCTTCATAAGTGGCTCATGAATAGACACGGCTGGCCCCTGGGGCACGCGAAAAGTTTCACCGCCTGCCACTTGCCTCAGTGCCCCCTGCTTCGCTGAAGGCGGAAACTCGCCGCGGCCAGGAGGAAAGTGGCGATGATCATCAGTGTACTCAGGGCATTGATCACCGGCAGGTTACGGCTTGTTTTCATCATGCTCGCCACACGCAGCGGCAGCGTCGTGGTCCCCGGTCCTGACACAAAAAAGGTGATCACATAATCATCCATGGACAGGGTGAAAGCCAGCAGCCCGCCCGCCAGGATCCCCGGCAGCAGTAACGGCAGCAAAACCCGCCTCACCGTCTGCCCGCGCGAGGCCCCCAGGTCCCGCGCCGCATCCAGCAGGGTGAAATCAAAATCCTGCAACCTCCCTAGTACCACCAGCGTCACATAGCTCACACAAAAAGTCACATGGGCGATCCAGATGGTCATCATCCCCGTCTCCACCCCCAGCGCCACGAAAAGAGCCAGCAGGGACATGCCCATCAGCAGATCCGGCAGCGCCAGCGGCAGCGTCACCAGCCCCTGATGCACCGTTTGTAACCGGGAGCGAAACTGATGCAGTACCCAGGCCGCCAGGGTCCCCAGCACCATCGCCGCCAGGCTGGACAGCACGGCGATTTTTAAAGTCAGCCAGAGGGATTCCCACACCTCATCCGCCTCCCACAGCCGCTCATACCATTTCCAGGTAAAGCCCTCCCACTCCCCGCCAAAGCGCGATCCGTTCACTGAATTCACCATCAGCACCACCAGCGGAGCGTGGAGAAAGAGGAGAACAAAGGCAGTGATCAGGCGTGTGGGCATCCAGCCCCATTCATGGAGTCAAATGCGCCTCATTTCAAACCCGCCCGCAAGCCAGGCTCAAAATCCGCGCGCATAAATCAATACCCGCAGGTTGCAAAGGTTCCCGCCCCCTCTAGCGTTCATCCCTGCAAGCGCGTCTCAATAGCACCATGCACGCCACCTCCACACTTTCCAAACTCCCCATTGGCCAGACCGGCATCATTCAGTCCATGCCCACTGGCCGGGCCGGGCTTACCCGCTTGCGTGAACTGGGCCTGACCCCCGGTGCCAAAGTCACCATGGTCCGCCGCGCCCCCCTGGGCGAGCCAATCGAAATCACCGTGCGCGGCTCCCATCTGGCCATGCGCAACCACGAGGCGGCAGACATTTCCATCACCCTGGCATGAGCGCTGAATCGCCCCTGCTGGCCATCGTCGGCAACCCCAATTCCGGGAAGACCACCGTCTTCAACCACCTCACCGGCCTGCGCCAAAAGGTGGGCAACTACCCCGGTGTCACCGTCGAAAAAAAGATCGGCGAATGCTACAGCCAGCATGGCAAAAAACTGCGCCTCATTGACCTGCCCGGTGCCTACAGCCTAAATGCCCGCAGTCCGGATGAAGCCGTGCTGCGGGATGTCCTCCTGGGCCGCCGCCCGGACACCCCCCGGCCGGACCGCGTCGTCTTCATCGCCGATGCAGCCAACCTGGAGCGGAATCTTTACCTCCTCACTCAGGTGCTGGAGCTGGGCCTGCCCACCGTCCTGGTGCTAAACATGATGGACATCGCCAAGACCAAGGAGTGGCGCATTGATGTCAAAAAACTTTCTGAAGAACTCGGCGTGCCCGTCGTGCCCATGCAGGCCACCAGCGGCACCGGATTCATCGAGCTAAAGGCTGCCATCAGCCGCGAGGACATCCCCCTCCCCCGCTGGCAGTCCGCCCCCCTGCCGGATGACATCCGCGCCGCCTTGCAGACCACCCGTGCCGAGCTCCTGCTGACGCAGGCCGTGCATGACAAAACCACGCTGTTGGAGCCACTTTACCTCCTTTCCGACCACGATCCCCTGCACGCCGGTATCCTGGATGCCCACCTGGGCCAGATCCAGCGCGGACGCGAGGCCCTGAATGCTGCCCACCCCGGCTGGGAGGACCAGCTCGTGGCTGACCGCTACGCTGAGATCGAAAAACTGACCCAGCAGGTGCTCCAGCGGCCTGAGCAGGAACTGCCCACTTTGACCCAAAAGCTGGATGCCTTCCTTCTCCACCCCATCTTCGGCGGCATCACCGTTCTCGCCTTCCTGGTGTTCCTTTTCTACCTCATCTTCAAGGTGGCTGAAGGCCCCATGGACTGGATTGATACCGGCTTCGGCGCACTCGGCGGCTGGGTCACGGACCTCATGCCACCGGGGGACCTGCGGGATCTCATCGTCCAGGGAGCCATCGCCGGAGTCGGCGGGGTAGTCATCTTCCTGCCACAGATTTTGATCCTCTTCTTCTTCATCGGCATCATGGAGGATACCGGTTACATGGCCCGCATGGCTTTCATCCTGGACCGCATGATGAGCGTCGTCGGCCTCAATGGAAAGGCCTTCATCCCCTTCCTCAGCTCCTATGCCTGCGCCATCCCAGGCGTCATGGCCACGCGCACCATCGACAGCCCAAAGGACCGCCTCATCACCATCCTGGTGGTGCCCTTCGCCAGTTGCTCCGCTCGTATCCCCGTTTACGTGCTCCTCATCAGTGCCTTCATGCCGGATACCGTTTCGGATCTGGCCAAGGCAGGCGTCATGGTCGGCCTGTATGCCCTGGGAACCTTTGGTGCCTTCTTCTTCGCCTGGGTTCTCAATAAAGGCATCATGCGCGGCACCAATGCCCCCATGATCCTGGAGATGCCCTCCTATAAAATGCCCGCGCTGGGGTCCATCCTCCTACTCGTCTGGCAGCGGGCGAAGGTCTTTCTGGTGCGTGCTGGCACCATCATCTTCGGCATTTCCATCCTCATCTGGGCCGCCTCCACCTATCCGAAGGATCACTCCCTGGGCGACCGGGCTGCTGCTTTGGAAGAAAAAATTGCCGCGCTGGAAGAAGCCGCTGGCCAGGAAGATGAAAAGGCTGACGTCATCAATGAATCCCTCTCCAAACCCGGCCCCCGGCCTGAGAGCGATACCACCCTCGAAGCGGAAGCCGAAGCCCCCGCAAATCCTGAGCTTGTCGCCGCCCGCACTGAGCTGGCCGCCCTCAGCTCCCAGCACTTAGCCCAGAGCTTCGCCGGCCGCGCCGGACATTTCATCGAGCCTGTCATCAAACCCCTCGGCTACGACTGGAAGATCGGCATCGGCCTCATCGGCAGCTTTGCCGCCCGTGAAGTTTTCGTCAATACCATGTCCGTCGTCTATGCCGTCCAGGCTGAGGAAGATGACGACCTCATGCCCGTGCGTGACCGCATCCGCGAGGAACGCCGCCCCGATGGCACCCTGGTCTATACCCCTCTCGTCTGCATCAGCCTGCTCGTCTTTTACGTCTTCGCCATGCAGTGCATCAGCACCATGGCCATCGTCAAACGCGAGACCGGAAGCTGGGGCTGGATGTGGTTCCAGCTCGGATTCATGACCGGCACCGCCTACCTCCTGTCACTGGCCGTTTACCAGGTCGGCACCGCCCTGGGCTACTGACGGTTGTTTTTATAACTCAACAGTCCCGCCCTTCCACCCGTCCAACTCGATATGATGAATGACTGGCAATCCTGGGCCGCCCCCGCTGTGGTACTCCTCACCGCAGTCATCTTCCTCACCCGCTGCATCCTCAACCGCAAAAAAAGCGGTTGCGGCGGAGGCTGCGGCTGCACCCAAAAGCTGAAATCGCCACCCCGAAATTCCACCGGCGCGTAAGCCGTATCAGAGCACGTGCCCGCGCCCCAAGTACCGTGGGCACTCCCTGTCCCGCGACTGCGGCGATGTCCGCCCCAAGAAAGCCCCGTCCGACCCAGCACGTGGCCGCGCCCGCCAGGGCAATGTGGCTGCGCCCACCAGGGCGTGGGGTTTGCGAGGATCAAGTGATGCGGGCACTCCTGCCTGCAACTGCGGGTCGAACGCGGTAAAACCCCTGAAAACACAAGACCATCCGCCCACTCGCTGGCGCGAGCACCACGTGGCTGCGCCCGCCAGGGCGTGGAGGTTTGGGAGATATCGAAGCCAGGAGAAACCTCGCCCACTCGCTGGCGCGAGCAGCCACGGGTAGCTGCGCCCGCCAGGGCGTGGAGGTTTGAGAGATATCGAAGCCAGTAAGCCCCCCCCGAAAACTCACGCCCATCCCACTTCCACGAACAGCCCCATTTCCCCAAGCCCAACGGGCTTACGTCATTCAGCCTAGGGTTGGCACAACCCTGGGTCACGTCACCACCCTCATCGACTCCCCGGCGAACCCCAACGGGGTTCCGTCCTGCCTTGGCCGCATGACGATGGATCTCCCCCTCGCTCCCCACACCCCCCAAACTTTTTTTCGCCACTTAGCCCAAGTCGGGGTGGCACTCCCTTGCACATGCAAAAAGCGCCGAATAGCTTCCCCCATGCTGACTCTTCCCCTCGACCTCCCAGCCTTGCTGAAGGTCGCCGCCCAGGTCGCGGCCGAATACGGCTGCGAGGTGCGAATCTCCAAAAACGGCGGCTTCCTCGTACGCCCTCTCCTGGACCGACGCACCTCCGCAGCCTCCTCCACCGAGCGCGTGCGCAAGCACCGCGAGGCGAAACGCCAGGCCTCTCCTTTAGAAGCTCCTACTTCCTCTGAAGTCGAACAGTGCAAAACATCATTACCCGATGATGCACCTCTTTCCTCTGTTCTGCCTGAAACCGATGAAACGCATGTAACGCATGAAACAGTGAAACGCGTTTCAGCCGATTTAGCCCCCTCTTTCCCTCCCGCCCCTCCTTTCCCCGTTCCCCTATCCTCCCCACCCGCCCTTACACCCGTGCCTCCTCCCGCGCGTGAGGCCCGACCCAGGTCGGCAAGGCGTCAGCACACCGAGGAAAACCT
>NZ_SOCA01000019.1:28644-34139 GCF_004364345.1 Prosthecobacter fusiformis | reverse complement strand
ACCCCAACCAACTTCACCCCAACCAACTTCACCCCAACCAACTCCGTCCCAACCAACTCCATCCCAACCAACTCCACCCCAACCAACTCCACCTCAACCAACTCCACCTCAACCAACTCCACCCCAACCAACTCCACCCCAACCAACTCCACCTCAACCAACTCCACCCCAACCAACTCCACCCCAACCAACTCCACCCCAACCAACCCCACCTCAACCAACCCCACCTCAACCAACCCCACCCCAGCAACCTAGCGCTCCAACTCTCCAACAACCCACCCAACCATCCCCCAAGCCGACTCCCCCACCACCCACCGCTCCATCTCTCCAACAACCCACCACACCTCCAGTTAGGCCATCTCCGCCCCCCGGCCAGTTTGTGATGCGCCCGGGTCCTGACGGTTCACTCACCCAGCCCCCTCCACCACCATCCGCCCCAGCCCCTCTGGCACAGGAGGCACGGCACCGGCTGGCCGGGCAGGTGAAGGAGGTCGAGCAAGAGGCTCGGCAGCGGCTCATCAGCATCATTGAGCAGCGCATGGAGGCCAGAAACCGCGCCAACCCATTCTCCCTGCGTGATCCATTCCCCGACTACAGTCGCGGGGAGGACCTGGAACGGCTGAAAAATCTAAAGTTAGGCGGTGCGCTGGATACCCAGGATGTGAATGAAATTCACCGCACCGACCGCGAGTTTTTTAACCGTCTGCACGCCTCCCGCACCGCCGCCAAAGAACATGATGCCGCCAGCCAGACCCAGCTTGCCCAGCAAAAGCAACGTGCCGACACTGAGCGCGACCAGGTCATTTTTGACACCTCGCCCAAAGCCTGGGCCAGCATTCATGAAAAAAAGGTGCAGCAAATGCCAGAGCGCGATCTGCCCGCTTATGTCCGCCAGCAGGCCACCCTCATCCAGCAGCAGCAGGCCGCATTAGAGCACCAGGTCACCACCCTGAAGCAGGAAGACCAGGCACTGTCTAAAACCCTGGAGGAAATGCAGGGGCGCAACCGCGCACTCCTGCGTCGGGATGGCCATGTGCCGCCAGAAACCGGCACCGGTGCCTGGCATCCAGAAATGATGGATGAAGTCGAGGCCGTGCAGGAAAAAGTCTCCCGGCTGCAGGACCGGTTTCTCCAGTATCAGGAGGATCATAGCCGCATCACCCGTGACGTGGAGCGCCGCATCGCCCCGCTTCGGCAGGCACAGCAGCGGCTGGGGCAGGCGCAGGAGGCCCACCGCACCCATAGCATGCAAACCATCGGCCTCCAGGGCATCGCCGGGGCCAGCCTCACCACACAGGAGCTCGAAGCCCAGCACCAAGACCAGCAGCGCACCCTTCAAAAGCTCCAGGAAGAATATCCAGACGGCATCCCCCCGGAGAAAATACAGGCCTTTCAAAAAGACGCCGCAGCCCGCCAGGCAGAGAGCCTGCAGCGGCTTCAGCAGCGCATGCTGGCCGCCCACTCCGCCCATCAGGGCATCCAGTCCCGCCTCATGGAAGACCCCTCCCTCAATGCCAAAGCGGGGGAACTCAGGCTGGCTGCCCAGGCCAATCTGGCCACCGCCTTGCACATCACCCCAGAGCAGGCACGCGTGCTTTTGGACGATGCCAGCCTGCAGGACTGGGGCAGCTACCTGCACGGCGAGACCGTCCCCGGCATGTTCGGCAGCGATGAGCGGGAAACCCGCATGATGAGCAACGGTGCCCTCATCGTCCATCCCCGCCTCCATGGGGATGCACAGGCCTATAAAAATGCCGTCAACCGCTCCTCCGCCAGCCCAGAGGCCAAGCGCATCGCCCTGGAAATGCAGCCCTCCGTGCAGCGCCAGTGGGCCGCCCAGATGGTCGATACCCTCGTGGCCGAGCAGGACATCCCCGGCCTCCCCAGCTTCAACCAATGGCGTGAAGAAAAAATCCGCCAGGACCAAAACACCCGCGGCACCTTAGGCTTCATCAAGCTGGACCTCCCGGACATGGCCATCCGCTACATGGATGAAATGAAGCAGCGCCCCGCCTGGCAAAAATACGTGGATACCTTCACCCGCAGGCTCGTCACCGTCGGCGGCCATGTCGGTGCCTCCGTGCTCAGCCTCGCCTCCATGGTCCTCCAGCACACCCCCCAGTCCCGCCTCACCCACCAGCTCACCGGCATAGACATCAGCCAGACCCTCGCGGAGTCCGCCGTCAGCTGGACTCGCAGCAACAACAGCATCTCCAGCAGCCTCGGGCTCAAAGGCGGGCTGGATACCATCGGGCTAAAAGCCACCGCCATCCTCGCCGATGGCATCCCGCAGATCGGCAGCAGCCTCCTCGGCGGCAGCGCCCTAAAAGGGCTGCAACTCAGCAAATGGCTCAGCACCGTCGCCATCAGCGGCAGCCAGTCCGCCGGGCAGACCTTCACCTCCATGTACACACAGATGCGCGACCAGGGCATCTCCCATGAGCAAGCCTTCAAGACCACCCTGCCAGCCGCCCTCAGCGCCGGGGCCGCCACCGCCGTCCTCGGCGTCGTCATGGATAAAGTCGGCCTCACGGGCATGGACCATCTCGGCAGCTCGCTCAAAGACCCCACTGTAAAAAAAGCCATCACAGACCTCTGGAAGCAGCAGTTCAAACACCTCGCCGGAAAAACCGCCACCGCCACCGCCGGCACCGCCAAAGAAATGGTGGAAGAAACCGCCGACAGCCTCTTCAACGAGATGATCCAGGCCCTGGCCCTGAACCCGAATGCCAAGCTGGATGAAATCATCGGAGGCGTCATCCGCCAGACGCCAGAGATCCTCACCGCCGTAGTGGAAATGAGCGCCCTGACCAAAGGCAGCAGCCGCGGGCCGGGACCCAGCACCGCCAGCAGCCCCAGCGCCCCGCCCTCATTGCCAGCCATGGGCACACCCGCCCTGCCAGCAATCACAGTGCCCACACCCACCCCAGCACCACTCGTCGTCCCCGTCCCGCCCCCCACCCCGCCTGGCCCCGCCGCAGAACCACAGCCCAGGACATCGCAAAACATCATCCAGCCGCCGCCCGCAATCCCGCCTCAGGCACCCATAGCCGCACCCGCACCATCTGCCAGCCACCTTGGCACCGTCACCTCGCAGCCGATAGCCCCTGCAGCCGTCTCTCAGCCCTCGGTTCCTATCCTAGAGGGGCAGCCCCCGCCAGGAGCCCTCGTCCAGGCACCCGCGCAAAACCTCCGCCATGCCCAGCCAGGCCCCGTCAGCCAAGGCCCCACGGCCCAGGAAAACCCGCTCACCCAGCTCCTGGCCCTCCCATCAGGCAAAGCCACGCTTGCTCCCCTGACCGCGCAGGCAAACACCCCGCAGGGCCATGCGGGCACCGCCGCACCGTCAGTTCATGATGCATCGCTTAATAATATAAACCATCCATCATCTCAAACGACCCAAGGGGCGGCGCACGCCAATCCCCCGCCGCCGCAGAACACAGACACCTCCTATCAAAACCAGGCTCAGCCAGCCCTGCGGCCTGACACCGCCACCGTCCACACCCCGCCCATCTGGCAAGGCCGCGCCCGTCACGGCGACTACGCCGAGGTCCTCTCCCGCAACCCCGATGGCACCTTCCAAGTGATCATCCAGGGCCAGGAAAAAACCCGCACCGAGCGCGACATCGCCTACATGACCGGTTTAAAGAAACCGGAGCTCTACGACATGCTGGGAAAGGCCACCCAGCAACACCTCGCTCGCCCACGCCCACCTGCCGGAACCGCCCCCAGCCCCCCATCCATCTGGCAAGGCCGCGCCCGCCACGGAGACTACGCCGAAGTCCTCTCCCGCAACCCCGACGGCACCTTCCAAGTGATCATCCAGGGCCAAGAAAAAACCCGCACCGAGCGCGACATCGCCTACATGACCGGGCTAAAGAAACCGGAGCTTTACGACATGCTGGGAAAGGCCACGAAGGGGAGGTTGTCAGGTTCGTTCGAGGCAGCGCCTGCGTCAGAAAGTTCGTTAAAATCGAATGATCATGCTCACGAGTCCCTGACTCCTCAAAGGCCTTCCCTCCTCGATACCCTAACCCAAAACCTGCTCGCCAACAAGAACCCTCCTCCAGCTAATGTCAGGCTGCCGCAAAATCTCAATGAACTTCGTTCAATGCTTCAGCCCATGCAGGCAGAAGCCAGACAGTTAATGAACGACTCCAGAAAGCTTGAAGTGGAGCAACGACTAATTGAATCTGATATTGGCAAAAGTAGTATAAGCTTACAAGCCAAAGTGAATTTAGAGATTAGAAATAATAATATAATTAAGGAATTGGAAATACTTGTCGCGAGAAGGCTTGAATTAGCAGCTCAAACGCGCTTGTTGGTAGCTATTCCACCTGCCAACCGGGGACAGGTGAATTGGAGGCACAAGCTCGTTTTGGATTTGGGGTCTCAAGCGGCGGCGGCGGGCGACTTGACAGCTCAGTATGTTAGCTCGCATCTCATGCCAAGCCTCACAGTCCAGCAATCATCTCATGGTGACGCAAATGCAAAGTATGATCCTGTGCAACAAGCCATTAAGATTACACCTGGTAAAACCAGCCTGAGCGACACCATGCACGAGATTGTCCACGGCATCGAAGACCAGTTCCCCAAGATTTTGAAAAAATCCACATCGTTTCTAATGAGTCGTGCGGAAGGCGAGGCACCCGTACCAATGGCATTCGTAATGGATGGGTTTGCCAAAAAACCAAATGCCATGGGCGTCCGTGACAAATGGTGGAAACGAGGCGGTACTCACTACAGTGGTCGTTATTACACTGCCGCAACAGGAGAAATCATCGCCACGGAAATTCTCACTACAGGTATTCAACGGCTGCACACCAGCCCCATTGAGTTTTTCACCTCGGATCCTGAGTTTTTTGATTTTGTCATTACCACATTACGCTTTCCATAAACATATGAATTCACCCGACAAAGCTTTCGCCCGCGTTCGCATTTACGAAAATGGCATGTTTATTTTTGATGGCCAGGACTGGACCCGAGAAGTCATCATTCAAGAAGATCCTTTCCAACAAAGACTTTTTGACAATATACTGAAACGTCTCAATTCAGAATGGGCTCATCACCAGATTTTCAGTGGGTTCATTGGTTTTGCAGAAAAAATGGAGAAGATGCTCAATGCAGCGGGTATTATTATCGATGATATCAAGATCGAAGAAATGTACGTTCCATCTGTAGAGGAGGAACCTGGACACTTTTACTGACCGTGGAACTACGGAACTGGGTCCAAATACTTGATAGATTGTAGGCTTGTTTAAAGGTCGGGGGAAGTATATCCAGTCTAGGCTGGTCTTTGCTTTGGCTCTGACCCCTTCAGATATCTGAAGGGGTCTTGTTAGTATCTGAAATTTGTCAATGAATTGCGCCATGACCGCGCCCTCCCGTCAGGCAAGACCGCGCTTGCTCCCCTGACCGCGCAGGCAAACACCCCGCAGGGCCATGCGGGCACCGCCGCACCGTCAGTTCATGATGCATCGCTTAATAATATAAAC
>NZ_SOCA01000019.1:0-28194 GCF_004364345.1 Prosthecobacter fusiformis | reverse complement strand
CGCAACCCCGACGGCACCTTCCAAGTGATCATCCAGGGCCAAGAAAAAACCCGCACCGAGCGCGACATCGCCTACATGACCGGGCTAAAGAAACCAGAGCTCTACGAAATGCTGGGCAAGGCCACGAAGGGGCGTTTGCAGGGTGAAGTGTCAAACGTAAAATACTTGCCTGGGAATGGAGTGGAGCTTTTGCCCAAGACAGAGAACAGTTCATTCTACAAGACCGACCGGACTGCGGAGTCAAGGAGTGCCGCTGATAGGGCTTCCGAGAATCGAAGTCTGCTGGATGCCAGGCCCCCGCGCCGTCATCCTCCCAGCGATCACATGCATTTGCTTATAACGGATGCACATGGACTTGCTATTCAAAAGGCGATGATCTTGGTCGACCATGCCCATGATGATGGTGAACTGTCACCCGTGAGAGTCAGCCATCGGGTGGACCATTCTGGTGCATTGGGCGCTTACCGTTGGGCGCACGGCATTTACTGGGCTGAGATCGGCGTAAGCAGGGACACCGCTTATCCCCTCATGACAACCGTTCACGAGATCGGCCACCACATACGCCTGCACCTGGATCCTAATGAGGTCGCCAAAGTAGCGGCTGTTGCAAGGCAGTCGGAAGCCGCCGCCACTTGTATAAACTTTGGGATGGATGTAGATTATTGGTTGAGTGATAGTGAGCTTTTCAGTAGAATTTATGCACAATGGGTTATAAAACGTTCCAATGAAGGCGAGGCAGCTCGAGAGCTTGACTCTATTCTAAACGGTGCAGACTTTTGGCAACAGTTTGGAAACGCGGACTGGAGGCTCATACAACCAGTTATGGACAGTTTGATGAAAAAGAAAGGATGGCTATGAAAGATACCAACCAAGAACATAAGTATCCAACCGAAGAACAAATGGAATTGGCTAGGCAAGTCGGAAAGTATTCGCAAGCTGTCAGAAATGGCACGATGCCCTTGGATGACGCCATCAACATCCTGTTGCGACCACCGTTTAACTATCCCAATAGGCGACACGCGTGGCATGTCCTGGCCCCCGGCCCGCCGACTCCGTAAACGGGGGGGGAATGGTCAGGGTCCATACTTGATAGATTGCGGACTGGTTTAAAGGTCGGGGGAAGTATCTCGTGTCCAGGCTCGTCTTTGCGCTGGCTCTGACCCCTTCAGATATCTGAAAGGGTCATGCAAGTATCTGAAATTTGTCAATGGATTGCGCCATGTCCCGGCCCTCCCGTCAGGCAAGACCACGCTTGCTCCCCTGACCACACAGGCAAACACCCCGCAACATCCAGAAAGGACCTTGGGCAGCTACGATGCTAATACCAATACCCTGAACCTATACTGGGATGAATACCATCTGCTCCTGCCAGATCAGCGGGCCGGGGAATTGCGAGCCCTCATGTGGCATGAGATGGGCCACTGGCTCTATCATCACGCAAAAGCACATCCCCGCCTCGAAAACTGGAAAAAGGCCATTCATGCACACTGGTATCAACGTGTGCAAGGCCAGCCCATCCGCACCCATAAGCAAGGGTGGCGTTACATTCTCGACGGTTGGCTCAATGAATATGCAGGTCGTCTGTATCCTACATGGGAGGGCGGTGTAGAAATCCCGTCGGTTTACTTTGAGGAAGTATCCAGAGGACCAGAAAATATCGCTTATTGGTGTCTTGAGGAACATCAAAAGGAAACTTTCGGCATTGTCACATCCATCTTCGGTCAGTTATAATTCCAAACGATAAATCATATGATTATTCAGCTAATAAATAACGGCCAAGCCGTGCTAAGTGCTAAAACAGGACATATTCCACGTCATAACACAGATGAACATCTTCTAGTCACTTATGAAGGTGACCTTTCGTTAGTTTTAAAGATACGCAAAGCAGCACCGGCCCGCGTCATAATCAGTGACTTTTCCATCGCGGCCGAAGATTACGGATTGGATCTTGCTGGAGACTACGAACAATACATCATCCGCAAAGGCATCATTCTTCCTGACAAACCCAGCCAGGAATATTTGGATGGATTGGGAGATGACGCAATTATCTATTAACGGGAATGAACCTGGAAACGTGGGCAGGCGGCATGAAAGCCGGCGTATCAAGCCCAGCTTAAAAAGGACGTCATAAGCCGATTTGGTATGATGGGGGGTCATGAAAACTTTATCTGCCACGTCAATTACTTCTGATCATCTAATCGCGGAGGCAGCCACTTTCATCGGTATTGACTAACACAAGCGTTACAGCGTCTGCCACGCCCTCCACCCCGCCTCAGGCCCCCGTTGCCGCACCCGCGTAAAACCTCCGCCATGCCCAGCCAGGCCCCGTCAGCCAACGCCCCACGGCCCAGGAAAACCCTCTCTCCCAGCTCCCGGCCCTCCCGTCAGGCAAGACCGCGCTTGCTCCCCTGACCACACAGGCAAACACCCCGCAGAGCCATACGGGCACCGCTGCACCGTCAGTTCATGATGCATCGCTTAATAATATAAACCATCCATCATCTCAAACGACCCAAGGGGCGGCGCACGCCAATCCCCCGCCGCCGCAGAACACAAACACCCCCCATCAAAACCAGGCACAGCCAACCCTGCGGCCTGACACCGCCACCGTCCCCACCCCACCCATCTGGCAAGGCCGCGCCCGTCACGGCGACCACACACAGGTCCTCTCCCGCAACCCCGACGGCACCTTCCAAGTGATCATCCAGGGCCAGGAAAAAACCCGCACCGAGCGCGACATCGCCTACATGACCGGAACTGGGGGTCAGGGTGCAAATACTTGACAGAATATGAAGCGGGTTATGACGCACCGTTGAAGCATCTCGGGCCCAGTCTTATCTTCGGCGCGTCACAAAACCCCTCAGAGAACCAAGGAAGTTTTTGTCAATTATTTGCACCCTAACCCGTTTCTCCTAAACCCCGCGCTTGAGCAGAATCCTGGCGGATGATTTTATCGCTCCACCTGAACGTTCGTCAAAAAAAAATGAACCTCCACTCCTTACTCCGAACCTTTGGCGTCATTAGCCTTCAGATCGTGATCTTTTTCGTCAGTTGGAGTCTCATGGTTAAAATCGCGCGGAATCTGGATCGGTTCCGTCCTGAACTCTTCTTTGGAATAACTCTTTCTTATGGAGCGATTGGAATGGTGTTTCTTTTTGTCATTTGCGGGATAGTGACATCCATCACGAAACAGGCTCGTCTTTATTGGAGTGCGATCTTTTTAGGGTTGGCACTTTGGTTAGCCTGGCTTTTCCCGTCTTTTTCGTCGCGCCCTTATTCCATGCCTGCATTTTTCATGTTAGGCTCCACGCTCTTAATCCTGGGAAGCGGTGTCGTTCTTCCAAGACTTCTCCAAAGAGCTTGAGTGGCACTAGGAAACAAGGGGCAGGCGAGATGAAGCCAGCGGATCAAGGCCTCACAGCTAAAAAGGACGTCATAATCCGATTGGGTAGGATGGCGGGTCATGAAAAGTTCATCTGCCACGCCAATTAATACTGATCATCCAATCGCTGAGTCAGCCACTTTCATCGGCATTGACTACCACAAGCGTTACAGCGTCTACCACGCCCTCCACCCGCCTCAGGCACCCATGGCCGCCCCCCCGCCATCTGCCAGCCACCTTGGCACCGTCACCTCGCAGCCAGCGGCAGGGCGTCTCTGGCCTCAGAGGCTCACACACTCAAGGTGAATCACTACTGACTGGCTTAGACTGCAGTGCGGCTGCGCGGGCGACCCAGTTGAGCCGCTGAGTTTCGTCAGGCACGTAACCATGTTGGCCGCTATAGCATTCGATGAGTAGTGCAATAGCGGCTGGGTGATCGGCCTGGGCCGCCGTGAGAAGATGCTGGAGGCCGTACTTCATATCCGTTGGCGAATCGGAACCCTTCACCAGATACATGCCCAGGCTGTAATTTCCTTCAACAGAGCCTTGATCCGCGGCTTTTTTAAACCACCTCATTCCTTCGGTTAGATTCTTTGGGGTCCCTGCACCCTTCATGTAGCAATTACCTAGTTGGCACTGAGCCTCAGCCCAGCCAAGTTCAGCCGCAGCTTTGGTCCAGGTCGCGGCCGTTTCTAAATTCTTTTTTACTCCAAGACCGTGACCATAACAAAGCCCGATGTAATGCATCGCTTCAGGGTCCTTTTTTTCGGCCGCCCTCCGTAGCCAGTGCAGAGCTTCTTGCGGATCCTGTGCAAAGGTAAGACGATCCTCCAGGTGGGCTTTGCCCAGACGAGTTTGGGCAGGGATGTAACCGAGTGCTGCACTCTGCCGGAGATATTTAGACGATTCTTCAGTGGCGATAAAGCCAAGTTCTTCGCGGTGATTCTCCTCCATATCCAACTGCCAAAGGCGAAAGCATGCAGGAGCATGGTCTGACCAGGAGGCTTGCTGATAGGAAGCATAGGCTTTAGCGATGTCCCTGGGCATGGACTCACCGAATTCGTACATCTGGCCGAGTTCGTAGCTAGCTTCAGCATGGTTGCCCAACTGACTAAATCCATTGGCAGCTTTGATATAGTTTTCCACGGCTGCCGTTACGTTCTTAGATACTCCATGTCCGTAACGCAAACAGCGGGCCAAATAAAGACAGCCATCTGGATCACGCTCATCTAGCTCTACAGCACGCCGGTAATGCTGGACCGCCTCGGCCAAGATCGTGGGATTGCCTTTGGATTCGGCCGCCAGTACTTTTCCCATAGCTGCATAGCCTCCTGCATGCTCGCGGCTCATTACGGCCTGACATAGCTTGCGTGCTTCCTCCAAGTCCTGAGGGACACCCTCTCCACTGATCAAGAGTAAAGCCAGATATGTCTGCCCTTGTAGATCACCGAAATCTGATGCCAACCGCAACCAGCGTACGGCTTCCTCTGCATTAGGGATAACGCCGGGACCACGGAGATGGTCAAGCCCAATCTCCACCATGCATGGAGTGAAGCCCAGCCGACCCGCACGGCGCATCCACATGCGGCGCTCTGATTGCGCTTCAGCGGGGCTATGCGCATGAGCTGGATTGTCCATGTAAGCTAATTCCCAAATGGCTGCACCCAAGTCCTGCTGAGCAGCCTTGAATGCCCACTCATATCTTTCGGAACTGTGGAGTTCTTCAGGATTTTTCACAGCAAGACTGCCTAAGTACTCACAGAGCTTTAATTGAGCGTAGGCATCCCCTGCCAAAGCACATTCACGAATCATTTTGAGGCCGCCCTCTTCGTCTTTGGGAAGGTTTTCGCCGCGAATGTACCAATATCCTAATTCTGCCCGTGCAGACAGGAAGCCTGCTGCGGCGACTTGCTGTAGCAATTTTATACCGCGTGCGGCGGAATCCTTTTCTTCACTTCTCACAAGCACTGAACCCAAAGTAAACAATGCCTGAGATTTTCCCGATTCGGCAGCTTTTTCCAGCCAATGTAATCCTGCGACACTGTTCACATCCATTGCGATGCCGTAGTATTGGTACTCTCCGTAAATCATCTGCGCGCGCCAGTGTCCAGCCTCGGCGGCACGGCGCATCGTGCCCATGGCTGCAACAATGTCCCAGGGCAATCCGTCTTCGCGAATTTGACAAAGTGCCAGATCCGTCATCGCTTCGAGATCTCCTGCTTTTGATGCCTGCTGTAGCAAGAGAGCTCCTGCCTGGCCATAGCGGAGAGGTTTTCCCAGCCGCAAAGCCTGGGCCTGGGAGTAAAGAGTGGAGGCATCATTTACTGCGGTTACTGGATTGGGATGAGGGGTCAGGACGAAGTAGGCCAGCAGTGCCGCGATGAACACCATGCCTCCTAACACGCCCATCCATCCTAGGTAACGGTTAACGTTAGACTTGGCCCACGCGTCAGGTCTATGCTGAGAAAGTGGTGAAACCGGGACCTCCTTCCAATGTGAACTTAACGACTCCCAGTCCTTCATGCCCTCAGTCCAGCAGAGGTCCGTCCATAAAAAACGCCCTTCTAAAAGCCCTGCTCGAATATCACTCCACCTATATTGACCTAACTGTGTTTGCTCCCTAACTAGATGATAAAATCGAGTCTCACTCATTGGATCTTTTTACCAAGACAAGAACTTAATTCAACACAGTAATCGGCTTACTCGCCATTTTATTGACCTAATTTCTGACGCTTACCAGATCCAAGCGTGGATGGTGGTAACTCGGGAGCAGGCGACATGAAAGCCAGCGTATCAAGGCCTCACAGCTAAAAAGGACGTCATAATCCGATTGGGTAGGATGGCGGGTCATGAAAAGTTCATCTGCCACGCACCCAGGCACTGCCACTGACGAACGGGACTCAATGATTCACATCGTGGCCATGAAGGATCTGGATAAGTAGGTGCATACGCATCTCATGGAGTGACGGATTGACACCCCGCCGGTTTCACGCTCCAATCGCGTCCCAGGAGGAACCCGACATGATACCGAAAAACACCCTTTGCCTTTGGTTTGAGAAGGATGCGCTGGAGGCAGCGACGTTTTACGCGGCCACTTTTCCCGACAGTGAGGTCACCGCGGTGCGCCGGGCACCGGGGGACTATCCCAGTGGCAAGGAGGGGGACATTTTGACGGTGGAATTCACAGTCTTGGGCATTCCCTGCATCGGGCTCAATGGCGGGCCGGTGTTCAAGCACAGCGAGGCGTTTTCCTTTCAGGTAGCCACGGATACTCAGGAGGAAACGGACCGATACTGGGAGGCCCTCGTCAACAATGGCGGTGAGGAAAGTGAGTGTGGCTGGTGCAAGGATCGCTGGGGCCTATCCTGGCAGATCACGCCGCGGGTGCTCACGGAAGCGATGGCCGCAGGCGGGGCGGAGGCGAAGCGGGCTTTTGAAGCCATGATGACCATGAGCAAGATCGACATCGCCACCATCGAGGCCGCCCGGCGGGGATGATCTTTCTGGCGGCACTGGGGAAGGGGGCAATGCTTGACCGATGCTGAAGCGCGCTATGATGCGCGGGTGCAGCATCTCGTGTCCATGCTTGCCTCGGCCCGTGGCACTGCCCACTCTCACCCAGACTTCATTGCTAAAGTTCGCGCACAAAGGCCTCCATGGCCTGCCTACAAACCAGCTATTTGCCTGAATTCTGTCCCTCAAGATAAAACGCCGGGTGACAAATGTGGAATGCCGCTTACGTCATGCACCCTCTCTCCCGAGCATGCTGCCTTACTCCCACCTCCGTCGTATCACCGTCCTCACTCTTGGTGTTGTTTCTACTTCAGTTCTGCTTTTCACTGCACCCGCCCAGGCACAGCTCGGCGTCTCGCCTTCGCAGAATGCCGCCTTCCTCAATGAACTGCGGGCCCGCGACCCCAAGTTCGCCGAGGAAAACCGGGACGTGCTGGGGGATGCGCGGGCCCCCCTGGAGGCCGGCCGCGCCCTGTCTCGTCCAGATGTTTTCAGCCTCAGCACGGCCACCCCGCGCCGCCTGAACGCCGACATCACCGGGTTCACCAGCCAGTATCAGTTGGGCCGCTCCTACCTCACCCCTTGGTATGACGGCGTGCAGGCGCCTGACAACACTCTGCAGACCGCCTCCGGCCTGAGTGCGGGTTTGGCTCTTGAGCAGGGCTTTGAATACAATTCCGCCTTCAAAAATGGCGCGGGTGCCCTCATCATATCGACCGATCTGCTTTTCGACGGCAGCTACAAGCTGGCGGAAAATCAGCGGCTCACCTTTTCAGGCGGCCTCGGCTTCAACTGGCTCTCCGGCAACGACCACATCGACTGGAGCTACTTCAGCGATGAATTTGGCGTCACCCTTCTTCCCGGCACCTCCATCGCCTATGATGCTCAATTCGGCCCAGTTTCCCTCACGGTGTATGATCGCGTGAGCCAGCGCCCCTATTTTGGCGTGCTTCAAAATGATCTCGGCATCGCCGGCACCTGGCAGATCGCCCCCCAGCTTTCCTGGACGCTGAACTATACTCACAGCACCACTCACGACATCGATGGCAACTATCTCGGCGGCGTCCCGGTGGATGCCGATCTGGACACCTTTTCCTCACTGCTCAGCTACGATGTCAGCCCGGCCGTCAGCATCGGCCTCGAAGGTGCCCTGAGCTGGCTGGACCATCAAAATGACGAAAACGGCAATGATGGAAAACTCTCCAGCCTGGGTTCCTTCGCCACCTGGAAAATCAACCCGGACACCCGTCTGCGGCTGGCCGCCGGTTATCAGCACCAGGAGTTCGACAACACCGTCGTTTTTTTCGCCGCCGTGCCGTATGACAGGTCCGACCTCAACGCCCCGTATTATTCCCTCAGCTTCAGCCAGCGCCTGAGCGACCGCCTCAGCCACGAACTGGCCGCCGGTTATGAGTCCAATCTGGACTTCGGCGCCAACTTCAACAGCTCCCATTACCTCAATTATGGCATCACCGCCCGCCCCTGGAAAGGCGGCCGCGTCACCGCCAGCACCTTCCTGGAAATCAGCGACCAGTCCGACAGTGTCTTGGCCACCCGGTTCACCAGCTACGGCCTGGACCTGCATGTGGCGCAGCAGATCACCACGCGTCTCAGCGCCAGCGCCGGTTACTCTTATGCACGGTTCGATACCGATGGAAAAGGCCCTGCCAATGGCACCAACAGCTTCGAATTTGACCAGCACATCCTCGGTCTGAACCTCGGCTATGCCCTGAGTGCCAAAACACAGCTCAAGCTAGGTTATCAGGCCTTCCTGATCCACCAAAATGGTTTCGCCGATCAGGACCATCACCGCGTGATGGCCGGCGTGCGCGTGCAATTCTAATCCTGAATGGCCCCGGGCCGTCTGGTCCGCCCCCTTCACGGCGGGTCGCGTCGTCCGTTTCCCAGGAACAAGGTGGCAGGGAGGCCTGGGGAAGGGGAACTGGGTGCCCATGCGTGACCAATTGCGGGCTGGTTCAAAGTTCAGGGAAGCATCTCCTGTCCAGGCGTGTCATTGCGATGGCACTGAACTCTCGGATATCTCAAGAGGGAGATGGACGCATCTCAAGTCTGTCAATTGTTTGCACCCTGGCCTCCTTTCCCTTGAGCCTGACCCCGTTTCTGCCTGGCCCTGGGCCTCCTGGCGGTGTGGCTGATGCATGAGGAGTCCAAGGGCAACGGCAGGAAAAGGCCTCGCCCGGGCCGCGATGCCGCGGCTTCACCGCGCAGCGAGTCAAGACCCCGGCTCCTGGGAAGCAGCGGCGCAGGAAAGCGGAAGCCGAGGCGGGGCATGAGGGGGGGCTTTAGCTTTTGTGGGGGCTGAGGGGCGGAAAGGATCATGGGGGCTTTTGGGTGGCAACGGGTCGCGCGGGAGAGGGCTTTAGGGGGCGAAGTTGCCCGTGAGGTGCGCTGGAATGTTGGACTAGGAGATCATGGGGTGATTACCGGGGAAGTGCTGAGCCAGTTCATCTTGGCCTCGAAATTTTTTAGCACTCAAGGTTGCGTTTACAAACCCATGACTATACATATGTATAGTCATGGGTTTGTCTCTCACCTCAAAACAACAAGCGCTCTTGATATGGATCCAAGAGCGACTTGCAGATGAAGGCGTGTGCCCGACGTGCCGTGAAATTTGCGCCCACTTTGATTACAAAAGTCCGAAGGCGGCGACGGACATGCTGAACCAGTTGGAAAAAAAGGGCTGGATCCGGCGGGAGGGAGGGCTGTCCCGCAATATCCGGCTAACCCAGGGAAACATAATCGGCGTGCCCTTGATGGGCCGCATCTCAGCAGGCTTCGCGGTGGATGCCGTGCCTGTGTATGACGAGGTGCTGGCAGTGGACCCTGCGGCATTTGGCATCAAGGACCGCAAGAAAGCCTTTGCTTTAACGGCGGACGGAGACTCGATGATCGGCCGACAAATTTACCACGGTGACATCGTAGTGCTTGAATTTGGCGTCAGCCCCCCTCAGGAAAGCATCGTGGCAGCACTCATCGACAACCAATCCAGCCTAAAAACCTTCCTGCGCAAGGGCGGTCGGGCTTGGTTGCGTGCGGAGAACCCTAAATACCCTGACTTGGAACCTGTCCTGGATCTTCAGATCCAGGGGGTGGCCCGGGGTGTGATTCGTAAACTGAACTCATGAGTGCTTTCCATCCACCAGATCTGCCTGATCCGCCGCGTGGTTACCGCTATTACCACTCGGCCAAAGAGATACTGCACGCGCCCGAGCTGTATGCTTACCAGCACATGCTGCTCCGGGCATGGGATGCAAAAGAAGGCATGCACCTCTCTGGTGTCCTGACGCTCAACGGTGTGCCGACGGTGTATATTCGGGACTTTTCCAAACCCGCAACAGAGGCAGAGATCGCCAGGTTGCAGCAGCAGTTTTGGAACCAGGGAATCGCGACGTTGCTGCTGGTGCGGGATCCGTTTCATGTCCGGGTGTTCTCTTCCATGGTCACTCCCGTTGCTGCGGAAACCGCGACGCGTGAGGAGATTGACGCGCTCCTCGTGGAAAAGTTGGACCTGGCCGCCCAGGCACAATGGGCCGAGAAATTTTATATCCAGCTCGACAACGGGCACTACTACAATGCCGACGCCAGGGTGGACAAATTCCGGCCGCAACATGGGGTGGATGCGTATCTGCTGAACAATTTGGCCGCTGTGCGGGATAAATTGGTAACCATGGGCCTCACGGCTCAGACCGCCCATGCCTTCCTGGGGCGGCTGCTCTTCACCTGCTATCTCTGTGATCGCGGCATCGTTGAGCTTTCAAATTATTTCAAGGGCAAGCCGGGGCATTCGATTCGCGAACTGCTGACCGGGGAAGATCCGGCCCCGGCGCTCTACGGCAAGCTTTACCCAGCGCTGAAGACTGTCTTCAACAGCAGCATGTTCGATGCAGACCTCGTGGCAGAGCGTCAGGCTGTGGAGAGCCATCCAGGCTGCTTTGAGATCGTCCTGAGCTTCCTTCGCGGAGATGACCTGACGAAAGGGAACCAGCCTACCCTGGGCTTCTGGGCTTATGACTTCCGGCTCATTCCGGTGGAGACGGTCAGCGCCATTTACGAGAACTTCCTGGAAGGGGAAGACAGCCAGGAAAAACAAAAGGCAGGTGCTTTTTACACTCCGCGTTTCCTCGCAGAGATCGCGCTGGACATCGCCTTGAAAAAGGTGGCCCCGCTTTTTGAAGAAGGGCGCCGCTATCTGGATCCTTCATGCGGATCTGGCATCTTTTTGGTCCTGCTGTTTAACCGGCTGGCAGCGGAATGGACCGCTGGTCAGAAGCGCAAGCCGACGCCCCAGGAAAAGGCGGATGCCCTGCTGGAGCGGCTTAATGCCCTGCGCGGCGTGGATAAAAACCTCACCGCCTGCCGCATCGCCTGTTTCAGCCTGTACCTGGCTTTCCTGGACCAGTTTGATCCCCCGGACATCGAGAACTACAAGTTGGAGTTTAACAAAAAGAAGCTGCCCAATCTGCTCCATGCCAAGGCAGTGGACAAGGTGCCTGAATACCCGGTCATCCGGGAGGCCGACTTCTTTGATTATGCGCCGGATCATGCCGGGCAGTTTGATGTCATCATCGGCAATCCCCCTTGGGCCGGGCGGAGCAGCAACCAGGTGGCGCATGAGTTCATGGAGAAAACTCCAGCCCTCTTGAAGCCGGAGGGCAGCGCCTGCCTCCTGCTGCCATCCAAAGTGTTTTTGAACCGGACAGATAAATTTCAAAAAAACTGGCTGAAGAGCGTGACCCTGGACAAGGTCATCCAGCTTGCGGACTACCGGCATATCCTGTTCAAGAAGGCCATCTGCCCATGTAGCATGGCCTTGTTCCGCCCATCCACGCCTGCGGAAGATCATGAGATCGAGTACATTGCCCCCAAGGTTTCGCGTTCAGACCTGCGGGACGGATTGATTCTGGTGAAGCCTGCGGACCGGCAGTGGATTTCGCAACGTCGTTTGTTAGGCGCGGCAGAACAGGGTGCCATTTCCATGGCCTGGAAGGGCTATCTGTGGGGCACGGCGCGGGACCACAAATTTCTGGATTATCTGTTCAGCTTCCCACGGTTGTCGGATTTGACCGATCTCTTGAGCGATTTGAGAAAGTCGAAGAAAAAGAGAAGCAAGCCTTGGGCGGCAGGCCAGGGGTTCAAGCCTTATTCGCAAAAAGGGAAGAATCCTGACCGGGATTTGAAACCATTGGGTCCATGGGAGGGAAGTGATCATTTCATTGAAGATTCGATTTTCAGCATGATGCCTCATGTTCCTGAGGTTCTATGCGGAACGTTAGAAGCAGCTTTAAAAGAAGGGGAAAACCTTCCAGACTATCTCTATAGCAAACCTGAAGATGACTTGTTCCGGCCACCTCTAGTACTGTTTAACCAGGGTTTCACCAATGCGACCTTCGTGGATTATACAGTCCGTTTTCAGGATGCGCTCCAGTCCATTGCCGGGCCGGAAAAGGATGCCGCTGCCTTGATGTTCCTGGCAGCGTTTTTGCGTTCCCCGTTGGCCCGATACTTCATTTTCCACACAGCGGCCAACGTCGCCACTGAACGTCCAAAAGTACATTTGGTGGAGGCCCTGCGCCTGCCCTTCTTCCTGCCTGGCAGTGAATTTGCCACGCCGGATGCAGAAAAAATTCTGAAAAAGGCGGTGGCCCAAATCCAGCGCCATCAAAAGGAAATGCAGGCCAGCGCGGATAAGCTCCTGGCCGGCCAGCCCGTCTCTGATGTGGACAAGAAAGAGCTGGATGACTGGTTCATAGCCCAGCGCATCAAGGCTGCCAAACTTCAGGGAGAGCTGAATCCGCTGATCTATGCCTACTATGGCCTCAATGAGCAGGAACAGGCGCTGGTGGAGGATACCTGCCAGATCCTGGATATCAGCGCCACACCGCGCACCCTGGAGGCAGCGCGCAGCATCCCGACTCTGCAACCCGTCACAAAGGCAGATGAGCTGGAACCCTACGCCGCGATGCTGGCGGGCACGCTGAATGACTGGGCCACTGGCAGCGTCCGTGCCGCCGTCACCGGAGGCGTGGACCCGGAAGTGGGAATGGCATTGATCGAAGTCACGCAGGTCAAACAGCCCGTGCCATTCCAGCCGCGCGCAGTTCAAAAGAAGCTGGGCCAGGCTTTGGCCAGCCTGCATCGTTCAAGCACCCAGGAAGACGGCGCCTTCCTCTTCGAGCGCACCGGCCTCATCTTTGATGGCACGCGCATCTCCATCGTGAAACCAGCCCAGCAGGGTCAGTGGACCCGGACCGCCGCCATGAATGATGCCGGCCACATCTACGCCGAGATCGCCAAAGCCCGTCAACAAGCCGCCACCCCGAAGACATGAGTCATCCTGCGGCCCCATTCATCCCGCTGTTCCCTGAAGAGGAGATTCCATTCATCCTCCAGGCCGTGCTGCGCTGCGGGAAGCAGATAAGGAAGAACGCTCCGAGAGAACGTGAGGATCCGATCACGGACCGATTAAGGGCGCTGCTGGACCGCGACCCTGTCATGAGAAGCCGACCAGTGGAGATCCAAAGGGAAGTCTCCATCTACGACAGGAAGAAGTTCAAGGTAAAGCAGTTGGGGCGAACAGACATCGTGTTCCTGTTTTCAACAGGCGTTAACAAGCCCTGGCCTTACTATACCATCGAATGCAAACGCCTCTATGTCACCCGTTTGGATGCAAGGGTGGATACACTGATTGATCAGTATGTGACCAGTCATCAAGGCATGCGCTGTTTCATTGACCAACGTTACGCCACTGACTTGAGCTATGGAGCCATGCTTGGCTACGTCTTTGATGGCGATGTGACCAAGGCTAGAGACCAAGTTGCGCAGTTCATCCGCAGACATTACGTGGACTTACAAGTACAAGGTGAGGGTGAGATGCTGCCCTCCGGCCTGCAAATAGAAGGTGTCCACGAGACCCGCCATCTGATTGGAGACAAAGACTTTGTGATCCATCACCTTTTTATCGCCGTTTAGATGGTAAGGCATTACTTTTTTGATCACTGCGTAGAAGGGGGTCAGGGTGCAAATAATTGACAGAATATGAAGCGGTAATGACTCAGCATCGAAGCATCTCGAGCTCATTCTTATCTTCGGCGTGACACTGAACCCAATCAGCAAACCGAGGAGGTTTTTTGTCAATTATTTGCCCCCTTGACCCTGATTCCTTTCGAACATTTTAATTCACGTATCAAAACAAATCGCCCTTAGTGAAATGAGCATCACCCCTGATCACCCAGTCCAGCAATTTAGCTTTGAGATCCTGAATCCGGATCTACCCGCAATGCTGCCTGAGCTGCTGGAAAAACTGGTGCAGAAGTTGGCTGGAGATATAGATTGGGTAATTGCGCCTCCCGCATTGTTCGAGGAGGAAGCCGATACAGAAGGGAAAGTGCAATCCTCATTGGGCGGCTATTTGGATATATATTCGGCGCTTGGTCCAAAGCCGCTACCGAAAGAGGTGGACATGCAGCACTTGAATGAAGTCACCCTACTCATCAGAGAACTTCAGAATTTTTCACGGGAGCATAAACTCGTCATCGAGTGTCACCTGGATGACACCTTCGTCGGTTCCATTCAAGAAGGGATACCAGATACCTTAATAGAAAATACCCTCCTCGGCGAATGGCGCAACATCTCCATCCAAAAGCCCCATAACCCTCACCCCACCCCACCGTCCGTGGCGCAGCCTTCATCCCCCGCGCCCTTGACCACCTCCCCCTCCTCACCCAGCAGCCGCAGGCCCGTGCCCGGCAGATGCATGAGCTGGCTGGTCAGTCCCGCGATGCTTTGGGCGGACAGCGGATGGGCAGGGGAGGGCAGGTGGCGCACGGCCAGGTCCCACTCCAGCCGGATGTATTCCGCGATCACACTGGCCAGGCTCAGCTGGAAAAAATGGCCCGCCGCCGCCCACACGATGAAAAAGTGCCCCGGCGTCCCGCCCTCCTCCTGCACCGCACGGTAGCGCCCCAGCAGCCCCTGGTACCGGGCTCCGCGCGTCCCCTGCAGCAGCCGCGCCCCCGCCTCCCGGCTCCCCGCCAGCGCAGGACCCTTCAGCGTCGCATCCAAAAGCGCATCCAGCTCCCGCAGCCTCGGCAGGTCCAGCTCCCGCGCCGCCTGCCAGGCCTGGATCAGCGGTCGCCCCAGATTCCCCCGCAGCTCCTGCGTGAAATTTTCCCACCGCGCCGCCAGCGCCTGCCGGGTGATCGGCGCCCGCGGGTAAAGGCTCGGCTGCGGCAGATTCACCGCGTGAAAACAGATCCCCGCCTGCCGCTGCCGGATGCTGGAAAACAGCCAGTGCACCCAGTCCAGTCCGCGCGCCCAATCCTCCAGCGCCGTTTCTGCAGACTCGTCCGCATCCGCCAGCAGCGTCACCCGGCGCAGGTCAGATGCAGCGCCCGTCGCACCACCCTCGGCGTGCCGGGGTTCGCTATCATCCATCCGTTGCAAGAGTCGAATCATTCGATGAAGTATGTAACGTCGCACGAACCGTGCGAATGCAAAAGTTTTCATGACCGCCCAGCCACATCTTGACGAATCCAAGCCCTACTATCAGTGCCAGCGCTGTGGAAACTGCTGCCGCTGGCCGGGCGATGTCAACATCACCTCGGCGGAGGCCACCGCCATCGCAGCCCATATCGGCATGCCGGAGGATGAATTCATTCGCGATTGCACCCGCCTCAATGCCAACCGCACCGGCCTCTCCATCATCGATAAGCCCAATGGCGAATGCCTCTTTTTGGACGGCATCAATACCTGCCGCATCCAGACCGTAAAGCCCCACCAATGCTCCGGCTTCCCCAACCTCTGGAACTTCCCCGGCTGGCGGGATAAATGCGAAGCCATCGAGGTCTAAAAAGTCAGGCAAATATCACATCCGGTCACCCCCGCCTTAACAATTGCCAACTTCATCCTTTGCATCGCCTCACCCCATCATGTATGACGTGAGAAATCTACACCTTCATGGGCGATCACACAGGCACACGGAAATTTAGGCGCATTCTTCTTAAACTCAGCGGTGAGGCTCTCCGGGAGCCAGGCAGCACCGATAACATTTCTCCTCCCATCGTCGAGGACATCGCGGCCCAGATCAAAGCCGCCCACCAGACCGGGCTGGAAATCGCCGTCGTCGTCGGCGGGGGAAATTTCTGGCGCGGCGTCAGTGCCAGCAACAAAGGCATGGAGCGCGCCACCGCCGATTACATGGGCATGCTCGCCACCGTCATGAATTCCCTCGCCCTCCAGTCCATGCTGGAGGCCATGGATGTGCCCACCCGCGTCCAAAGCGCCATCGAAATGAAAAACGTGGCCGAGCCCTTCATCCGCCGCGTCGCCATGCGCCACCTGGAGCTGGGCCGCGTTGTCATCTTCGCCGCCGGCACCGGAAATCCCTTCTTCTCCACCGATACCACCGCCGCCCTCCGCGCCAGCGAGATCGGCGCCGATTGCGTCTTCAAAGCCACCAAAGTGGACGGCATCTACTGCTCGGATCCCAATAAAAACCCGGACGCCGTGCGCTATGAAAACATCAGCTTCCACGACTGCCTCACCCAGCAGCTTAAGGTCATGGACGCCACCGCCTTCTCCCTCTGCATGGAAAACAACATGCCCATCATCGTCTTCAGCATGAATGAGCCGGATAACATCCGCCGCGCCCTCATCGGTGAGCCCATGGGCACCCTCGTCAATGCCACTGGCAGCGTCTAAAAAGCGCCTTTATCTTTTGCTTCTTCCCGCCCTCCAGGCTCGCTTGGGGGGCATAGATGTAGGTCGATAGGCACCTCTCTCCCGCCTTGATCTTCGCACCTCCGGGTCTTATCTGACCAGGAACCCATGTCCACCCCGCTGCCGCCAGATGCCCTTGGTGAGGCCTTCCTCCAGTTCATGGAGGTGGAGCGGCGATCCTCCCCGCGCACGCTGGAAAACTATGCCCACGCGCTGAAGACCTTCCGCGAGGGCCACAAAAACTTCACCACTTGGGAGGCCCTCACCGCCGATGACTTTCGGCTTTATTTGTTCGGCCAGATGAAGCGGGAAATGAGCCGCGCCACCATCCGCCTGCATTTTTCCGCCCTGCGTTCCTTCTTTAAATGGCTGACCCGCCGCCAGGGCTGGACCCAAAATCCCCTGCTGGATGTCCAGCTCCCCAAGCAGGAAAAAAAACTGCCCGTCGTCCTCACCCTCACGCAGATCACCGACATGCTGGACCTGCCTATGAAGCTGGAAAAAGAACGCGCTGCCCCCGTCTGGGCAGGTGAAAGAGATGCCGCCATCCTCGAGCTTTTTTACTCCACCGGCATGCGCCTTAGCGAACTCGCCAGCGTCAACGTCGAAGACGTGGATTCCTACAGTGATACCGTCCGTGTCATCGGCAAAGGCCGCAAAGAGCGCCTCCTGCCCATCGGCACACCCGCCATGGAGGCCATCCAGCGCTACCGTGTCAAAGCAGGCGTCCACCACGGTCCCCTTTTCCTCAGCAAGCTGCGCAAACGCATCACCAATCAAGCCATCGCCGATGTCGTGGACAAATACTGGAAAAAATCCGGCCTGCCCATCCACGTCACACCGCATAAGCTCAGGCACAGCTTCGCCACCCACCTCCTCAATAATGGGGCAGATCTCCGCAGCGTGCAGGAACTCCTCGGCCACGCCAGCCTCAGCACCACACAGATCTACACCCACGTCTCCACTCAGCGGATGAAAGAAGTCTATGATGCCTCCCATCCCCGTGCCTAAGTCACACTTCGTTTTCTCACGAAAACCGTCGTCCTCTATTGCCCGGCCACGACCTCTCAATCTTCGCGAAATCTTGCCCCGCCTCCTCACGTTTCCTCTGCCCGCCATGACCCGTTTTTCCAGCCTGCTTTTCATCGCCGCCATTGCCGTCAGCCCCGCCCTTGCGCAGACGCCTGCACCGCTAACCCCACCCGCGAAACCTGCCAAAAAGCCCGATGCCTTGGATCAGCTCGCAGCCAAAATCACCGCCACCCGTACCCTCGTTTATAAAAAGGCAGGGGATCGTGAACTGCTGCTCCATATCCTTGAGCCTGCCGGGCATAAGCCCACGGATACCCGCGCTTGCTTCATCACCATCCATGGCGGTGGCTGGACGGGCGGCAATCCACAGCGCATGATGCCCTTTGCAGATCATTATGCCCGTCAGGGCCTCGTCGGCATCAGCATCCAGTATCGTCTGAATAATGCCAAGGCTGGTGTGACGGTCTATGATTGTGTCAAGGATGCCCGTAGCGCCGTGCGTTACGTTCGCGCGCATGCCAAAGAGCTGGGCATCGATCCGCAAAAGATCATCGTCAGCGGCGGCTCAGCCGGTGGGCACCTCGCCGCCGCCACCGCCCTTTTTGATACCGTCAATGAAGAAGGGGAAGACCTCAGCATCTCCACCACCCCCAATGCCCTCGTCCTTCTTTTCCCCGTCATCGATTGTTCCAAAGAAGGCTACGGCCAGGCTAAAATCGGTGCCACCTGGCAGGAGCTTTCCCCCGTCCACCATGTGCGTGCCGGCCTGCCACCCACGATCACCTTTCACGGCACGGGCGATACCGTCACCCCATTCATCGGAGCCAAAAACTTCCATGAGGCCATGCTCAAAGCCGGGAATAAAAGCGAACTTGTCATCAATGAAGGCGGCGGCCACGGTTACCTCATGCGTGACCGCGCCCTGCTGGATGACACCCTCGCCCGCAGCGATGCCTTTCTGGCTGGACTCGGCCTCATCGCCCAGCCGTAATCACTTCTGCGTAGCGGCGCCCAGTCCCTGACAATTCCGCGTCATATTTGCCTCTCCGGCCACGTTGATCATCACCGCCCATGATGAAACCGTTCGCCGTTCTTGCCCTCACCTTCGTTCTTTCGTCCTTCACCGCTCAGGCCCTGGATGACCAGCCCACGCTCATGACCACGCGTGGCAGTCTGCTGGTGGACCAGGATTTCTCTCAGCCACCGAAGCCATTCGATGGCATCTCCACCGGCTTTGCCAGTGGCTTCTCCGGCTGGCGCTGGAATGCCGTCCCGCGTGGCGGCAAGTGGGCGGTTGAGGACGGCGTTTTCACCGGCCGTGAAACCCCGGAGGTTAAGCATCCCGCCACCGCCTCCTATGGCTTCCTCTATAAAAATGTCATCATCCAGTGTGAGGTAAGGATGAACAACGTGCCCCTGGATGGCCGCAAGACCCGCAGCCTCAGCGTCCGCACTGTCGATGCCAAAGATTACGTGTGCAGCATCCACATGAACGAGACCGGCTTCCGCATCAGTAAGGATGACAACGACCATGGCGGCCCGGATAAATCGGTGCCTCTGGGTGCTGTCAAAACACCCCTCAAGCTCGACGAATGGCACACCGTCGTCTTCGAAATTCTGGGCGATGAAATGGTGGGCACGGTCGATGGTCAAAGCCTCACCGGCAGCCACCCCCTCATCGGCACGGATAAACACAGCCTCATGTTTGTCATGGGTGTGGAAGGCAGTGTCAAAAACCTCAAAGTCTGGGAGGCTCAGCCGAATCCCGCCTGGGTCCAAAACAAGGCTAAGCTGACCGCAGCAGCTTCCTCTGCGGTCAAGCCCTGAGTTGCCTGATCAAGGCTGCTTCACTTTCTCTTTCTTTTCCTTCTTCGGTGCCGGTGGCTTCGGGGCCACATACGGCGGATTGGTATAGGCACCAGGAGCCACTTCCTTCAGGTTAGGCGGCACATCAGCTTCCACCGCACCGATGGCCCAGCGGATACCGCCGATGAGGATGTCCTGGAACACCGGATTCGTCCAGATGTCCTCACGGTGGCCCATGGCTGTATACCACACGCGGCCATCGCCTTCCTTGCGTGCCCAGGTGCTTGGGAAAGCCGGGCGCTCATATTCCGCACCCTTCATCGCTGGCGCATCCATCACGCTCAGTACATGGATGTCCGGGGTGAAGTCCTTCAGTGAATACCATTCTTCATGGAAGGAATACTCCGTACCCACCTTTTCAAATCCTGGGAACTTCGGGTTCACCACCGTATTCTTCGCCACCTGCTGCGCACCATGCTTGATGAACTCCGCACCAATGAAACGCACATACGGATCCGCTTTTTCGCCATGGTTCAGATACCGCTCAGGTCCCTTCGCAGACTCGTTGTCGGTATGAAAGGTATCGCTGGCGGAATGTGTGCCGATGAATCCCTTGCCTGACTTCACGTAGTCGAACAGCGCCTGCTTGCCTTCCGCACTCATCGGCGGCTGCTTATCCGTTCCCGCTTCCAGCAGGTTGCCTGTCGTATAGAAAAACACCGCGTCGAACTGCGCCAGATAGTCTTTGCCAAACTTCGAGCCATCCTTGGAAAACTCGAATTCCCATCCCTGCTTCTCACCCAGTTCCTGAAGCACTTTTTCAGCATAACTTGGCTGGCCGTTTTTCCACGAAATCACACTGTGCTCAAACCCGCTGGATTTGGAGAAAAACAGGATGCGTGGTTTCTTCGCATCAGGTGCGGCAAAGACGAGACTGAGTGCGAGGCCTAGACAGGCGAGCGGGGCGAGGATTTTTGGAAACATGGTGGACCGCCCTTTTATCGCGTCCCTCCTCCCCTGTAAAGCCCCGTCATCAGCTGTCACGCGGCTTCATCTGCGTTTTTGAGAGAGTGTCCGCGCAAGGTCACTTTAAAATCATATTCGGACACAACATCCACTCATCCAACTGGGTATTGTTTAACCGACCATGCACCGCCTGCTTCTCCCTGCCTTCCTGCTCCTCACCCTCGCACCTCTGCCCGCCGCCACTTTGCAGGAATCCTGGGAAACCGGTTACAAAGGCACCGACGCCACCGGCAAACACGTCCTCGGCTACTGGAAATTTGATGCTGGGGCAGAGCTTATGGACAGCTCCGGGAAAGGCCACGAACTCATGGAAAACGGTGCCACCTTAAAGGCCGAAGGCCGACTGGGGCAGGGGATTGAATCCGACGCCGGGGCCGCCAAACCCCACGCCCTCCGTGTCACCGGTAAAGAAAGCCTCACTCCCGCAGGTGCCTTCACGCTGGAAATGTGGATCAAGCCCAAGCCCGAATTCGACAAGGCCGGCCGCTGTTACCTCATGGACAAGCGTTACGTCCCGGATAACCACACCGACTACGCCTGGCAGATCATGGAAGCCGATGCCGCTGGCTCCCGCAGCATGTCTCTGGCCCTAGGTTTCGGGGCCGTCTCCGCCACGTTTTATTCGGACCCTTTTAAGCTCATCACCGGCGAATGGCAGCACATCGCCATCACTTACGATGCCGCCGGTACCACCACCTTTTATCACAATGGCTCCCTCATCAGCCAGATGTATAAACCCGGTCTCGGCAGCCTCGTCCCGGGAGTCAAAGCCCTTCACATAGGCGACCGCATCGGCAGCAATTACGGCGGCTTCCCAGGCTTCATTGATGAAGTGCGCCTCTGCTCCGGCATGCTTCGTTTTGAGAGCATCTCCCTGGAGATCACTAGCCCGCGCCGCGTCTGGCAGCGCATGGAGCGCGCAGCTCCCGTGATCCTGACCTGTGTCAATCTGCGTCGCGAGCCCGTCACCGCGGCCAGCCTCACCGTGACCTTGGGTGAAAAGACCGAAACCTTCCCCCTCCCGTCCCTCGCCTCCGGTGCCACTCATGAGGTCAAATTCGCCATCAATACAGAGCTGAAACCCGACACCTATACCCTCCAGGCCCGCCTCCAGATGGGCGATTCCACCTCGGATAAATCCGCCGAATACCAGATCGTCCCGCGTCCGACCCCCCAGATGCCCGTCATCCTTTGGGGCGGTGGCGACCTCGCCCAAATGAAGGACGTCGGTTTCACCCACTACATGGCGCTCGGTGTATCCAACATGAGCGAAATTTGGACACATCGCCACGATCCCAAAACCCTCCCAGCCGCTGACCCAGACACCATCGCCAGCAATCGTGCCGCTTTGGATGAAGCCCTCGCCAATGGCATGAACATCATCTCGCGCCTTTCCCCCGGACGTTATCTGGAGGAGACACACCCAGAGCTCCTCCGCGTTGATCGCTCTGGCAAGCCCTATACCCGGCATGACATCGCTGGCCAGAACCCGGAGCTTCCGCCCTTCTTTGAAAAGGTAGGCCGCAGTTTCTCCAGCACCTATGGCCAGCATCCCGCCCTTGCCGCCACCCTGTTGAATAGCGAGGTCCGCGATGCCTCCCAGCCCTCCTTTACTCCGGATGACATCAATGCCTACCGCCACTTCGCCAATGCCGACATCCCAACTGAGGTAGTCACTCGACGTGGAGTGGACTGGACCAAGCTCAAGGATTTCCCTGCAGATCGTGTCATCCCGGATGATCATCCCATCCTCAAATACTACCGCTGGTTCTGGACCGTTGGCGATGGCTGGAACAGCCTCCACAGCGCCCTCAATAAAGGCGTCAAAAGCAGCGCGCGCCGCGACTTCTGGACCTTCTTCGATCCCGCCGTCCGCCAGCCCAGCATCAGCGGTGCTGGCGGCAATGTAGATGTCCTCTCCCACTGGACCTATACCTACCCGGATCCCCAGCGCATCGGCCTGTGTACGGATCAGCTCCTCGCCATGAGCGAGGCCTCAGGCAAGCGCCAGCGCATCATGAAAATGACTCAGCTCATCTGGTATCGCAGCCAGACCGCGCCCATCAAAAAAGCCCAGCCGGAGGATGCCGTCGCCTGGGAGGATCACGACCCCGATGCCGCCTACATCACCATCGCTCCCATGCACCTCAAGGAAGCTTTCTGGACCAAGCTCTCCCGCCCCATTGATGGCATCATGTACCACGGCTGGCAGTCCCTAGTGCCCACCCAGAGTACCAGCGGATACAAATACACCAATCCCAACACCGTCCATGTGCTGAAGGAGCTCATCCACGACGTCATCCGCCCTCTCGGCCCCACCCTCATGAGCATCCCGGATGAGCGCGCCGAAGTCGCCGTTTTAGAAAGCTTCACCTCGCAGATGTTCGCCAGCCGTGGCGGTTACGGTGGCAACCTCGGCTGGGCTGCGGATCTCTGGCTCGCCCTCCAGCACGCCCACATCCGCACCGACATCATGTTCGAGGAAACACTCCTCAAAAACGGCCTCAGCGGTCGCAAAATCCTCGTCATGCCGGATTGCGATGTCCTCACCACCTCCGTCGTGGAGCGCATCCAGGCTTGGCAAAAGAAAGGCGGCAAGATCATCGCGGATGAAAACCTCTGCCCCGCCCTCACCGCAGACCTCACCATCCCCAGCTTCAAGCGCACCAAAAACGCCGCTGCGGACAAAGCCCAGGTCCTCGCTCTCGCCACCACCCTCGGCCCTCAGTTACTCGCCCTCGGCCACACGCCCCATGTCACCGCCGATAGCCCCGAAGTCATCCTCCGCACCCGGCGTTTTGGCGATGCCCAGTACCTCTTTGTCATCAATGACCATCGCGAAGCTGGCAACTACGTCGGCCAGCGCGGCCTCGTCATGGAAAATGGCCTGCCCACCAGTGCCACCCTCAGCCTCGCGCAGGAAAATGCCACCATCTATGACCTCACCCGCGGCTCCCTCATCATCCCTCAGCGCGATGCCACCGGCCTCCTGCGTTGGCAGGTGGACCTCGGCCCCTGCGATGGCCGCATCTTCATGATCTTGCCCAAGCCTCTCCTCCAGCTCACAGCGGACCTATCTCCCACCGCGAAACGTGGACAAACTGCCGCTTTAAACATCCGCCTCACCACCACCCAGGACACCCCTTTAAAAGCCGTCATCCCCGTGGAAATCCAGATCCGCGATGCCAATGGCAAAGCCGCAGAAGGCAGCGGTCATTATGCTGCCGAAAACGGCCTCCTCACCCTCCCGCTCTCCATCGCCACCAATGACGATCCCGGCACCTGGGAAGTCCGCATCCGCGAGCTCGCCTCTCGCATGGAAACCACCCGCTGGATGACCGTCACTCCTTGATCTGCCAATCGTTTCTCGCAGGCAAACTGGATGTGTCTGCATTATTTAATTAGATGTTTCATCTTTTTATTAATAAGGATAATTCTGAAATGAATGGTTGTGAATAGCTTCATCCAGCGCTATCCCTTCAGTCATGTCCGATCCCCGCAACGCCGCTCACGATAAAAAAGTCAATCACGACAAAAAGCACAATGAGGAGGCCGAAGCCAAAAAGACGGAAGCCGCCGACGCAGCCGATGCCGCTGAAGCTTCCGTAACTGAAACCGAAACCGCACCTGCGGCAGGCGGCCCTTCTCCTGAAGCCATCGCCATCCACGAATCCTCCCTCGCCGTCCTCACCCAGGTGAAGGACATGGAGTTCCATTCCCGGGGAAATCTTGAGCGCATCAGCACCCTCATGCTGACTGTTGAAGACGAGCTCAAACAAAAAGCCTTCGCCGTCACTCTGGGGGATCTCTTCTCTGCCCAGGCCATCGTGCAGGCTCAGCTCATCGCCTTCATCGCCTCCTATCAGGCCGAATGTGAAACGATCTGAGTTTTATCCGTACATCCAGTTTCGCTGAGTGTAGCGAACCTTTGTTGCAGACCCCAATGGCGGTAGGCCGGTTCCTTGAATCGTTAAAAACTTATAACACGATCACACCATGAAAAAGCTTATCCTTACCCTCGCAGGTTCCCTCCTCGCCCTCACTGCCACCCTGGCGGATGAGAAGACCACCACCACCACGACCACCACATCGGATGGCGTCACCACCCAGGAAACACAGACCGTCACCAGCACTGGCGTTCTCACCGAATACGCCCCTGGCAGCACCTTCATTGTGAAGGAAACCAGCGGCCCGGTGACCTACAGCTATGGCAACAAGGTCGTTTACACCACCCGCAGTGGCCGCATCCTCACGGAAGATGACGTCAAAGCACGCATCCGCGTCGGCGTCCCTGTGAATGTGCATTACGCCAACCAGGGCGAAACTCGCGTGATCAACCGCGTCATCATCGACGATTAATCACTTGCTTCCATTCCGCCCGTCGCCTCTTCGGAGGTGGCGGGCTTTTTGTTAGGCACGGCTTTCCGGGTTGGAATCGTCGATTGCCAGTTCTTCCCTCCACCCTCATGGTTCCTTCTGCATGAGCACCTCACCGTCACCTGCATCATCGTCGCCCGGAGACCCCTTTGTAATCGGCCGGCATTATCGCGTCCGCCGCACCTTTAAAGCCTTGCGGGACCATTTTACCGAAGGCGAGCTTCTCATTTTCGACAGCCGCGCCTGGTCCCGTTACGATGGCATGACCGGCTTCTTCTTCAGCCAGCCGGGTCGGGAAAACATTCGCGCATGGGACATTGGGGACTATGAAGACCTCTCCATCTGGACTGAATTATTTGAGGAATTACCCGATCAAAAGTCCACAAAATGATCGTGCAATTTGCGCGCAAAAATAACGCTCATAATTGCAAACTGCATGAGGCGACACAGCCCTCGCCCAGGCAATTCATGTGGCAAGGAAGTTGCTAAAGACTGCTGGCGTTATCATCCCAATAACGCGTTAAAACTTCACCTACATTCACTCCATGAAAGACTCCCTTTACCTCAGCCGCTCCTTCGTTGAATTCGGTCCTTTTGCTGAAACTGAAATGCTCAGTTTCTACACACGCGGCATCCTCCAGGATAGCGACTATGTCCGCGATGGCGCAAAGGGTGAGTGGGTGCACGTGAATGACTGGGCCTCCACCCAGAAGACCGCTGAGCCGCCAGCTCCCAAGGACGAAAAAGCCGTTTCCCCGACTCCTAAATCCGCCGCTCCCGCTAAAAAAGCCGCTGCCAAGAAAGCGGCTCCCGCCAAAAAGGCCGCCACAAAAAAGGCCAAGTAACACGCACCATCGGTTAGGCGGGATCACCCTCCCGCCCCCGGTATCTCAGTCCCAGGGACTGAGACTGCGCACCCGCTCAGCGAAAGGGCAGGGGTGAGAGGCGGCTCGCGAGCTCCCGTCTCTGCCAGGAAGACGCCTCTTTCCCTCTTGCTCTCCAAAAGGGAAAGCCAGTTGCGCCACATCCGCCGCCCCTTATGGTGAATGCCCTTTGCCGCATTGCCATGTCCGCCCCGCATCTCCAGCCAGACCTCCCCACCTTTCGCTCCCTCGCCCAGCAGGGAAACCTCGTCCCGGTGGTCGCAGAGCTCACGGCTGATTACGAGACCCCTCTCTCCGCCTTTCAAAAGATCCACGATGGCCGCTGCGGCTTCCTGCTGGAATCCGCAGAGCTCACCCAGCACTCCGGCCGTTACAGCCTCCTCGGCAGTTCCCCACGCATGATCTTCACCGCACGCGGTAAGGAGATCGAGATCGAAGAACGCGGCAAGACCCGCACCTTCACCACCGCCACAGATCCCCTGGACGAGCTCAAAAAGCTCATGGCCCCCTTTCAGCCTCTCGAGTCCCATCCCATCCCCGTCTTCCATGGCGGTGCCGTTGGCTACTTGGGATACGACATGGTCCGCTTTTTTGAGCCCACCCTCACGGCACCACCGAAGGACGAACTCGGCCTTCCTGAAATGGTGTACATGATCACGGATACCGTCGTCATCTTTGACCACCGTACCCGCAAGATGTCCCTCGTGGCCAATGTCCACACGGATGAGCATGCCGATCTCGATGCTGCTTACACCTGGGCCCAGGCACAGATCGCCACCTTGATGGATAAGCTCTCGCAGCCCCTCGCGGTGAAGCCCCTTCAGACCATCGCCCCGGTCAGCAATGAACAGATGCCCCCACCGGTCAGCAACACCACCCAGGCCGAATACGAAGCCATGGTGGTCAAAATGAAGGAATACATCGGCGCTGGGGATATCTTCCAGGGCGTCCCTTCGCAAAGGTTCGAGACCGACTATACCGGCACGCCCATGGATCTCTACCGCGCCCTGCGCCATGTGAATCCTTCCCCCTACATGTTCTGCCTCCAGTTCCCGCAGGGTTTCTCCCTCGTTGGCAGCTCTCCGGAGGTCCATGTCAAATGCCTCAATGGCCGTATCGATATCCGCCCCATCGCCGGCACCCGCTGGAGGGGAAAAACCCGCTCCGAGGACGATGCCCTGGCGGATGAACTCCTCAACGATCCCAAAGAGCGTGCCGAGCACATCATGCTCGTGGACCTCGCTCGCAACGACGTCGGCCGCGTCGCCGAATACGGCACCGTCAAGGTCAGCGACCTCATGATCATCGAGCGCTACAGCCACGTCATGCACATCGTCAGCAACGTGGACGGCCGTCTTCATGAGGACAAAGATGCCTATGACGTCATGCGCGCCACCTTCCCGGCAGGCACCGTCAGCGGCAGTCCCAAGGTCCGCGCCATGGCCATCATCAATGAACTGGAAAAAAGCAAACGCTGCGCCTATGCCGGCGCTGTCGGTTACTTCGGTTTCGATGGCAACCTGGATTCCTGCATCGCCCTGCGCACCTGCGTGCTCAAGGATGGCAAAGCCTACGTCCAGGCAGGTGCCGGCATCGTTGCAGATTCCGTCCCCACCAGCGAATACCAGGAAACCGTCAACAAAGCCACCGGCATGCTCCGCGCCATCGAATGGGCCCGCCAGCTCGGAGCCTAAACAAAAAAGGAAGCCCCCGCGCGCATCGGAAGGGGAGCGCACGCGCCCCCGCGTGCATTGGAAGGCGCCCTCGCCTTCCTCCGATCCCCCTGGATGTTCTTTCCTTCCGACCTACCCCTCACCCAACCCTCTCGCTTCGCGGCTTCGCAACCCCCGCTCCCGGAGGGAGCATGGAAAATAGCCGGTGGTGGAGGTCGCGCAGCGGCCGGGAACCACCGGAGAGACGACCCCGATGTCCAAATCCCCAGGGCGTCCCAGAGGGACGCTGGAGGTATGCCCTGACCCCAGATATGCCTCCGTCACACCACCATTCCGGCGTCCCTCCGGGACGCGATGCCCCGTGGGGGCGACGTTTACCGCATCCGGTGGTTCTCAACGGCTTCGCCGTTTCCACCACCGGCTTGTCTCTACATTGAGTCCTCCTTGAAGAGATCAAGCCATCGCGATAGCGATGGCCCATGGACTCGGAAGTGGGAGCAGACACCCGCAGACCGCCCACCGGCTCAGGAGTCACGATCCTGCAGTTTAGATTGGCGCGGGTGTCTGTCCCATGCCCGGCCGTGAAGCCGAACCATATCCAGGGCCCATTCTCACCGAATGGCAGCCCGCAGACAAGCTCGAACTCATGCCGGGGACTCCCACCTGCTGTCCTGGTTTCATCAAGACTTCATCCTCACTCCTTCTTCTCTCATGAGTTCACCCGCCATCTCTGCATCCCTGCCGCGCCTCGGCATCGACGTCA
>NZ_SOCA01000018.1 GCF_004364345.1 Prosthecobacter fusiformis | reverse complement strand
GAGCACTGAGCACTGAGCACTGAGCACCAAGCACCAAGCACCAAGCACCGAGCACCGAGCACTGAGCACTGAGCACTGAGCACTGAGCACTGAGCCCTCCCCCTCACCTCACCACCGTCACCGGCGTCCCCATCGGGCACGCGTGGTAAAACTTCTCCGCCATGTGCCCCGGCAGGCGGATACACCCGTGCGAGGCCGGATACCCCGGCAAATAGCCCTGGTGCATCCCCACCCCGCCATAGATCCGCATAAAATAATACATCTTCGCCCCCTCAAACCGCGTCCCCACCGGCCGGGGGTCCTTGCGGTTATCGATGTTCGTCATGATCACATTCCCATACATGTCCTCATAGTCTCCATAGATGGAGGACTTATGGTCGATGTCCTTCTGGATCACACTATACCGCCCCGGCCGCGTATCGTATCCCTCCGACCCAGATGAAATAGGCGATCCCCCCGCCAACTGCCCCCCTTTATAAAGGTACACCATCTGCTCCCCCAGGCAGATCTGGATGGACGGCCGCCCATACATCCCGTCCGCATACCAGAACGAGTCATCCCCGCGAAACACGCCCATCACCCGGTTCGGCAGCCTCCGCGCCGCATTCACCCCCTGCTGCCCATAGCGGAAAACATTCTGCCCATACCCCGCCACCCCACCCCCATAATAGCCCCCCTGCATCGAGCACCCCGTCAGCAAAATCGTGGACAAAAACAGGCAGGCAGAAAACAAACGGAAAGTCATCATCATAGAGTCAAGAAAGCGGGCAACGAATACCCTACGATCCAAGCACAAAGAAAGCCTCCCCGCCCCCAGAAGTTTCCATTTAAGTGCCGCAAGCAGTCCATGGAGCGCCGACGGCCCGTCGGCATTCAAAAACAAGTGCTCAGTCCTCAGTGCGCAGTCCTCAGATTCAGCACCCACCTCAAAAAGTAGCCCGCTCAGTCCCCTGAGCGGATAGCCGCCCCGAAGCCCCTCTTCTCTTAACTGCCGCAAGCAGTCCATGGAGCCCCGACGACCCCTCGGCATTCAAAAACAAGTGCTCAGTCCCCAGTGCACAGTCCCCAGATTCAGCGCCCACCTCAAAAAGTAGCCCGCTCAGTCCCCTGAGCGGATAGCCACCTCGAAGCCCCTCCCGTCCTCCCCCCCACCCCACTCCTGCCGCCTCCCCGTCCCATCCCTCCCAAAATCTTTCTACCCCAAATCTTTCTACCCTCCCTCCCCCCCAGCCCCCCTCAAATCCCCCATCCCTTTCCTTGCATCCCGCCCCGCTTCATGGCTTCATACACCTGCATGAAGACTCTCCTCCTTCTCACCCTCCTCGCCACCGCCACCACGGCCGCCTTTGCCAAGGAGCCCCCAACCACCCTCCTGCCCTGGCAGCAAAACTCCATCGACCTCGAGGCCGGATACCTCTGGAAAGTCGGCGGAGACACCCCGCTGGATTACGAAATCGCCCCCGTCATCCTCTCCTGGCGGCCCGCTTACCAGCTTCATCACGTCTTTAACGACGGCTCCGCCCTCGTCGTCCGCAGCCGCTTCGCCGCCATCGGTCAGGCCATCATCGAAGGCCCGGAAAACCACTACCTCGGCTTCATGGCCGCCCCCTCCCTGGAGTTCTGGGACCCCACCGGCACCTGGTCCATCTACGGCCAGCTCGGCGGCGGCTTCGGCTGGATCGATTCCCAGGGCGTCGCCGGAGGCCAGGGCCAGGATCTCACGTATAATTGGTTCGCCGCCGCAGGCGTCTCCTATGCCATCACGGAGACCATGTCCCTCCGCGCCGGAGCCATGTTCCAGCACCTGTCCAACCTCGGTGCCACCGACCCCAATCCCGGCCTAAACTCACTCGGCTTCACCCTCGGCGTCTCCTGGGGTTTCTAAGACCCCCGTTGAAAACCCAGGGCCGAGCCCCTCCCTGCTCGGGAGGGCCATCCACGCCCACCCTGCCCGCCCCGCACCACCCCAGCGCGCGGCGGAGACTTCCCCCTGGGCCTTAGCGGATAGGCACCCCTCCCGGCACATCCCCCTTTTAAAAAAACACGCCCCAGATCTCGTCCCCTTCATGCTCAGCATCGTCGAAGCCATCCGCCAGCGGGCCACGCCCGAATCCCTCGCCCTGGTCCAAAAAGACCGCAGCCTCACCTACGCAGCCCTCTTCCAGCAGGCAGATGCCCTCGCCGCAGACATCCGCCAGCACCTCCCGGCGGATCTCCCCGCCCCAGTCCGCACGGACCGCCTGCGCATCGGCGTACACTTCCCCAGCAGCCTGGAATACGTCCCCCTCGCCCTCGCCACCCTCCTCGCCGGCGGCTGCTTCGTCCCCATCCCGGATGAACTGGCCGATGAAGAAAAGCGCGAGCTCGCCACCCGCACCGCGCTGGATCTCGTCCTCGTGGCCGAGCCCCTCGCCACCTGGCTGCCGGAGGCCACCCAGCCCCTCGGCCACCTCACCCTCGCCGGGCAAAAAATCCTCCTCCAGCGCCTCCCCCCCATCATCCCCAGTTTCCCCACGGCGGATTTTGAGGCCCTAAACCCCGCCTTCATCCGCTTCAGCTCCGGCACCACCGGCAAATCCAAAGGCGTCCTCCTTTCACACGAATCCCTCCTGGAGCGCATCACCGCCGCCAACGAAGGCCTCCGCATCGGCGCTGCCGACCGCGTCCTCTGGGTCCTGCCCATGGCCCACCACTTCGCCGTCTCCATCATCCTTTACCTCTACCACGGCGCCACCACCCTCATCGAGGAAACCCACATGGGGGAGGACCTCCTCCGCGCCGGAGCCACCCACGCCGCCACCGTCATGTACGGCAGCCCTGTCCATTACCGCCAGCTCGTCGAAGCCCCCCCCGTGGCCGAATGGACCACCCTCCGCCTCGCCGTCGCCACCGCCGCCGCCCTGGATGCCGCCACCGCCGAAAAATTCCGCGCCCGCTTCCATCAGGACCTCGTCCAGGGCCTCGGCATCATCGAGCTCGGCCTCCCCGTCCTCAACCTCGCCGGAGCCCAGGAAGCCCCCGAGGCCATCGGCCTCCCCCTCAGCGCCTACGAATGCAGCCTCCAGGATGACACCGGCCACGAGCCCCCCCAGGGCGACCCCGGCGAAATCTGCCTGCGGGGTAAAGGCATGTTTGACGCCTACCTCGACCCCTGGCTGCCCCGCGCCCAGGCCCTCGATGCCAACGGCTGGTTCCCCACCGGCGACCTCGGCCGCCGCGACCCCGCCGGCCGCGTCACCATTTGCGGCCGCAAAAAGACCCTCATCAACGTCGGCGGCATGAAAGTCTTCCCGGAGGAAGTCGAGCGCGTCCTCGATTCCCACCCCAAAGTCCAGCGCTCCCTCGTCGAAGCCCGCCTCCATCCCCTGTATGGGGAAGTGCCCATCGTCCGCTACATCCCCAGCCCCGAAGGCCCCCCCACCACCATGGAACTGCGCAACCACTGCCGCACCCACCTCGCTGGCTATAAAATCCCCCTCCTCTTCTCCTCCGTCCCCGACCTCCCCCTCACCGCCAGCGGCAAGCTCAAGCGGGCCTGAGACTCCGGCATATTCCCAGCGGATACCCAACCGCCAAATCATACGTCGAACGAGTCACACGAGAACCGCCGTCCAAGCGAGCTAAGCTCTGGACTCCTTTACTCCGCACCCAGCAGGGAGCATAGGCGTCTCGCCTGTGTGCTTTGACCTTACCTCTAAACTCACAGCCCTCTGCACCTCTGCCCCTCTGCGGCTAATCCGAGCTTCCCTCCAGCCCCACCGTCCTCAATCCTGCGGCACAGAACGCAGTTTAAATTTACGCAGCATCCACTCCAGCACAGCCTTCTGATCCTGGATATTGGCCCTTCGTATCTGGGCCAGCAGCGTCAACAGATCCGGCTTGATGGGAGCCGCGTTTTGCAGCCCCTCATTGCAGTTACTGCACACAGCCCGCAGGTTGGACGGAGTATCCTCGCCCCCTCTTTGGATTTATCCATGATATGCCCCAGGGTCAGCCGGATCGTACGGCTTGGATTAAAAGGGTCCGCATCCCCTGCAGCAGCCCCGCACATCTGGCAGGTATAGCCGTTTCTTTCCAGCACGATCGCCCGCGTCTCCTTGGATATACCCCGCTTAAACGCCGGGCGGCGCTTCCCGCTCATCAGGATGTATTCCCCCGGTTTCAGCCCGGCGCGGTCCTTGTGGGAAAGAATGTCATACCCCTCCTCATCCCGCAGTTCACGGACACGGCGGCCCCACTCCGCCGCCCCCCCGGAGGCCTCCTGGAGTTGCTTGCTAGTGACGACCGCTCCCACCCGCTCCAGCAGGAAGGCCAGGATCAGAGCTTTGGAGCCTTTTTTCTTTTCCATGACATTTTTGCAGGTTCTTCAAAAAGACGCAGTTGAGCCTCAGCGTGACCATACTTCGCATCCGCTTTCAGACGCTTGAAAGCCGCGATGATCCGCCGCCCCACCGCCCGCGCCACCGGCGGTGGAAAAGCATTCCCCACCTGCCGGTAGGAGGCCGTTTTTTTACCGCTAAACTGCCACTCATCCGGAAAGCCCTGGATACGCGCCACCATCCGCACCGTCAGCCGGGGCAGCTTATCCTCAGGGGTCGTCACATCCGGGGCCTCATCCGCCAGGCCCATACCATCCACGCCCAGCTCCCGCCACTGCCGTTTGGCACGCGTCGGCCCCAGGTCCGGCCCACCATGCTTCTTCGATCCACCCACCAAAGTGGGAGCGATGCGGTTCGCCTTCGCCACCCATTCCTCCGTGCCCAGCCACCCATTCGCCCCCATCAGATCCACCAAAGTCTCCCCCACCGTGGGAGCAGATAAAGCAGGCTCAGGCCAGCTAAAGTGCCTCATATCGTCCGCACGCATCCCCACCAGGATAAACCTGGGGCGCAACTGCGGCACGCCAAAGTCCGAAGCCTGAAGCACTTTCCATTCAGCCTCATAGCCCATCTTGCCTAATTTCTTCAGCAGATCATTTCGGTAATCTCTAAACTTGGCCGAAGCCAGCCCCTGCACATTTTCCAGCATGATCGCCCGTGGGCGGACCTTTGAAATAATGTCCAAAGCCGTGGGAAACATGTCCCTCTCATCATCACTGCCTAGTTGCTTGCCCGCGATGCTGAAAGGCGGACAGGGAACCCCGCCAGCAATCAGGTCCACATCCCCAAATCCAGATGGCTGAAAGTCCCGGATATCCTGCTGGATCACATTCCAGTGCGGGCGGTTCATCCGCAGGGTAGTGCAAAACTGAGGCTCATACTCCACCACCCCCACATGATGAAATCCCGCCCCCTCCAGTCCCAGCGCCTGGCCGCCGCCACCGGCACACAATTCGAGGGAATAGAAACTCATTCCCCTGAGAAACTTCCGGTGAAGCCTTGCGTCAAGACCAAACCTTCACTGGCACTCACATCATCCGCCTGAGTAAATGGTTACTGAATGGATATCAATGGATATGGCATCCCAAGCCAATCTCCTCATCCTGAACGATTTTGAAAATCAGTCGCCCCCAAGTATGGAGCATAGGCGTCCAGCCTGTGTGCTTTGACCCTCTGCCCCTCCGCCCCTCTGCGGCCAACAAGAGCATCCCTCCAGCCCCTTCTTTCCCAACCCAGTTGCACCCACCGCCCAAACGCCCCACACTCCGCCTTCCACCCTGACCCGTCCCATGCCCTTCCCTCCCCCGCCCGTCTCCCCCCGCATCCGGAAGGTGCACAGCTTTCAGGCGCTCATCAGCACCCCCTTTGCCGATGGCGTCAATGCCCTCTGCTGGGAGCGCGAGCTGACCGGAGATTACAGCGAAGTCGTCCGCCTCCTCGGCCCGGGCGAAGGCATCCTGCCGCTGGATGAAGAACAATTGCAAAGCCTCCCCCTCAGCCCCGCAGGCAGGCAGGCCGCCGATCAAATGCTGCAGGACCTGCGCCTGCTGCGGGATCACGGCCTGGCCCCGGAGCTAAACTGCATCCACGCCTACCCCCGCGATGCCGAACCCGAAGGCCTGGCCACCGACGTCTATTCCTTCCACGCCGATAGCGCCACCACCGAGGCCGATACCTACCTCTGCACCTATCACGGCCCCGCCAGCGAAGGCCTGCCCAATGAGCACGCCCAGCGCCATGTGGACATCCCCCACACCCGCGCCGCCCTTCTCAAACTCCACGATGGCCCGGACGACGAAACCTTCCGCGAATTCCTCAGCGAAAACTGCTTCGACCTCCACTACGCCCCCCTTCCCCAGGCCCAGCCCTACGCCTTCGGCCTCGGCCACCTCTGGCGCATCGCCGTGAACCACCCCACCTCCCCCGTCCCCCCCTGCATCCACCGCGCCCCCGAGACCCACCCCGGCCAGGCCGCCCGGTTGCTGCTCATCAGTTAAAGTGAAGGCGGGCACCTGAGCGGCATTCAAAAACCAGTGCTCAGTGCTCAGTGCGCAGTCCTCAGATTAGGCGCACACACTTATCCAGCCTATAGGACCTAGACGCCCCATAAGCCCTATCCCAAGCCGCCCGTCCCCCAACTGAGCACTGAGCACTGAGCACTGAGCACTGAGCACTGAGCACTGAGCACTGAGCACTGAGCACTGAGCACTGAGCACTGAGCACTCCCGTCCCACCTCACCCCACCCCCACCTGCCCCATCGCCGCCTCCATCAGCCGCTCCTGCGTCGCCTCCGCCCGCGTAAACGCCCCGCCGATCCTCCCCTCATTCAGCATCAAAATCCGGTCACTCATCCCGATCAGCTCCGGTAGCTCGCTGGAGACCAGCAGCACCGCCTTCCCCTCCCCCGTCAGTTGGTTGATCAGCTCATAGAGCTCCAGCTTCGCCCCCACATCGATGCCCCGCGTCGGCTCATCCAGCATCACCACCTGCGGCCCCGTCATCAGCGCCTTGCCCAGCACCACCTTCTGCTGATTCCCCCCGGAAAGCCGCCCCACCACCGCCTCCAGCCCCGTCGCCTTCACCCGCAGGCTTTTGAAAGACTCCTGGTTACGCACCGCCTCCTCGCTCCGGTTCACAAACCCCGCCCGGCTAAACTGGCCTAACGAACTCAATGACAAATTAAAGCCGATCTCCTGCTCCAGGATCAGCCCATAGCGCCGCCGGTCCTCGCTCACCAGCGCCAAGCCCGCCTTCAGCACCTGCGCCGGGGCCAGGCCATCCAGGCTGCGCCCGCCCAGCTCCACCGTCCCCGCCGTCCGCCGTCCCCATGCGCCAAACAGGTGCATCAGCAGCTCCGTCCGCCCCGCGCCCATCAGCCCGCCGATGCCCAGCACCTCCCCCGCCCGCAGGTCAAAGCCAAGCCCATGCAGCCGCGGCAGCCCCTGCTCATCCTTCACCGAAAGATCCCGCACCCGCAGCACCACCGCCCCCGGCACCGCCGCACGCCGGGGAAAAAGATCCGTGATCTCCCGCCCCACCATGTGCTGGATCACCCCCGCCTTCGTCATCTCCCCCGCCTCCTTCGTCACAATGCTCGTCCCATCCCGGATCACCGTGATCCGGTCCGAAATCGCGAACACCTCATCCAGCTTATGGCTGATATACACACACGCCATCCCCCGCGCCCGCAGGTCCTTCAAAATATCCAGCAGGATCAGCACCTCATGCTCCGCCAGCGCCGCCGTCGGCTCATCCAGGATCAGGATTTTGGAGTCCTTCGCCAGCGCCTTCACGATCTCCACCAGCTGCTTCTGCCCCACCCCCAGCGTGACCACCCGCGCCGCCGGGTCCAGCCTCACCTTAAACCGGTCCAGCAGCACCTTCGCCTCCCGGTAGATCTTCGGCCAATCAATGAACCCGCCAAACCGCCGCGGCTCACTGCCCAGAAAAATATTCTCCGCCACAGACATCTCATTCACCAGCGCCAGCTCCTGATAAATCACCGCGATCCCCGCCCGCCCCGCATCCGCGATGGATTGAAACCGCGCCTCCTCCCCTCCCACCTCGAATCGCCCCTCATAGCTCCCATGCGGATGGATGCCGGACAGCAGCTTGATCAGCGTACTCTTCCCCGCCCCATTCTCCCCGCACAGCGCATGGATCTCCCCCGCCCGCAGGTCAAACGACACATCCTTCAGCGCCACCACGCCCGGAAACCTCTTCGTCAAATGCTGTGCCGAAAGAATCATACCCATCATCCTGCCAAATCCCCCCCACCATGCCAAGAACGAAAAACCCCATACCCCCGTCCGCCTCATGGAGCGCGGGCGTCCCGCCTGCCGTCTTGTGCGTCCCGCGCAAGACCGTTCTCAAGCCCCCGTCCGCCCCAATAAGTACCGTGGGCACTCCTGCCCGCGACCGTCCGCCCCGAAGCACCTCGTCCGCAGCCCTCCCCGCTTTTCGAAGCCCCAAGAACACCCTTTTCGCGGGCAAGAGTGCCCACGGTACTTCAAGCCCCCGTCCGCCCCCTCAACCATGGAGCGCCGACGACCCGTCGGCATTCAAAAACCAATCCTCAGTCCTCAGTGCGCAGTCCTCAGATCAAGCCCCCTCCCACCCTCCCCATAGGCCCCATCCACCCTATCCGTCCTATCCGAAAAACCTCATTACCCGAATAAAGCCCTCTCTGCCCCTCTGCCCCTCCGCGGCCAAAACAAAGTGTCCAACGACCCTCGCTCCACCGCAAAGTGGCAGAGAGGCAGAGGAAGCAGAGTGACAAGGATGGGGGAAAGTTTTGTAGTCCCGGCTTCAGCCGGTGCATTGCTGCAACCCACAAAGCCCCCCTTGCCCAGACCCCATTTCCACGGCCCTACGGGCTATCGTGATTCAAGGAGCGATATTTCCCCGGGGAAACGCCCATGACACGGCGGAAGGCCTTGCCAAAGGAGCTTTCTGACTCGTAGCCCGTTGCCAGGGCGATCTCCACGAGCTTGATGGGCGGGGTGGCCCGCATCATGTGGCCGGCCTTCACCATGCGCCACTGGGTGAGATGGTCCAGCGGCGTCTCCCCCACCAGCCTGCGGAAACGCTCCGCGAAGGCCGAGCGCGACATGCCGACGCAACGACTGAGCTCATCCACGGTCCACTGCCGCTCTGGCTCTTCGTGCATCAGCTCGATGGCCCGGCCCACCTGCGGATCATCCAGGGCCCGCAGCCAGCTTGGCTTGTCCGTGGCGGATGCGGAGCCGATGCGGGACCGCATCGCCTGCACAAAAAGCACCTCCGCCAGGCGGTCCACGATGGCAGTCCCCCCCGGCAGCTTTTGGGACACCTCCGCGGCGATGAATTGCAGGGTCGATTGGAACCACGGTTCAATGTGGCTACCCGAGCCTTGCAGATGCACGATCGAAGGAAGGTGCTTGACCAGCAGCTTGCTCTCCGTCGTGGACAGCGAGAAGCATCCCGCAACGATGGAGGTGGAAGGCCCTTGGCCACCGTCAAAGCACATGAGACGAGTACGGTAAAACTCCTCCGCAGAGGCCACCTCTTCACATGGGCGTAGAGGCACCTCGGGGCTGCTACGAATGGTGTAGTGGCCAGGTGTCGGCATGAGCACAAAGTCCCCACCCACCAGGGAAACCAGCGGTGAGTCATCCACACCGAGAAAGCACGAACCTCGTGTCACCATGAGACAGATACCGTCTTTGGCGGGGAACCGAAATCCATAAGGGGCAGTGAACTCCAGCCGCCCGTAGAGCGAGGCCTTGGTCCGCATGAGCGACATCATGTGAGCGAGAACATCCATGCGTCACCATTAATCCCAAAAGACAGAGAATGCATCCTTTTTTGGCGTTTTGGACCAGAATATAGGACTTACGACCATTGTCTTTCCAATCTCGATGCCGCATTGTGCCACCTCAACCAAACAAAGTATCTTATGAACAATACAAATAACATTCCGAGCATCAGTTTTGACCTTCATCTCCAGGGCCGCCGTGTCCTGATTACAGGAGGGACCAAGGGCATTGGTGCCGCCGTGGTGGAAACTCTGCATAGTCTGGGAGCGCAGATCATCACCACCGCACGTGAAGCACCGGGAAATCCGGTGCCGGGTGTCCACTACGTTGCCGCGGATGTGGCCACTGCCGAGGGGTGCGCCACGGTCGCGGGAGAGGTGCAGCGGCATCTCGCCGGAGTGGATATCATGATCCATGTCGTCGGCGGCTCGAACGCACCGGCCGGCGGCTTCGTCAATCTGGATGACGATGTCTGGCAAAGCGAACTCAACCTGAACCTGATGAGTGCTGTCCGCATAGACCGGGCGCTACTTCCGGCGATGATTGGGCAAGGCTCAGGTGTCATCGTGCATGTGACGTCCATCCAGCACGAGCTCCCGCTGCCGGAATCCACCACTGCCTATGCAGCGGCCAAGGCTGCGCTCTCCACCTACAGCAAGAGCCTTTCGAAGGAAGTCACTCCCAAGGGCATTCGCGTGGTGCGCGTGTCGCCGGGATGGGTAGAGACGGAAGCCGCCGGCCCCTTTCTCCAACGCATCGCTGAGAGTGCGGGCACGGACTCCGAAGGAGCAAAGCAGATCGTCATGAACGGCCTGGGCGGCATCCCCCTGGGGCGTCCGGCGAAGCCAACGGAGGTGGCCGACCTGATTGCGTTCCTCGTATCGCCTCGCGCGAGCTCCATTACCGGGACGGAATATGTCATTGATGGCGGCACGGTGCCGACGGCCTAACCAAAAGAAAACCGGATCCAACGATTAACATGACACACTCAAATCCATGATTGACCATATCATCATCACCGTCAGCAATCTGTCCGCCAGTCTGGAATTCTATCAGAAGGCGCTCGCCCCACTCGGTTACTCGGCCACCCCGGAATACACGTCCAGCACCGGGACAAAGGGCGTTGGCTTTGGCATCAAAGGCGGGCTAGACTTCTTTATCCAAGAGGGCGCGGCGCAAGTGACCCAGTGCCACATTGCCTTCACTGCCTCAACTCGGGTACAGGTGGAGGAATTTTACGCCGCTGGCCTTGCTGCAGGAGGACGGGATAACGGGAAGCCGGAACTGACTCCCGACCACGGCCCTGACTACTACTCCGCCTATGTCTTCGACCCGGATGGCTGCAACATTGAAGCCGTGTGCACCGAGCCGGAGGCATAACTCCACCAGCCCCCTGTAGAATCCTGAACGCATTAAAAATCATGAAACATCCCTTCCTCATTGCAGGCACCATCTTAGCCGCCATCACACTGGTCGCTTGCGATCCATCCACGAAAGCATCTCGCGCTGAAGCATCCTCAGTACAGCCAGCGCAGAAGCCCCCCGCCACGAAGCCTGCCTATATCGTCTTCACCCGTGAAAAGACCCTCGACCAGGCCGAGCTGGAAGCCTACTGGAAAGAGGCCCCAGCCACCCTGGAAGGGCACCCCATCAAGGTGCTCTCAGGATACGGACCCCATGAGGTGTGGGAAGGAGACAGCACCGAAGGTGTCGTCATTGCTGAGTTTCCCAGCATGGAGGCAGCCCGGGCCTGGTACCACAGCCCCGCCTACCAAAAAGCCCGGGAGCACCGGACCAAAGGCGCAGTCTATCGCGCCATTCTTGTAGAGGCTACCACGCCCGGCAGCTGAACTCCCACAACCACCGCAGGCACTCCCGCCCGTCCCATGGAGCGCGGGCGTCCCGCCTGCCGTCTTGTGCGTCCCGCGCAAGACCGTTCTTAACCCCCCGTCCGCCCCAATAAGTACCGTGGGCACTCCTGCCCGCGACCGTCCGCCCCAAAGCACCCCGTCCGCAGACCTCCCCGCTTTTCGAAGCCCCAAGAACACCCCTTCGCGGGCAAGAGTGCCCACGGTACTTCAAGCCCCCCGTCCGCCCCAACAACCATGGAGCGCCGACGACCCGTCGGCATTCAAAAACCAATCCTCAGTCCTCTGTGCGCAGTTCCCAGATTCAGCGCCCCCAAGACAAGCCCATAGGCCCCATCCACCCCATCCCCCTATCCAAAAAGCCTCATTATCCAAATAAAGCCCTCTCTGCCCCTCCGCCCCTCCGCGGCCAAAACGCAAAGTCTAACGACCATCGCTCCACCGCAAAGGGGGAAAGTTTTGTAGTCCCGGCTTCAGCCGGTGCAGAGGCCGCTTGACGGCAATGCTAAAGCTTTAGAAATGCACTTTATCCAAATCTCGCCAGCCTATTACCTCAATGTAAATCAGATCCAGTTTTTCCATTACAAATATGAAAACGGTGAATTACACCTGATGATTTCTGGGCAAGGGGAGAAAGTGTTCTATGGGACCATCGCGGAAACCATCTACGCACAGCTCCAGAGAATGTCTTTCGCGTTCCGAAACTGAGTTTCCAAGGGTGATGGTCGTCTTATTGGCCGAAGATCCATCAACGCCGCAGCGTGATGATGCCGGAGATCGTGAGCCTGCCCCAGAGGTCAAAGCCTGACCCAGGAGCAGTCTGGCTAAGTCTAACAAGGAGTCAGGTCACCCGTCCAAGACCGACCCACTTTCGACTCATCTGTCAACCATCAAGTAACGCAACGACTTGCTCAAATCCGCCACCTGCCGCTCCCGGTCGCGCAGTCCCGTGCAGCCTCTGAGACCAAGCTGTTGTAAACCGCTCAAGCCCTGCAGCGCACTCAGGTCGCTCACCCCTGTGCAGCCGTGGAGGTTAAGCTCTTGCAGGCTGCTCAATCCCTGGAGTCCACTCAGGTCGCTCACTCCCTTGCAGCGGTTGAGATGAAGCGTTTGCAAACCGCTCAAGCCCTCCAGCACACTCAGGTCGCTCACTCCCGTGCAGTCGCCGAGATTAAGCGTTCGCAAACCGCTCAAGCCCTCCAGCACACTCAGGTCGCTCACTCCTGTGCAGTCGCTGAGGTTAAGCGTTCGCAAACCGCTCAAGCCCTCCAGCACACTCAGGTCGCTCACTCCTGTGCAGCCGCTGAGGTCAAGCGTTCGCAAACCGCTCAGGCCATGAAGCCCACCCAGGTCACTCACTCCCTTGCAGCCACTGAGATGAAGCGTTCGCAAACCGCTCAGGCCATGGAGCCCACTCAGGTCGCTCACTCCTGTGCCGCTGAGGTCAAGCTCTTGCAGGCTGCTCAATCCTTTGAGTCCCCGCAAGTCGCTTACTCCCGTGCAGTCGATAAGAGTAAGCGTTTGCAAACCGCTCAAGCCCTGGAGTCCCCCCAGGTCACTCACTCCCGTGCAGCCGATCATCTCAAGCATTTGCAACCAGCTCAAGCCCTCAAGCCCACTCAGGTCGCTCACTCCCGTGCAGCCGCTGAGGTAAAGTATTTGCAGGCTGCTCAAGCCCTGGAGTCCTGTCAGGTCGTTCACTCCCGTGCAGCCTCTGAGGTCAAGCGATTCCAGATTGCTTAAACCCTGGAGTCCACTCAGGTTGCTCAGTCCCGTGCAGCCATAGAGATCAAGCGTTTGTAGGCTGCTCAATGCCTGGAGTCCGCTCAGGTCGCTCACTCCCGTGCAGCCGATGAGATTTAGCGTTTTCAGCTTAGGAGATGCTGCAAAAACAGATAAAGCCTCTGACTTTAATCCCACACACCACGCCAGGCTCAATTCATCCAGGTCGGTGGCCTGTGTTAAACAAGAGAGGGAAGTCAAGGCGGCACAATGATGCAGCAAGAGCCTGCGGTGCCCGGGCAAATGCTGGCCGAGGCTGGCCAGAATGCGGGGTTGCTCATCAGAGACATCGAGCAGCGCAGGGGCGATATACCAAGGATGTTCAAGCTCAAACACATGCTCCGGCATCTGAGCCAGCCAATGCTGCCACAGACGGGACCAGATGGCGGGGCGTTGGCTGGGCTGAAGGCTGACTTTTTTATCCAGCGTGAGCGCCGCCAGGAGATTCGCAGACGCCAGTGGCGGCGCTTCGGGCAGTGCAGTCTCTTCACCGTCCACAAATCCGGGGAATAACCACTCCATGAGGCTCTGCGCATCATCTTCATTTTTGGAAAGGATCTCGGCCAGGAAGTGCAGGGGCTCATGCCACAGGGCTTTCTCCGTATGAAGCTGAAAGGATTCTCGCTCCATCATCAAATCCTCATGCTGCCAGGTCTTGGGGCGGTTCTGATTGAGCAGACGGCGGAATTCGATCTCCAGCCAGCAGGCGGCGTAGTATTCGAGAAACGACAGGTGGGCAAAACCGTACTGCCCCTCCCCGCGCTCGAGGAGGAAGGCGGTGCGCTGGGTGATAAAACGGAGAAAATCGCGCAGCAGATCATCCGCTTTGTCACCGGGTTTATCGGCGGCAAAGACCGGCTGGAGCCAGGAGCGCAGATCCTCCAGGGTGGCCAGAATTTCTTCGCCTTCTTCATCACGCGCTTCGTTCTGCGATTCCTTTTCCTCCCCCACACGGCGGACCTGGAGATGCATGGCGATGATGGCGAGCCATTTTTCCGCCTGCCTCTGGGTGCAGGGCAGTGCATGACCGTGCCAGGCGACATCGATGCCGCGTGCTTCCTGGATGGTATCCAGATACGCCTTGCTGATGTCGGCATAGAGCTCCGCCCGGCCATCGGGCAGCGGCACGTTGTGGATCTTCAGCAGCGCCATCATGCAGAGGAGATTGGGCACCCGGGAGATGATGCGGATGCTTTTCTTCCGCCGCACCTCCGCCATCAGGGTGGTCGCACGGTCCTTCCCCAGGGCGGGGCCGATGCGTACGTCGAACCACAGCCGCGCGTATTTGTCCTGCTGCGCATCCGTGAAAGGCGTCAGGTAAACCAGATACGTCAGGTATTCGGTGGAACCGTTTTCAGCTCCTTCCCGCCTGCTGCCTGCCATTCCTTTCGTTGCATGGGCCAGAGTTACTTCATCGCCGTCCGGCGCTGCGTTTCCCTCCCTCTCCCGCTGGGTGATCCGCACATGCACCGGCGCATCCTCATAGCCGACAAACCGTGAGGTGATGATGAACCGGGCGCGTGGCAGCCTGGCGAATCCCTCGATGATGGCAGCGCTCATTTTCTCGCGCTTGCGGGGAGTGCCAATTTCATCCAAGCCATCAATGAGAAAGAGGGCATTTTCATCCGCCAGCAAAGACTCAAAGGCGGCGTCTGAACCATCATAGGCAGAGAGCAGGGGCCTGACGGCGGTGCTGGTGGCACGGAACTGACGGAAAGCATCCGTGAGTGCGTCCCAGTCCCATGCCTCCGGATCCTCCGGCAGATGCCGCACCAGATCCCGGACAATGAAAGGCAGCGGGATGGCGGACTTCAGGCACGGCGGCAGGGTCACTGGCTGGATGCGCGCCTTTCTTTTTCGCGCCCCGGTAAGAAGCGGCGAGACCGTGAGCCAGCGGACGAGGGTGGACTTTCCCATGCCCGGATCACCCAGGAGCACCATCCGCCGTCCGCCCGGCTCTGTGAAAACCTTTTGAATCAGAACCAATAAATCCTCGCCCGGAGTTGGGCTATCATCCTCCGCCGCAGCCTCCATCCGGGCAGGCGAAACCCGCTCCGCAGAGCAGCAAGGGTCCACAAAAATATCGCCGATCAAAGCCTGTCGTGCATCATAAGAACTGCCGCCGGTGATGGGATGCCCCACCTCGGCATAACCAGCGTAGGCTTCAAACAAAGCATCCTTATACACGGCCAGCGGGCTGACCTTTTGTACATCCGCGTGATAAACCGCAAGCTGCCCTTGAAGGCTGGTGACGATCTTCCGGATCGCCGCAGTCTCCTTCCACTGGCCTTCGAGAGTGGGCTTCACCACGGCGAGAAACTGCGTGAGCTGCGCCTGCCACTCCTTGCCCGCTTTGCTATCCTCAACCAAAAGATCCATCTTCGCCTCGATCTTCGTCAGGTGCTGACCCATCCGCTCACCCATCTCGTGCACCGCGCGTTGAGTGGCGGTGAGGAGTGTTTTTTGGTAGGCGATCCAGGCGGCGCGATGGTCGCCGCTTTTCACCACCTTGCTGAACACGGCGGGGAAGACGGCGGCCAGGCAGGTGATGGTGCGGGACTGGAGGGTGGGCAGGTTAAACGCCAGCAGGTCGTCCTTATTTTCCAGGCCATCCAGCACGGGCTGCAGGGCCTGCTGATAAAAACGCGCCCAGGCATCCGCCGTCGCCTGCTCCGCGCTTAGCTTACCATCTGCCAGAGCGGCGAAGGTGTCATCATCCCCCGGCGGCAGGATCGCATCCAGCAGCCGCCCATCCCGCTTTTTTTCAGCCGCATCCAGCACCGCCTGGATATGATCCCGCCAGCGTTTGAAGATGCGTTGCAGCATCTCCCGACGCGGCTCATCCATGCAGGTAAAGCCATCCTGCTTCAGCAGCGCCGCCGCCAGGGGGCCGGGGCTTTTTTTCCACTCCAGCGCCTGCACCAGGGCCTGGGCACCGGCACGGCGGAGGTCATGATTGAAACCCGAAGTGGCAGGACCAAACAGAGGCTCCACTTTGCTGGCGAAGACATTGCCAAAGACGCCGGTCAAACTCTCCCCCAGGCCCCAGCCGCCCTCATCTTCACTGGCGAACATGTCCCCAATGAATCCGCCACACGTGGACCCAAGGCAGGCAAAGAGTGGTCCACCCACCAGAGCCCCTGCCCCGAGGCCGACAAACTTGGCGAATGTTTGGGGAGAAATCTGCATGCGGGTTTGGCCGCAGATACTGAATGCATCCCACTCTAAGCGCAATCCCCGCGTAGAGGATTTGCGGATGCCTTTCTGTGAAGCAGTAAAATACCCTCCAGAAAGGCACCGAACCCGCCATGTGAGAACCCATGCCACCACCAACACGCGCCTTGCGGGGATTCTCTCGAAAGCCGCGAAGCGTCCCGGAGTGCGGTGAAAGCGCAGAGCGCAACACCGCTTTTCATAGAAGGTCCTTATTGGCCCTAACAGCTCGCGTGACCATGAGATGCCCCCGGCCAGGAAATCTAACCGCCACGACTCCACGCCCTGGCGGGCGCAGCCACACCGGACCCCACCCCATCCCCCCAAAACCAAAAGGGGCACCGCTCACAGAGCGGTACCCCTCACGGAATCTCAGGAGGTCATCCTCGGCACTCTTAGCGCTCGTCGATCGGCACCACCTTCTGGCCATAGGGACGGCCCACGTATTCGCTCAGGGGGCGGAAGAGGCGGTTTTCGCTCCACTGCTCCAGCACGTGTGCGGTCCAGCCGCTCATGCGGGCGATGGCAAAGATGGGGGTGAAGAGGTCCGTCGGGATGTCCAGGCTGTAGTAAACGGTGGCGCTGTAGAAGTCCACGTTCGCATTCAGGCCCTTCTGCTCGCGCATGATCTCGGCGATGCGTTCAGACATCTGGATCCACTTCGCCTCGCCCAGCTGGGCGGTGAGCTGGATGGCCATCTCACGCAGATGCGGGGCGCGGGGGTCCAGCACCTTGTACACACGGTGGCCGATGCCCATGATCTTCTTCTTCTGCGCCAGAGCGTCCGCCACCCAGGCGTCCACCTTATCCGGGCTGCCGATCTCTTCCAGCATGTGAATCACGCCTTCATTGGCACCGCCATGCAGAGGCCCCTTCAGCGCACCAATGGCAGCGCTGATGGCGGAATACATATCGCTCAGGGTGGAGGCCACCACACGCGCCGTGAAGGTGGAGGCGTTAAAGCCGTGCTCCGCGTGCAGTACATAGGCCACATCCAGCGTCTTTTCCGCTTCCTTGGACGGCACTTCCCCGCTCATCAGGTACAGAAAGTGGGCGGCCTCGCTCAGGTCCTTGCGGATCGGCGGCAGGGACTTGCCCGTGCGGGCGCGGTGGAAGTAAGCGGCGATGACGCTGATCTGCGAGACCAGGCGGATGGCCGTGGCCAAATTCTCGCTCACATTCACATCGTGGCGATTCATCTCATAGCTGCCCAGCATGGAGACGGCCGTGCGCATGATGTCGATCGGCTTCGCCTTCTTCGGTGCAGCCAGCAGGTAGTCGATGACCCCCTGGGGCAGCTCACGCTCAGCGCGCAGGGCGGTGGTCAGTTTGTCCAGTTCCACCCGGTTCGGCAGCTTCTGGTAGAAAAGCAGGTAAACCACCTCTTCGTAGCTGACCTTGCCAGCCAGTTCATTGATGTCATATCCGCAGTAAAACAGGATGCCTTCCGCACCTTTCACTTCTCCGAGACGGGTTTCTGCTGCGACGATTCCTTCGAGACCTTTAGAGACGACTGCCATGGCTTTTTTTTATAGGTAAGGGGGTGAACGATTGGGAAGAAGTCAAGATACGTGGCTGCACGCCTCTGTCTTGTTTCGAGTTAGCTGCAAGCGTGCAAACGCTCAAGGCAAAATACGCGCGATGCGAGATTCCTGGGGCCTCTTTTGGGCAGAATCACCTCAGGGACCCACCTCGGCATCAGGTTTCCCTTGGCCCATGGATAAAGGCATCTGCCAAATGGACGCATCCTGGGGGATTTCCTCCAGCTCCATGAAGGGGGCCACCGCCGGATTCGGCTTGCTGGTGCGGGCCACGCGCGGCATCGCAGCCTTCTCCCCAGACGCCCCCCCCGTCGCAGCCGGGGACGCCGCTTCGATCCTGTCCTGCAGGCTGCGCGGCTCCACCTTGCTCCATACTTTGGGGGACCAATACTCCCCCTTCCAGGCCTGCCCCGGCGTGCTGCGCACATACAGCGCATACCGGTCAAACATGATCTCCGGCACATACCGGCTGCCCACCCGGCTCACCAGGGGCGGATTCGAAGGGTCCGGCCGCCCCTCCGTCGATTCCAGCAGGTATTCCTTATCATCCAGCCGCACCACCACCCAGGCGTGACCACCCATGTCCCCATACCGGCCCAGGGCCACCCGCGCCTGGAATCCCCGGGAAAGCAGCCAGTCACACAGGAAAATGGCCGAGTCCTCACAGTCCCCCTGCCCCATCCGCTGCGTCACCAGGCTCGTCTGCCACGCATCCGTGGCCTCCTTGCTCGCCCCTGGATCCTTCGTATAAACACAGTTCGCATGCACGGCGGACCAGATGGTGAAGAGCTCGTGCACCCGGGAATGATCTTTGGCGAAGACCGCCGGCGGCGCATACCCCGTCAGGTATTCATTCACATACCGGTATTTCCCCTCCGCATCCGCCGCCACCACCGCATACGTCCGCCGGCACTGCGGGCACTCCAGCCCCAGACTGTGCTGCTGGCGGGAGATACGGACGATGTGCGGATGCTCACAATGCGGGCACACGCTGAAAAAAGCCTCCTCCTGGGTGGTAGCGATGATCTCCGGGCTGAAGTCATCCAGCCGCTGCCCCACCACCAGCAGCGCATGCTGGGCCAGCCCGCCTCTGGACTGACGCACCGCACAGGCCAGGTGCGTCATTTCCGTGCCCGTCTTCTGGCCAAATTCATGAAACTGCTCCAGCAGCGTCCGCAGCGTGGGACCACTGGCCGTGCACACCGAAATGCGCAGGTAACGCGGCACCGAGGCCTGGATCTTTTGCGTGATGCTGTCCACATCCTCCAGCGCCATTTTGGGAAATTCCACCGCCAGCCACGCTTCCAAATCCGCATCCACGCGTAAAAGCGGCTGCTTCGCGCCGATCCGCGCATAGTTCAGCCGGTCCACAAGATCCACCTGAAAGCGCACTGCGGAATACGCCTGGTCCCGGCCCGTCGCCCATTCCTCAAACCACAGCTTCCACGCCACCAGCTTCCCCTCCCGATGCGCCTTAAAACCACCCGCCAGGGCTACGCCAAGAAGGATGGACCAGAGAAGAAATCGGGTAAGCATGAGGGGATCAAATTATAATATTTATAACACATCGCGCAAACGCCAAACCCCGCGCTCACAAATTGCTTACAAGTCGAAATCCTCCCCATGGAGCGCACGCGTCTCGCGTGCCGTCTTGTGCGTCCCGCGCAAGACCGTTCTCAAGCCCTCATCCGCTATAAAACACCCCCCAAAAAGCCTGCCCCCCGCAAAGCCAGCCAAGCCGTACCTCAATATTCCAATATTGAGAGCGTCGCTAGCCCTAGCGGCCACCTTTCCACCGCCATGGCCGAAAGCATGGATCAGGAATAAGGCACCCGGGCATGGCCTTCGCGGCATCTCGATTTTGGAAAATCGAGCTACGTGCCTGCCCCCCTCACGCATCCGGCACCCGGTTCAGCGTATAGGCAGAAAGCCGGTGCCACAGCGGATCGCCGTCTTTGCCGTTGATCTCCGGCAGCTCAAATTCATGCACATACCCAGGGCGCAGGTTGGCGCATTTCACCGTCAGCGTCAGGCCATCTTTGGAAAGCTGGTATCCGCTGAGCTTCAACGGGGCCGCATCCACCTCCGCACTCCCATACTTGGCAGTGAAAAGGTATGTATAGCTCTGTGCCTTCGTCTGCGCCCAGGGCGCGGGTTTCACCGGCCGGGTAAAGGTGAAGCGGAAGCCATCCTTCAGCGCCTCCAGCTTCTGCACCTCCAGCGGCACCTTCCCTGTCGGCACCAGACGCTGGATGCCAAAGGGCCGGTTGCCATAGCTGTTCCAGCCACGGTTGGACTGCCCCACCACCATGGACCCATCGTTCAGGAAATTCAGCGTCAGCACCGCACTCTGCAGGCCGTTGATGAAAGGGAAACAGGCCCCCTGATACTCCCCGCCCACCTTTTCCAAAAACACACGGTTCACCCCGGAAAGGACGAATTCCCCCACGAAGAGCTGCTTTTCAAAGGGGCCAAACTTCCCCCCCGTCTCATCGCAGCGCAGTCCCGTCGGGCTCTGGCCCAGCTTCACATACGGGAACCAGATGGCCGGCGGGCAGTAATCCGGCACCTGCTTCATCGCCTCCGCCACCGTGATACCATCCGGCTGCTTGCCCTCATGCGGGCGGATGGGGGAATCCGGGTGCTTCGTATCCACCAGCGCCTCCGCATGGCTGAAGTAGGCGCCTTTACGGATGTGAACCAGCGGATTCGTCGGCATCCAGTTACCCTGTTGATCCGTGGCAAAAATGTCCCCCTCCGCATTCAGGCCGATGCCGCAGGGGCTGCGGAAGCCCGCGCTGAAACCCGTGGCCTTCGTGCTGCCTTTCGGCGTGATCACGGACCACCCGCGCCACAGCGTATGCTCCGCCTCTAGACCTGCCCCCGGCCACTTTTTACCCATGGAGCAGTTCAGCGTATTGTGCATATTCCCCTCACGGTCGAAGACCGGCCCATACGCATACTCATGGTACGCGCCGGAGACGCCCCAGCCCTGGCCCACCGTCAGGTATTCATCGGCCGTGCCGTCTCCGTCCGTATCCCGCAGCCGCGTCACTTCGGACCGCTGGGTCACATACAGCGCCCCCTCATGCCAGGTCAGGCCCAGCAGCTCATGCATACCGGAGGCGAAGAGTTTATACCCCAGCTTCTCCACCGTCGCCGGCTCCGCCTGCGGGTTTTGGATGATCCATACCTCCCCCCGGCGCAGGGACACCGCCAGCTTCCCATCCGGCAGCACGGCCAGCCCGCTCACCTCCAGGTTCAGCCCCTTCGGCACCGCATACGTCACCGTGCGGTAGTAGGGATTCGGCTCCTCAGCAGCAGCCGTGGATAAAGCGGCCACCAGCAGGCTGCCCAGCGTGAGTTTATACCAGTTCGTTACCATGTCAGCACCTCCTTCGTGATCTCGCCGTTGATCTTCGTTTCGTGTTCAAAAGCTTTCCCATCCGCCGCCGGGCGCAGCGTTTCCTCCACCGCCTGACCATCCACCGTATAGAGGAAGGTCGGCACCCCGGCCTTATCCAACCGATAGCCAGAAAAGACACGCGCCCCCGTCGCCGCAGGCAGCGCCTTCAGGTCCGTGCCCAGCGGGGCGATAGGCAGCATCTCACGGCTTTGCCAGTTGCTCATCGCATCCAGGAAGCGACCCCGCCACACCTGGGTGAAGCGCACCTGCACCGCATCAAAGGTAGTGTGAAGCCCCTGCGGGAAACCCACCCCGATGGCATGCGTGCCCGCCCCTTCGATAAAGCTGCGAAAGATGATCGGCCGCCCCGCCTTCTCCGGCTTCAGCTCGAAGTCCTCCGTGGAAAGCAGCCCCTCCGGCAGCGGCTGGCCATCCAGCTCCTTCAAATAGATCCACAGGGATTCGATCTCCGTCTGCGCCTTCTTCCGGCCCATGAACATCGGCGGCATCATCGTGCCCGGCTGCGTCGCCTGCGGATTCAGCAGCAGCTCCTTAAAGTACTCCGGCTGCAGCCGCTCCACCGTATGCGTCAGCCGGATCACCGGTGGCCCCAGGGACTTACGATCCTTCAATCCATGACAGGCGATGCAGGCCAGTCCCTTCGCGCCGATGAGCTGGCGACCCGTTTCCGCACGGTGATGTTTCCCCAGGCCGCTCACATCGATGGTCACCGGCGTCGCGCTCTTATCCGCCTTCGGCAGCAGGCCCACCAGCATCTCCGTCTGCGCCCGGCCAAAGTTCGGCATGCGTGTATCCATATACGGGCGCACGCTGCCGCCCTGGCCCCACAGCACTTTTTTCAACCAGACCGCCGTCAGCTTCCGGCCCACATTGTCCAAATTTGGCGGCAGGTGCGCCAGCTCCCCCAGGGACTCCGCACTGCCATCGTTGGAGGTGAAATACTGCGCTCGAGGATCCTCCGGCCCGCCTTTGCCATCACGATCATGGCAGGCATAACAATTCAGCCGCGTCATCTGCCAGTCCACCCGCTGGTCCGGCGTCAGCTTCGGCGCATCCTGTCTTTGGATCGCGGCGATAGCCAGGCGCAGCGCCCGCTTTTGCAGTTCATTCAAATCATAGCGTGGGATACCCGTCGGCTGCGTCTCGGCCAGGCAGCCTCCATCCGTCTTCAGCAGCGCCAGCGCCTTGGTCGCCGCAGGCTTCGTCGGCGCATGGATGGGGCTGGCCGTTTCCAGACCCTGATGGCAGGCCACGCAGTTCATTTGCGTGAAGACCTCCCGGCCTTTTTCGATGCCCTGTTTCGCGATCTTTAATGCCGCACGCGCCGTCGCCACCTCAGGCTCACGACCCGTGTGCAAATAGGCCGCGATGTCCGCCGCCTCCTGCCCGCTTAGCCGCATGTCCGGCATGCGCCCCGCCGGGCGGTGCGCCAGCGGATCCTGGAGAAAAGCCGCCAGTGCATTCACATCATACGCATCCGCCAGCGCGATCGGCACGGACCCCAGACCCGGCTTTTCCGGCTCCGCATCCGCCGCCAGCTTCGCCGGGCGATAGTCCGTAGCGGGCTCATGGCAGGCCACGCAGCCCACCTTATGGTACAGCTCCTTCCCCCGGGCAATGTCTCCCGCAGGTAGCTTTTTGACCACCTCCTTCATCGTGCTCAGGTATTCCGTCAGCGCCTCCACCTTCTCCGCATCCCCCTCCGCACCGGCAAAGAGACCCGGCATCTGCGTACCCTTTTTGCGATGTTGCGGGCTGCGGATCATCAGCCACAGCGTATCCGCATCCAGCCGCGAGCCCACGCCCGCCAGGTTCGGCCCCGGCTTGGCAGAAAGCCGGTCCGCCCACGCCTTCGGCGGCGTGTGGCAGGCCGTACAATTCAGCTCCGCCAGCAGCAGGAAACCACCCTCCACCACATGCTCGTCCGGGTCCGATTCCAGGTTAAACTGGTCGAAGTTAAACACATACGCATGGTTGATCGGCTCCGCCTGTAGGGGATGCCCCTGGGCGGAACCGCTCAGAAACGCAAAAGGCGCGATGAGAGACAGCAGCTTTTGAAGTCGGTTCATGGATCGGGATTTTGCGTTTCTGGCTTCCGGGCTTTTTAGATCCCCATCTTCGTACGCTCCGCGTCCAGCGCTTTGATCCACGGCGCGATGAAATGGCCGCTGTCATGATACGTCCGGCCGGAATACATGTGCTGGTCGATCACGCACGGCTCATTCACATAAATACCGCCACAGATTTCCAGGTCGAATTTGCACTTCGCCACCGTGGCCATGCGCAGCCCCTTCACGATGTCCGCCCGCGCTGGGATTTCCACCCCATGGCACACACTGGCGCACGGTTTCTTCTGCTCCCAAAACCACTTCGTGATGCGCAGCAGGTCCGCATCCTCACGAATGTATTCGGGTGCCCGGCCACCGCTGAAAAAGATGCCCACGTATTCTTCAGGATTGATGTCCTTAAAGGCGATGTCCGCATCGATGCTGTAGCCTTCCCACTCCTTCGTGATCGTCCAGCCCGGTTTGATTTCATGGAGCACCATCTGGTACTTCCGTTTTTCCGGCGCGGCCACGACGGGGGTATAACCACCTTCGATCAGGCGGAAAAAAGGATACAGGGTATCAACGGTCTCGGTGGCATCACCGACGATGAGGAGGACTTTGGCTTCAGGCATAGGTAGGGGTAGAGGGGAACGGTTTATTTCAGACTAACAAAATTTGCGAATTAATGAGATGAACAGGATTTCAGAAACAGATGGATGGACTTGGCATCCCTGGTTTTAAAACTGGTTAATCCTGAAAACCTGTTTAAAGAAGACTGTCGAGGTGCTTGCGTGCACGCACGATTTCAGCCGTGGTTTCAGCAGCCGTGGGCAGGATGGGGATGCCGCGTGGCGTCGGGTGCATGAAGATCTCCGTCGGGCCGGTGAAATTCACCTCCTTCAGCGCCTGCAGCAGCGGCTTCCAGTCCAGGTCACCCCGGCCAGGCATCTGCTGCAGTTCCTCGTCCTTCGGCATCGGCTTCATGCAGCCCATGCCATGGCCCCAGGCATAAAACAGCGTCATTTTCTGGTCAATGTGCTTGATCAGGTCCGCCAGTAGCGCCGTCTCCTGCGGCAGGTGATACGGAGCCAGGGCGATGCCGATGCCCGGCAGATCACGGATTTCATCCGCCAGCCAGAGCAGGGAGTCCGGGGTATCAATGATGTTATTGATGTGGTTTTCGATGCCGATCTCCACCCCGTTTTCCGCCGCCAGTGCCGCGTGCGGTTTCATCTGTTCCACAAAGTCCTTCACATTCAGCTTCAGCTGCTCCGGCGTCACCTTGTACTCGCCCTTGCCGCCCGTGACGATGAACTTGCCGCCCAGCTTTTTCAGCACCGCGATTTCCTCCGTCAGGCCGAAGGGCCCCAGATCATAGCGCGTGGTGCCGCCAAAAGTCAGCCCCTGCTCCGCCAGCATCTCCGCGAATTTTTCATGACCGATCGCATCCATCTCTTCGCGCTGCGTGCCATGCTTTTTCGGCCAGAGCTCGATACCCGTCGCCCCCGTCTTTTTCACCTCAGGCAGGATTTCCGTCAGAGACAGATTGCCATACATAGCCGAGGCCAGCATGTAATTCAGCTTCCAGGGTGCAGGCGCAGCCCACACAGGTGCAGCCGCCGCAGCGGCCAGGGATTGCAAGAAATGTCGGCGGTTCATGGTTGTGCCTCATTGAACGGAATTCCCCACCACCTTTCATTCAGACTTTGAATACCCTTCTTCAGATTTTGCGGCACCCTCAAAAGTATCCCGCTCAGTCCCCTGAGCAGAAAGCCACCTCGAAGCCCCCTCAAAGTAGCCCGCTCAGTCCCCTGAGCGGAAAGCCACCCCGAAGCCCCCTCAAAGTAGCCCGCTCAGTCCCCTGAGCGGAAAGCCACCCCGAAGCCCCCTCAAAGTAGCCCGCTCAGTCCTCTGAGCGGAAAGCCACCCCGAAGCCCCCTCCCGCCATCCCCCCATCTCCGCCTCCTCTGCCCCTCTGCAGCCAACCGATGACTATAACGCCCATTTCTATGCAGGGTGCCTTGTTGGCTACGGGGCAACCACCCGAAAAAATTCAGCATCACCATTTGGCGTAAAGCGAAACTCAATCTGGCCAGCTTCATTAAAGAGCACGGCTGGTGCAGACAGGGGCAAAGTCTCAAAGGCGGCAAGACTCGTTGATTTTTGAACTTCCAGCGTCAGCGTGACTTCCCCAGTTGTCGAATTCCTCCTCAGTGCGGCATTCGCATGCAGATCTTGCACCTGGGAGGTAGAATAAAAATCAGCTGCATTCAGATTAGGTTTCGCTTCATGAAGGTTATCAAAAAGCACCGCAACCAAAGCCGCTTGAGTAATTAATGGGTCAAAGCCAAGTGCGCTAAATTTGAATTCTGACACGTCGTTAAGGCCATCACCGTCCGTGTCTTCCTCGGCTGAAAGAACCTTACCCACCAGATCCATCTCAAAGGTGGATGCTGTCTGCGCGCTGCTTCCGATCTGGAGCGTTGCTGTGCGAGTTCCGGACTCGGCACTGACAGGTGCAAAAGTCACCTCAAAGCTCGCACTACTGTTCGGCAAAACCAGCATACTGCTAAGGTTATCAACTGTGAAATCAGCCCCTACCACAGTGGAAGATGAGATTTGGAGATCATCCCCGCCTATATTATAAACTGTAAAAGTCCGGCCACTGGTGTAACCGGCAGCCACGGCCTTCATATTAATCGTTGCGTTGTTCTCCACGACGATATCCACATCGTCAATCACTTTAATTTGAGCTGGCCCCACCAAATACCGAACTAACGCAAAATCTCTGTGTCCTTCAACAGTTAGAGAGTACCCGACCAGGGTCCAACGGTCATCATCTAAGGAGACGAGTGCCGAAACAAACATTTCCAACTCTTCTACCAGAGTCATCACATAACCATCACCACCCAAGGTAGCGTCCATGCTGCCATCAGCTTTTAGCCGTATCATGACCGCATGACGCAACCCATTTAGAAATGCACTCCCGCCTATCATAATTTTACCATCGGCAGTAAGCTGCAAATCGCTGCCTGAGTTATGGCCGTTGCCGACACTTACTGTAGAGATACCGCCGCTTCCGAAGCCTTCATCCAGGCTACCATCTGCTAGATATCGAACCGTAGCTACTGCATCGTTATTGCCAATGCGTGCGGTGCCAGTCACAACTATTTTCCCATCGGATTGCAAAGCGAGCGCAGATCCCTCTGCACTGGTAGTCCCTATCATCGTGGTGATCTTACCTTGGGAACCAAAGCTGGAATCCATGGTTCCGTCCGCATTCAATCGGGCCGTCATGAAGCGATTTTTGCTGAGCACCTGTGCCGCACCGGCAATTAAGATCTTTCCATCGGACTGGACTTTCAGGTCTCGAATTCGGGGACTGCTGTCGAGAACTGCATAGGTGATTCCATCACTGCTGAAAGAAGTATCTAGTGTTCCATTGCTTTGCAGTTGTACAAGCATGCTGGAAGTCCCACCAGCCAACAAGATTTCTCCATCGCTCAGGATAACAAGTTTCCGAGCATCCTCTGCCCCCGAACTGATATTGACGATACCATCCCCGCTGAAGCTTGTGTCCAGACTTCCGTTGGTCAAGTATCGCACGACTCCAATACTGCCAGACCCGTTTACATTTCCATACCTTCCGCCAACCACAATCTTTCCATCTGGCTGTAGCGCGATGCAGTACGCCCTATCGTCACTGCCGAGATTAGTAATCACTTTCCCATCTATGCCGAAAGTTGCGTCTAAACTCCCATCCTCATTGTATCTGACCACTGCAAAATCGAAATTGCCGCCCGAACCCAGGCAAAAACCAGCTACCACCAACTTTCCGTCCGTTTGAACAGCTACATCATTTGCCTCATCTACACCCTCCACACTTAAAGACAAGGAGGTCGTAAGGCTTCCTGTTTCATTGAACGTGCTATCCAGAACACCAGCTGCTGCCCGTGCTTGCGAATGCAATAAGCAACCGAAAACAGCGATACGGATTGTGAGGTGAAAAAGAGATTTGTGATTCATGACAGTGGCGAGACTTAAGCACGCTAATATAGATTCCCTTATCAATCCACTGCTGGAAGGCACATGTATTTTTGATTGTTACGGGCCTCTGCAAAATTAAATTGCTGGCATATCCCCTCCACCCCCAGCCCCCGTATTCTTCCCCTCATTCCTTTTGCGCCGCCTTCCGGTCCCGCCTAGGATTCCCCATGAATCGAACTGTCTATGGCTGTCTTCTCGTAGCGCTCGCCGTGTTTTTACTCGTCAGCGTCTCCCTCAATGTCGTTCAACTCGTCGCCCTCGTCGGTGACCAGATCCCCGGCATGGCCGCCCCCAAGGAAAAAATGACCGAAAAAGTCCAGGTCGAAGGCACCGCCGGCACCAGTGAAAAAATCGTCCATCTGGACCTCGAAGGCGTCATCAGTTCCATGGAGGCCGGCGGCTTTCTCCAGAGCGCCCTGCCCAGCGTGGACATCCTCAAAAACAGCCTGGAGCAGGCCGTCGCGGATGACCGCGTGAAGGCCATCGTCCTGCGGGTCAATTCCCCCGGCGGAGAGGTCACCGCCTCAGACATCATCTATGCCGCCGTGAAAAAAGCGGCCGAGGCAAAGCCCGTCATTGTTTACATGGACTCCGTCGCCGCCAGCGGAGGTTACTACGTCGCCTGCGGGGCCACCAAAGTCATCGCCAGCGAAACCACCCTCACCGCCAGCATCGGCGTCATCATGGCCTCCACCAATTACCATGAGCTCTACGGCAAGGTCGGCCTCAGCTCACAGACCTTCACCAGCGGTGCCTTCAAGGACACCCTCAGCGGCTCCCGCCCCATGCGTGAGGATGAAAAAGCCTATGTCCAAGGCCTCGTGGACACCATGTATGACCGCTTCCTCGGCATCGTCTCGGAGGCCCGCAACGTCCCCAAAGACGTGCTGAGAAACACCGTTGCCGATGGCCGCGTCGTCACCGGCAGGCAGGCCCTGGAGGCCAAATTGGTGGACCAGATCGGCTACATCGAAGACGCCTACGCCCTGGCCCGCGAGCTCGGTGCCGCGCCCGATGCCACCGTGGTGAAATACCAGTCCGTGCCCAATCTCTTCACCGCCCTGGGCCTGGCCTCCGCCAAAGCCACCCCGCCCGCCAAGATGGAGTTGGACCTCACCGGAGCCATGCTGCCAAAGCTGCAACCCGGCATGATGTACTACCTGCCCGGCTCCTTCCTGCACTGATCCTGCCCCCAGGCGACTCCCCGTTTCTCTCCCTTTCCCATGGATGCCCCCACTGCCGGAGTACTGCGCGATATCACCCTCCTGGTCTGGCTGGCCCTTTTGATCGGCATCGCCGCTTACAAATGGGTGCGCCAGACACGCCCGGAAAGCGGCTGGAACTGGAGCGGCCGTGTGGATGCCCGCCCTTACTTGAGCATGGATGCCATTGTCGTGGCCGCCATCTCCATCCTCCTCCTCGGCGGCCTCCAGCAGGCCGTGCCCGGCAGTGCAGATGCCCCCGCAGCGGAGGCAGCCGAGTCCATCGTGGAACTCAGCGCCGGCTCCATGTTTTTAAACATCATGGTCCAGCTCATGATCTGTGCCGTGCTGCTCTTTTACCTGCGCGGCCTGCGGAACCTGAACCCCGTGGAAATCTTCGGCCTCACCCAGCTCCGGCCCGCGCAGATCGTCGGCACCGCCCTCGTCTTCATGCTCCCCACCTTCTTTCTCGTCATGGGAGCCTCCGCAGGCATCAATGTCTGGATGCAGGAATTTTGGCCAAACCTGGGCCAGCAGGATTCCGTGGAGGCCTTCCGCCGCTCCCATGATCCCCTGGCCAAGACCCTCCTTGTCATCGCCGCCGTCGTCATCGCCCCCATTGTGGAGGAGACCATCTTTCGTGGCTTCATCTATGGCGTCATCAAACGTTTCACGGACAGCTTCTTTGCCGCCCTCTGCTCCGCCCTGCTCTTTGCCGTCGTCCACTTTCACATGGGCAGCCTCATCCCCCTGGCGCTCCTCGCGCTCATCTTTTGCGCCGCTTATGAGCGCACCGGCAGCCTCGCCGTCCCCATGCTCATGCATGGTTTTTTTAATGGCACCAGCATCGCCCTGATGCTGCTCTTTCCCGACATGAAGTGATGGAAACCCTGGCAGACATCGGTGAAGACGAGCTCATCCGGCGTCTCGTTCGCGGGTTGAAGCAGGATGCCAGCGTCATCGCCGGTCCTGGCGATGACTGCGCCGTGGTGAAAGGCAGCCGGGACCTCCTGCTGCTGAAAACGGATACCGTGGTGGAAGGCGTACACTTCACCCCAGACACCCCCGGCAGGCTCGTCGGGCGCAAGGCCATGGCCCGCGTCATTAGCGATTTCGCCGCCATGGCCGCCACCCCGCGCCATGCCCTCATCACGCTCATCGCCCCGCCGCAGACCGCGGTTAAAAGAGTGCTGGAGGTCTATGCCGGCCTGCGCGCCATGGCGGAATCCTTCGGCGTCAACATCGTCGGCGGGGAGACCTCCACCGGCAGCCAGCTCATCCTCACCGTCAGCATGACCGGCACCGCGCCTAACCAAAAGTGGGTTTCCAGAAACCGCGCCCGCGCAGGCGATGCCCTGTACGTCACCGGGCGGCTCGGCGGCTCCATCCGCGGCAGGCACCTGCGCTTTCACCCCCGCATGCAGGAGGCGCACTGGATCAGCCGCCACCTTCCCGTACACGCCATGATGGACATCAGCGATGGCCTGGCCAAAGACCTGCCCCGCCTCGCCGCCGCCAGCGGCCTCGGCTTCAGCGTGGACCTGCCATCCCTCCCCCGCAGCCCCGGCTGCACCCCGGAACAGGCCTGGGGCGATGGCGAAGACTACGAGCTCCTCCTCGCCATCTCCGCACGCACCCCCCGCAAGCAGCTCGCCGCCTGGCACACCGCCTTTCCTAAACTGCCCCTCACCCGCATCGGCACCCTCGTGGAAAAGCACGCAGCCCCCCTTGCCACCCCCGGCGGATGGGAGCACTTTCGTTAGCCCATCCCCCCTGGTAGGGACGCGCTGCGCCGCGTCCGACTTTTGCTCCCGACTTCCCGCTTCCCACTTCCCGCGTCCAACTTGACCCATCCCCCTGGTAGGGACGCGCTGCGCCGCGTCCGACTTTTGCTCCCGCCTCCCGCCTCCCGCCTCCCGCCTCCCGCCTCCCGCTTCCCGCCTCCCTCCACCAAGCATCCATCATGCCCGCCCCCGTCCTCCTGCACACCCCTGAAGCCACCCTGGAATGGGGCCGCGAACTGGCGCAGACCCTCGCCCCCGGCAGCATCATCGCCCTCTGCGGCCACCTCGGCGCAGGCAAAACCCAGGTCACCAAAGGCATCGTCAGCGGCCTCGGCTCCACCGCCGCCGTCACCAGCCCCACCTTCACCCTCGTCCATGAATACCTGGACGGCCGCATCCCCATCTTCCACTTCGACCTCTACCGCATGGACAGCCCCCAGCAGGTCCTCAGCGTCGGCTGGGATGACATCCTGGATGAACCCGGCATCGTCATCGTCGAATGGGCAGACCTCTTTCCCGACCTCCTGCCGCCGCACACCCGCTGGTTTCAATTCACAAGCTTGCCCACCGGCGTCCGGCAGGTGATGGAAGGCCCCCTCACCGCATCATGAGCCACCCCCGCACCGTCCTCGCCCTCGACCTCTCCTCCACCCGTGGAGTCATCGCAGTCCTGCGGGATGGCACCCTCCTCTTTGAAGCCGCCTTCACTGCCGAGCGCTCCCACAACGCCCAAGTCTTCCCCCCCCTCAGCCAGGCGCTCGATGCCATCGGCGCAGAGCCCGCCCTCATCGTCATCGGCACCGGCCCCGGCTCCTACACCGGCGTCCGCATCGCCATCGCCGCCGCCCAGGGCATCGCCCTATCGCGCGGCTGGCCCCTCATCGGCTGGCCCTCCATCGCCACCGCCCCCGTGGATACCTATCACATCCTCGGCGATGCCCGGCGCGGCATGTACTACACCGCCGCCGTGACGCATCATTCGTTAGGCCCCATCCAGATCATCGATGCCGAAACCGCCCTCACCCTCACCACCACCGGCGGCCCATGGTACAGCTTCGATAGCAAAGTCCCCCTCTCCCTCCCCCAAGTCACCCTCGTCCCGCCCGATGCCCACGCCCTCGCCCGCATCGCCGCCGCCCTCCCCCCTCAGGACATCCCCCCCCTCACCCGCCTCCCCCTGGAACCCGTTTACCTCCAAGAAGCCTTCATCACCACCCCCAAAAAAACCGGCAAAAAAGTCCCCCAAGCCTAACCAAAAGTCCCGCTCAGTCCCCAAAAAGTAGCCCGCTCAGTCCCTGAGCGGAAAGCCACCTCGAAGCCCCCTCCGCCCTCCTACCCTCTCAACTCCCCCACCCTCCGCCTCTGCATCCTCCGCCCCTCAGCCCCTCTGCGGTTAAATCGATCCCAGCATAACCCCCCCAGCGCCCCTCCTCAAGGCACCTTCACCACCCCCACCGTCGTATTGTCCTGACGGTCGAAATTGATCCGCCGGATCGCAAAGATAATCGCATCCGCGATTTTATCCGCCGTCGTGTTCTTCCCGAAGTGGAGCAACTCCACCAGCGCCTTTTCACTCAGCGTAAAAATCCCGTCACTCGCCGCGATGATGATGTCATCCTGCAGCAGCTTGATCGGATCCGCCGCGAAATCGATCAGCGCCATCGGCTGCCCCATCAGCGCACTCTGTAAAGTATGCCGCCCCGGGTGATGCGCCGCCTCATCCTCCGTCATCGTACCCGCCTTCACCTGCGCATCCAGCATCGGCGTCAGGGAATGGTCCGCATTCAGCCGCGTCAGATTTCCCCGCCGGTATAAAAACAGCGGGGAATCCCCCACACTGATCCACTGCACCTCCTTGCGGCTCACCAGCACAGACAGCATCGTCGTCCCCATCGGCGGCGCCACCGAAGGCATCCGCTCCGTGATGTAGCCCAGCGTCTCATTCGCCGTATCCAGCGCCGTCCGCAGCCGCCAGCTCGCATCCCCCGGGTGCTCATGAAAAGCACGCACAAAGGCATTCACCGCCAGGTAGCTGGCCACACTGCCGCCCGCATGCGCCCCCAGCCCATCCCCCACCACCAGCAGCAGCGTCTCCAAAGGTGCCTCCGTCAGCTCCGCCGCATCCGCGAACGCATAATAATCCTCCTGATTATCCCGCCGCCCCTTATACTGGCGCGCGGCAAAATCCTGCTCCTGCACAAAAGCCGGAGGAATATCAACAGGGATCAAAGGAAGGGGTACAGGGGCAGTCACTCAGCAGAAAATTTAAAGATCGTCGTATGCACGTAAGGCTCCCCAGGCCGCACCACGGCGGAGGGAAACTGTGGCTTATTCGGGCTGTCCGGATACTTTTGCGTCTCCAGGCAGAATCCATGGCGGGACTCATAAACGTGGCCACCCTTGCCCATCACGGCCTTCAGGTGATTCCCCGTATAAAGCTGCACAGCAGGGTCCGTCGTCCGCACCTCCATCACCCGCCCGCTGGCAGGCTCCCGCACCCGCGCCGCCAGCTTCAGGCCCGCACCCTCCAGCACATAGTTGTGGTCATACCCCTTCCCCTGCACCAGCGGCTTGAAGTTCACCCCGATGCGGCTGCCGATGAGCTGCGGCACCGTAAAATCCAGCGGCGTCTCCAGCACACTCTCGATCTCCCCCGTCGGGATCAGCGCATCATCCGTCGCCGTATAAGTCTCCGCCGGGATCATCAGCTCATGCCCCAGCACATCCCCGCTCCCCTCCCCCGCCAGATTGAAGTAACTGTGGTTCGTCAGATTCACCACTGTCGGCTTATCCGTCACCGCTTGGTATTCGATGGCCAGCTCATTCTCCTTCGTCAGGCGATACGTCACCGTACAGTCCAGCTTGCCGGGAAATCCCTCCTCACCATCCGCACTCGTATAGGTGAGCGCCACCGCATCCCCGCCCTCCAGCACCACCCCGCGCCACACCTTCTTATCAAACGCATCCCGCCCCCCGTGAATGTGGTTTTTACCCGAATTCGCCGTCACCTCATACGTCACCCCGTCGATCTCGAACTCCGCCCCGCCGATGCGGTTCGCATACCGGCCCGTGATGCAGCCGAAGTGCGGATGCTTCCCTAGGTAGGGCTCCAGCGTGTCAAACCCCAGCACCACATCCGCCATCGCCCCCGCCTTGTCCGGCACCTTTACAGAAACCAGGATGCCCCCATACGTCATCACCCGCACCTCCATTCCCCCCTCATTCGTCAGCGTAAATAGCTCCACATCCTCCCCCGCAGCCGTCTTTCCCCAGCTCTGGGTGGTGACAGTAGCAGCAGCAGGCAGCGATAAACTCATAAAGGCGAGTGCAGCAGCGAACAGGGCGCAGCGTAACATGTGAAAAGGGTGGTTGTTTTCCAGCAGTCCAGTCTGGCTCCTGCCGCCCACCTGCGCAACACTCGATTCACCCCCCAGTCCTGAGCATCAGTGGTTTATAAATTCCCCATCCTCTTCCCAAAAATCCTGTGAATCCTGCCATCCTGTTAATCCTGTAAAAAAAAACCCTCCCATCCCACCCCCCTCATCCCCCCAAAAGCCCCTCGCACTAAATCCCCCATTCTCCGCCTCCTCCGCCTCCTCCGCCTCCTCCGCCTCCTCCGCCTCCTCCGCCTCCTCTGCGGTAAACCCATCACAGTATAAACCCCGCATCCAACCTTCGCCACCATGACCCGCCGCACCCTCCTCCACACCCTCGCCACCTGCTCCCTGCCCGGCCTCCTCCCCGCTGGCCAGCACCTCCCGCAAAACCTCACCTTCATTGGCGAAAAAAAATTCCACCGCCTCATCGACCGCGCCCTCCGTGAAGACTGGCGCAGCCTCCCTATCGGCCAGCGCATCACCCGCGCCGCCCTCGCCATGGAGGGCACCCCCTACGTTGGCTACACCCTGGAGATCCACGACCACATCGAATCCCCCTCCGCCAACTTCGACGGCCAGGACTGCTGGACCTTTTTCGAGATCGCCCTCGGCATCGCCCGCATGCTCGCCATCAAAAAAGACCGTTACACCCCTGCCGACCTCCTCCACCAGATCGAAATCACCCGCTACCGCAGCGGCACCTGCCACGGCAGCTACCTCGACCGCATCCACTACCTGGACGAATGGTTCACCGACAACCAAAAACGAGGCCACCTCAAAAACATCACTGCCAGCCTCGGCCCCACCGTCCCCCTCGAAGGCCGCCGCATCGATGAAATGACCGTCCTCTGGAAAAGCTACCGCTACCTCAAACACAACCCCGACCTCCGCCCAGGCATGGCCGAGATCGAAGCCCGCCTCCAGCGCCAGCCCTTCCATTACCTCCCCAAAACCGCCGTCCGCGCCATCGAGCCCCGCCTCCAAAATGGCGACATCATTGGCATCGTCACCCACAAGCCCCACGTCTATTGCAGCCACGTCGGCCTCGCCGTCCGCAGCGCCGATGGCGTCCTCCACTTCATGCACGCCTCCTACACCCACAAACGCGTCTTGGTGGATAAATCCCTCTCCGCCTACCTCGCCAGCTTCGAAAGCCATGCCGGAATCGTAGTAGCGCGCCCCCTTGAATGATGCCACACTGCCCCATGATCCTCGCCGAGATTGATCCCATTCAGATCATCATCATCGTCATCGCCATGGGCGCCGGCTTTATCCAGTGGGTCTGGGGCCTGCTCAAACAAAGCAGCGCCGAAAAAAACCGCGACAGCACCCCCTCCCCCACCCCGGAAGAACGCGCCGCCCGCGAAGAAGCCTGGCGCAAACAGGTGGAGCAGTCCCAGCAGCCCAACCGTCCCCAGCGCCCTCAGCGTCCCAACCCCCAGGCCCCGCCCCCCGTCCACCCCGACCCCTGGTCCACCGTGCGCGACGTCTTCGAGCAAATGAAAGAGCAGGCTAAAAAAGCCCAGCAGCCCGACACCCCGCCGCCCCTCCCCCAGCGCCCCGCCCGCGCCCCCGCCCCCTCTTCCTCCCCCGTCTCACGCCCTGCCCGTGGCAGCGTCCGTGCAGATCTGCACCCCACCAGCCCC
>NZ_SOCA01000017.1 GCF_004364345.1 Prosthecobacter fusiformis | reverse complement strand
AAGGTTACGGCAAAGAGCAGATGGCTCCTCACAGCATGGTGCTCTGCGCCGTGGGCACAGGCATGCTCTGGGTGGGCTGGTATGGCTTCAACGCCGGTTCCGCTCTGGGTGCTGATGGCATCGCCTCCAACGCATTCATGACCACGACGCTGGCAGCCGCCATCGCCGGATTTGTGTGGGCCCTCCTGGAGTGGATCACTCGTGGCAAGCCATCCGTGCTGGGCTTCTGCTCGGGCATCGTGGCCGGTCTGGTGGTGGTGACTCCCGGAGCTGGTTTCGTGACTGCCAATGGCGCAGTGATCATGGGTGTGGCAGCTGGTATCGTTCCATTCATCGCGGTGGCCTTCCTGAAGAAGATCCTGGGCTATGACGACGCACTGGACACCTTTGGTGTGCACGGTGTGGGCGGAACGATGGGAGCGATCCTGACAGGCGTGCTGGCCGATGAGAAGGCCAACTCCATCGTGGCAGGTCTGAAAGAAGGCCTGCTCATGGAGCAGCTCAAAGCAGTGGCAGTGACCATCGTGTGGAGCGTGGTGGCAACCTTCGTGATCACCCTGGTGGTGAAACTGATCGTGGGCCTGCGTCCAACGGACGAAGTGGAGCAGGTGGGTCTGGACCTCTCCGAGCACGGCGAGTCCGGCTACGAACACTAAGAACTTGGGCAGGAGAGATCCTGCCAGGAAAGGAAGCCGGAGCGTGAAAGCGCTCCGGCTTTTTTGTGCATTGTAGTCCCGGCTTCAGCCGGTGCATTGGCTGCTGAGTCCCCACAAAGTCATCGATGGCCAGACCGGCTAAAGCCGGGACTACAAAACTCTCCGCCACCTCTGCCCCCCTGCCTCTTTGCGGTAAATCCATATCAGTGTGACACCCCTTTTGCCGCAGAGGGGCGGAGGAGCAGAGAGGGCTAAGCCTATTGTTAGGCAAAGAAGTTTAAAAATCCCTCATCCCATCCCATATCCCCCCACCTAACAAAAAAGGCATCACGCCGAAACGTGATGCCTTTTTCTCAATCAGCCCTTTTCAGGCCGCTAAACTCACTTCGCCAGCAGGCGCTCCATGATCTTCTCCGTCCGCGCCACGATGCGCTGTGGATCATCCAGCAGCCCGGCGGAAAGCAGCGCATTGTCCAGCACCTGCTCCGCGACCAGTTGCGCACTGTCCGCATCGCTCACGCTCAGCGCGGAAAGCTTCTTCACGATCTCGTGACGCGGGTTGATCTCCAGGATCACCTTCGGGGCCTCCACCTCATCCGGCTTCATCACCCGCATCATCTGGCGCATCTGCGGCGTCATCTCACCATCCGGCGTGATGGCCAGTGCCGGGCTGCTCACCAGCCGCTTGCCACTGCGCACATCCTCCACCCCGCTCGCCAGGCGGCCCTTCAGCCAGTCGCACAGCATCTGCGTCTCCGCCTCATTCAGCGCCTCGCCCTCATTGGCCAGATCGCCCAGGTCCACTTCATTGCTGTTCACCGCCTGCAAAGGCTTACCGTCGAACTCGCGCAGGCTGTTCACCACGTATTCGTCGATGGACTCATACAGATACAGCACCTCATAGCCCTTCGATTTAAAGGCCTCCACATACGGACCGGACTCGATCGTATTGCGGGACGGAGCCACCTGGTAATAGATCGCCTTCTGGTCCTCCTTCATCCGTGAAACATAGTCCGCTAGGCCGATCACCTCGCCCTTCTCCGTCAGGCTGGATTCAAAGCGCAGCAGCTTCGCGATGGCATCGCGGTTCAGATAGTCCGTCGCCACGCCTTCCTTGAAGAAGCGGCTAAACTTCGCGTAAAACTCCTGGAATTTCTTCGCATCATCCTGCGCTTCCTTATCCAGAAATTTCAGCAGGCGCTTCGCCACCACCTCACCCAGCTTCCGCACCAGCGCACTGTCCTGCATGGACTCGCGGGAAATATTCAGCGGCAGATCCTCACTGTCGATCACCCCGCGCACGAAGCGCATCCACTCCGGCAGCAGCTTCTTCGGATGCGGGTCGATGAGCACCTTCTTGCAATACAGGCCCACTGCCGGCTCCATCTGCCCCATGCCGAAGGCCTCCATATTCTGGTCCGGCAGGAAAAGCAGCGCATTGATCACCAGCGGCGCATCCGCCTGGAAGTGCAGGCGATAGCTCGGCTCATCAAACGCATGCGCCGTGAACTGATAAAAAGCCTTATACTGCTCCTCCGTCACCTCATCCTTACTCTTCAGCCAGATCGCCTCCACCGTATTCACCCGCTCACCATTGAGCTGGATGGGGAAGCCCACAAAGTTTGAATACTTGCCCAGCACACTCTTCACCCGGTCCGGGCGGCAAAATTCCAGCGCATCCTCCTTCAGCTTGATCACGATGCGGCTGCCCCGCACCTCCTCGGCCGAGTCCTCGATGGAATACGTGCCCGCACCCGTGCTCGTCCACACCAGCGGCTCACCCTCCATGCGCCAGGAGTGCGTATGCACCCGCACCTCATCCGCCACCATGAAGGCACTGTAAAATCCCACGCCAAATTGGCCGATCAGGGACGCCTCATTGGACTTGCCTGCGTTCTTCAGCGCCGCCGCAAACGCCTTCGACCCCGAATGCGCGATGGTGCCCAGATTTTCCACCAGCTCCGTCCGCGTCATGCCGATGCCGTGATCCGCGATGGTCAGCGTCCCCGCCGCCTCATCCGTCGTGATGTGGATCTCCAGCGGCAGCTCCGCCCCATAGACTTCCTTTTCCGTCAGTTGCGTCAGGCGCATCTTCTCCAGCGCATCCGCCGCATTGGAGACCAGCTCCCGGATGAAGATTTCGCGGTCCGTATAAAGACTGTGGATCACGATATCCAGGACCTGTTTTACCTCAGCCTGGAACTCATGCGTACTGCTATTGCCGGTCGTGTTGCTCATAGGAAGGGATAGAAAAAGAGAAAGGTTTTAAAAACGGGCGCAGAGAATAGACGCCCAACGCCCCCTGTCAAACCCCCGTCCGCCCATGGAGCGCACGCGCCTGTCCCGCGCGACTGCGGCGATCTCGCGTGCCGTTGCCCGCGTCTCGCGGGGAACCGTTCTCAAACCCCCGTCCGCCTCAACAAGTACCGTGGGCACTCTTGCCCGCGACTCGCCTGCCCCAACCCATCCCCGGCCACAAATCTCCCCGCTTCTCGAAGCCCCGAAGTTGCAGGCAGGAGTGCCCGCATCACATGCCCCCCACCCAGGCGGGCAAGAGTGCCCACCGTACTTCCAAACCCCGTCCGCCACCATGGAGCGCCGACGATTCGTCGGCATTCAGATACCCGTCCTCAGTGCTCAGAGTTAGCAGCCCAGTTCAAAACCCTATAGGATGTATCTGCCCCCATCGCACCTATCCGCAGCGCCTTGTCGCCCCCTTGTCCCTCCCAAAATCCTGTCAACCCTGCCATCTTGTTAATCCTGTAAAAGCAGCCCCCTCCAACCCCCAAACTCCGTTCTATCCCTGCATCCCCTCCACAACACACTTGCTAAAATCACCGATAATCTATAAACAAAACATTTAGCTCCCGCCCTCAAAAAGTAGCCCGCTCAGTCCCCTGAGCGGACAGCCACCTCGAAGCCCCCACCTGCCCTCCTACCATCCAGCCCACCCCTCCAACTCCGCCCCATTGCGGCCAACCGATGACAGCAGAACGCCCAGTTTTTACCGCAGAGGAGCAAAGAAGCAAAGTTAGCCCTCAAAAAGTAGCCCGCTCAGTCCCCTGAGCGGACAGCCACCTCGAAGCCCCCACCCGCCCTCCTACCATCCAGCCCACCCCTCCATGAAAACCGCCGCCCTCCTCCTCCTCAGCCTCATGCTGTTAGGCACCCTGGCCTGGCAGAGGCTGGCCCCCACCGCAGGGCAGGGGATCATCCCCGCCGCCCCGCCCCAACTAGAAAAACAGCCCCCGGCCCCCCTGGAAAAAAACACCTCGCCCCAGACCACCCACGCCGCCCAGGCCATGAATCGCGCCCTGGAGATGAGTGAAATAGCCTCCCGCTTCACCCCCGCCCTCACCCGCGAAAGCATTGGAAACTGGATGCGCGCCATGGAACCCACCTACCGCCAGCTCTTCAGTGAATGGGGCTTTGGCGAACCCCAAATCACCCACGCCCTCCAAATCATTCAGGACCGCCAGACCCAGTTGCATGAAGATTCCATGCAGTTCCTCCAGGACCGCCCCCTCGCCGTAGGAGATTTCAGCAAAACCGCCCGCGACAGCGCCCACTGGGAACAAAGCATCACCCGCCAAGACAGCATCCGCCTCGCTGCCGAGGTCCAGCTCCTCACCCTCTTCGGCAGCAGCCAGCGCTTGCAAGAGTTCCAGCAGGCCGAAACCACCCGCAAACAACAACTCCTCTCCCAAACAAAGTCCCGCACCCAAAAAGATTGAAACGCTGAAACGCATGAAACGCAGCATTTGTGCTTTCTACCTTTCCCAAGCTCATCGGCATAACCCTGGTTGCCCGCAGATGGCCAGGGATGGGGATTGAGCTGAATGAGGTGGGGCTCAGGGCGGAGGCTGGGAATCTTGGATCGATGATTTTTTGGTGAACAATAGGCTGACGCAGTTTCTCCAGTATATAAATATGCATGCAGACTTTTGCTTCAAGGACCCTTAAATCCCGTCGAACCAGCTCTGGTTTAGAGATAACCACCTGGAATTTTAGAAAAGCGGTTGATATACCTTTGCTGGTTGTTGCTGTCTCTTTTTGCTCCTTTTCGGAGGACTGGGTATAAAGGCGGTCGTGAGCTTTGATGACCCTGATTTGGTGACAAGCACCCGAGTTTTTGTCGGGCTGTGGAGTGTGTTGTGGATGATTGGAGGGGTTATTTTCTTGGGTGATCAATACCTCCAAACTTTCTCCACCGTGAAGTGTGTGGCGGACCGCACTGGAATTCAAATATTGCATGTAGCACCCTTTTACAAGAAGGAGATCACCTTCCCATGGTCTGATGTTACCTGGGTCACGCATACGCTAACGAGCGGCCGATTGTATGGTGGCCTCGCTTTGGTACTGGAAAAAAAGGAGTATGAGATCGACAATTTCCTGGAAACAAAACTGGCCGAAGAAGCTGCTGCGTTTTTGGATGAAGTGAGGGCTGACAGCTTTAAAAAAGCCCGCTAAATCCTGATTTAACCACAGATGTCACGGATGAACACGGATAGGCATTGAAGCCGAACTCAGGCGGGGATCAGGGCGGAGGCTGGAGATCTGGGCTTGACGATCTTTTTATCAAGAGTCGCAGCCTGATGCCGTTTCCCACTCACAACTCATCATCAAGGATTATTGCCCTGCGTTTTTTCTCAGAGATTAATTCTGTTGCTTTCACTACATCTCTTAACAGACAGAGCAGTGGGCGGAGTGCATCCCCCAGGGGGCTGTCTTCTGAATCCCACCAAAGGTCCAGTGCCATTCCCCGAGCTTCTAGCATTAGGGAGCGGTTGCAGTGCATTGAACTCCAATTGCGTGCTGGCGAGCATAAAGGGATATGGATGGTATTCACCTCGGACCGTATTCGCTCTGCAATGGCATCCTCGATGTCCATTTGAGTCCAGGTGGCGAATGACCCTGGCTGATGTCTAACCGTCTGGAAAAAAACGACCATCTTTTGTGGGCTGCCTTCTAACAGGCCAAAGCGATAGGCTCGGGCCGCTGTCTCCACCTGGGCATTGCATTCAATGTAAGTGCACACGTGAGTATGCTGAATGCTGGGCAGAGGATTCAAAAGGTCCTTCATCAGGACAGTTAAGTGATGAACCCGACGCAGCAAGTGCTGAAGAGGCGTTTGTCTAGGTATGGAAGTGGATGCAGAGGTTCATTTAGGGGCAGACAGGTGAAGGCCAGTCTGGGGTGCAGATGGGCCGGGATGTCGGACCTTTGGGGTGGGGGGTAGCTAGTGCGCAGGAACGACATGACGTTGGAGAGGACCCCCAATTTTCCTCACTTGGCCCAAGTGCCACCCCTAGCCCCTTGCCATCCCCGTTTACCGCCCGGAAAATTCCGCATGCCCCTGCGCCCTCGTCCGCCATGGAGCGCGCGCGCCTGTCCCGCGACTGCGGCGATCTCGCGTGCCGTTGCCCGCGTCTCGCGGGGAACCGTTCTCATGCCCCCGTCCGCCCCAACAAGTACCGTGGGCACTCTGCCCGCGACTCGTCTGCCCCAACCCATCCCCGTCCGCAAATCTCCCCGCTTCTCGAAGCCGCGAAGTTGCAGGCAGGAGTGCCCGCATCACTTGCCCCCCACCCAGGCGGGCAAGAGTGCCCACCGTACTTCAAGCCCCGTCTGCCCTCTGACCACGGAGCGCGGACGCCCTCGTCCGCATTCAGAAATCCCCCTCAATCCCCCATGGGGAACAAAATCCCCATGAATCCCCACGCGCAATCCATTCACCCTCAACCCCTTACCTGGAAAAATCCCCAAATGGGGAAAAATAACAATCGCTCCCCATCAGCCACCTGTAGCTGCTCGCACCAGCGAGTGGGCGAGCTTTCTGCGACCCCCTTTCGCCCTCACAAATGTTCTCACGCCATCGATCCTCCAAACCCCACGCCCTGGCGGGCGCAGCCACACGGAGTGCGGACGCCCTCGTCGGCATTCAGAAACAAGCACTCTGCCTCCTTCACCCCTCTGCCCCTCTGCGGTAAACCGATCAAAATATACCACCCCTCCACGCCCTGGCGGGCGCAGACCCACGGAGCGCCGACGCCCTCGTCGGCATTCAAAATTCCCCCAATCTCCCCCATGGGGAACAAAATCCCCATGAATCACCATGCGCAATCCATTCACCCTCAACCCCTTACCTGGAAAAATCCCCAAATGGGGAAAAATAACAATCGCTCCCCATTTCCCCATTCGAAACCTCCACCCCATCTCAAAAGTAGCCCGCTCAGTCCCTGAGCGGATAGCCACCTCGAAGCCCCCTACCAGCCTCCACCCATCCAACCCACCATCGAAGCTCACCTTCACATCCCTCCAACACTCCATCCCTAACCCCCACGCCCTGGCGGGCGCAGCCACACCAGACTCCACGCCCTGGCGGGCGCAGCCACATCGGACCCACGCCCTGGCGGGCGCAGCCACACAAGACCCCACGCCCTGGCGGGCGCGGCGACACCGGACCCCACCGCTTCCCCCTTCATCCACCACACGCCATCATTTTGCCGTGGCAAAGGCTGGCTGGACGGGCTAAAGACACGGCCCCATTATTCGTCTGACCATGCAACCTGCTCCTGAACACTCCGAATCCGAACTGCTCCAATTCCGCCGCCACAAGCTGGAGGAGTTGCAGAAACGCGGCATCGCGGCCTTCGGCGGCAAGTTCGAGGTCTCCCATGATCCCGGCACCCTGAAGGCGAATTTCACGGAGGGCCTGGACGTCCGCGTGGCTGGCCGCATCCTCTCCCGCCGCCAGATGGGCAAGGCGACGTTTTTTGACATCGGCGATATCACGGGCCGCATCCAGTGCTACCTGAGCAAGAACGATGTGGGCGAGGAAGCCTACGACCTCTTTGTCCACCAGATCGACATCGGCGATTTCGTCGGCATTGAGGGCCTGAGCTTCGTGACCAAGAAGGGGGAAAACTCCATCCATGTGAAGGTGCTCACCCCCATGGGCAAGGCCCTGCGCCCGCTGCCGGACAAGTGGCATGGCATCGCGGATCGCGAGATCAAATATCGCCAGCGTTACCTGGACCTCATTTCCAATGACCGCAGCCGGGAAATCTTCGTGACCCGCAGCAAGATGGTGGCGGAGATCCGCAGCTTCCTGCATGGCCGCGATTTCATGGAGGTGGAGACGCCCATGATGCAGGACGTCCCCGGCGGGGCCGCTGCGCGTCCGTTTGAGACCTACTTCAATGCCCTGGACCAGAAGATGTACCTGCGCATCGCGCCGGAGCTTTACCTGAAAAGGCTGCTCGTGGGCGGCTTCACACGCGTCTTTGAGCTGAACCGCAACTTCCGCAATGAAGGTGTGAGCCGCCGCCACAATCCAGAATTCACCATGCTGGAGGCCTACTGGGCCTTCTCCGACTTCGAGCAGATGGCGGACCTGGTGGAAAGCCTGATCTGCCACCTGGCGGAAAAGTTCTGCGGCGGACTGCGCATCAAGCGCAATCGCGTGACGGAAGTGCGTGCCATCCTGTTCATGATCCCGCGCCTGTGCCAGGAGCATAACCTGACGCTGACCCCGGAGGCGAATACCGAATTCCAGGCCGTGATCGCCATGGCGCACAAGGCGCTCAATGAGCTGGACCATGACAGCGCGAATACTGTGGCCCAGACGGCCAAGGAAGAAATGACCCGCTTTGTCACCGCCTGCGGCGACCACCTGAACGAAGGCCAGAAGGGCTTCTTCGCCGGCATGCTGGCCAAGCTGGAAGAACTGAGTGCGGAGGCCTTCATCGACCTCAGCCGCCCCTGGAAGCGCACCCCCTACCGGGACTTGGTGAAAGGGGCTGCCGGGGAGGATTGGTTCACCCTCAGCAAGGAAGAAAAAGTGCAGCGTGCGCAGAGCCTGGGCGTGCATGAGATCCATGCCGGGGATGAGCACTATGAGCTGGACCAGAAGGCCTTTGAAAAACTGGTGGAAGAAAAGAGCTTCAACCCTCTCTTCGTCACTCATGTGCCGAAGGAGCTGGTGCCCCTGGCCAAGCAGAATACCACGGATGATTCCGTGGTGGACGTTTACGAACTCGTCATCAACGGCCAGGAAATCAGCCCCGGATACTCTGAGCTGAACGACCCCATCGTCCAGCGCGAGCGCCTGGAGCACCAGGCCGGCGAGGAGATCCAAAAGATCGACGAAGAATTCATCCTGGCCCTGGAGCACGGCATGCCCCCCGCAGGCGGCATCGGCATCGGCATCGACCGCCTCATCATGATGCTGACCGGGGCTGAAAGCATCCGTGACGTGGTCCTTTTCCCCCAGCTCAAACGCAAGGCCGAGTAAGCAGGTGTGACTTTTAGCAACACCTGACGCGGCAGAGCCGTTGTGTATAACAAGAAGCACTGTGAGCAAACATCACCATCATCACCACGAAGGCTGCGTGCGGCCTGAGCCCGAAAAGCTGGTCAAGGAGGCCGTGGAGCGCGCCCGCGCCTCCGGCCTGCGCCGCACCAAGGCGCTGGAGGATGTGCTGTCCATCCTCATCGATGCCTGCCAGCCACTGACGCTGGCAGACATCGCCGAATCCAAGGACCTGGACAGCGGCGCGGACAAAGCGACCGTCTATCGCCTGCTGATGAAGCTGGAGGAACGCTCCCTCATCCGCCGCCTGGGCCTGCATGACCGCTCCGCCTACTACACCATGATCCTGCCCGGTGAGCACAGCGATTACCTCATCTGCAACGACTGCGGCCGCATCGAGAAACTGGACATCGCCTGCCCCGTACAAGTCCTGGAAAAGCAGATCGCCAAAAAATCCGGCTTCAAAAAGCTGTACCACGAGCTCGAATTCTTCGGCCAGTGCCCCGACTGCGCGGAGAAGGTGGGTTGAGGGGATTAGGCTGTCCAGTTCAATAACAAGCTGGCTGCTTCTGGAGTGATTCGTATGGCACGGTTCAAATTATTTGTTACATCCCAGTGGTGAATGCCAATGACTGTGGGAGAGTCATCCCTTTCCCAATAAAGAACAGGGGCTCCGCTTTGGCCTTTATAGGTTTGAATGTCGTAAATAAGATGCGACGCCGTGTATCCGCGTAATGTGCCGGAATCTGCCAAAAATGTTCCATAAGGGTCAGCGGGGAAGCCTGCAACACTGATCCGGCCCGCAGGAATACGGGATATCACACTGTCACTATATGTAGCATATTTAAGGATTCCGGTGTCTATAGAGATGTCTTGGTCTAGATAGACGACTCCAACATCTGCACTTTCTCGAAGTGCGGATGTTGATCCATTGATCCAATCATCTGTAGTATTCCAATGGATGCCACGGATGCGCTTAGTAAATTGCGAGCCATGGCCTCCTGGGGTGATTAATATTTCACGCATCCATCCACCATCATACACACAATGACCTGCGGTAATGATAGTGCGCGGACCAATCACCCACCCCGACCCGATTTTTCTTTTTCCATCAATAGCCACCATTTCCATTAAAACATGGGAACTCCAAGGCATCGCATTTGGATTGGAGATGACTTGAGGCGTCGTGTGTAACTCCGATAAGACGCTTAAGCGCCGCTCTAAACTCTCTGCAATTGGATGCAGTGCTAACGAAGAGGAAAAGGGGACTATTGAAGAGGCGGCCGGGATGATACATTCCGTTTTGAAGCCGGTTTTTACATTTGGAAGCCGTGCTCCGATGTTGCCTCTGGGCATCCATCGAGTGGGGGAGTCGGGAACAGAGTCTGGTGACTTTGGAATACCTTTTGGTTTCTTTGTTATTGCCTTTTTGGTGGCCATAAATCGGATCTGTTAATTAGTTTGGAAGCTCAACTGTTCCCTGGAACTGTAGCATTTTAGTGTCTTCTTTACTCTCATTCTTTCCTGACTGGGCAGAGGCATCCCCAGACTTTGGATTACCGCCGCCAGGTGGTGTATACCCAGGACCGGGTTGCATATTGCTTTTGACATCTGGAGTACCATATTGGGGTCCTCCAGCGCTTGAATTGAGAATTACTTTGCTGAGTGCACTGTCAGCATCCAGTTTCGCTTTTTCAGCATTAGCAAGGGCAGTTTTAGCCGCGATTAGACTCTTCTCAGCGTTTATTTCTGAAATTTCTTTATTCACTTTAACATTGACCAATGTAGGGATGGCTTGACCAACGATAGTAGTAACGGAGCTTAACATGCCTGTGAACCCTTGAATGGGACTAGGACGGTCTAGGCTGAATTTCGTCGGCATGCCATTGCTCAATGTGAGGGATGTGGATCTTTTCACAAACGCCGACCTACCGAAATGAAAACTGGCGATTCTATCTGGGTTAGGGACAAGAACGGTTTCACGATGTATGATGTTTGCTTTAGGTCTAAAATCGAAGCGCAGTTCGATGGCCATTGGTGGATGATATAGCACCCCACCTCGATCTTGGGCTTCTCTCTGCGCACTAGCATGATCCACGGCGACGAATTTGCCATCATGCCCTGACATCCCATCGCCTATGCAGCTCTGTATGCGATTTGCGGGAGGGCATATATTTATATCGCCTCCGATAAGGGCTTTCAAAGCGGACTGGGCAGATCGTGTTTCTGCGATATCTAAGGGGTCAAAGGTAATGCTAAATGATTCCATTGGTCCTGGAGCATCCCCTAACTGTGGTCCGCCACCGCCGAGAATCTTGAAGACATTAATAGTAGTCTTTGTAAGGTCTTCCAGAATGGCGGCAGTCTTATCTTCGGCATCAAATTGTACACTGGTCAGCAGGCACTGCTCATTGACCTCAATGGGAGTGGAAATTTTATCGTGGTAAAAAGGATTGTTTTTCCAGCGAAGATGAAATTCTTTGCGATCATCAGCTACCATTTTTCGACTGACGATTACCTTGAAGTCCCCCGGGCTTTTATCATCTGGTGCTCCTTCTATAGTAAGCAGAGCCTTTGGAAGAAAATAATGCAGTCCCATACCATCATCTTTTTCAGGGCTAAACTGTTGGTTGCCAATGCCTTGCTCGGTGGTTTGAAGGCTTGTGCAACTCATGATCAATAAAGGCATGAAGCAAAGTGTCAGGCGAGTATTACACAGCTTATTACAATATTTAATCATATCAAAAGATGGTCTTTAGGTGAGGTTCCGGCTGAAAATGTGGCATATGGCGGATGGATTATCTCGTGGGGGCTTGAGCGGCAGTATCCGGAGGGGTGCGGGTGCCGGCGCCGAGGAGGTAGCCGATGATGGTGCCGAGGAGGCCGATGACGGGGGCGATCTGGTCCTGCGAATAACCTGTGATGACGAGAAAGACGGCGGCAATGACGCAGATGGGAATGACGAGGGTGCGGACGAGCCACTGGCCATCATGGAGGGGTGGCGTGATCTTCTCTTTGTAAATGAGAAAGCCGATGAGACCCATTAGAAGGATGCTGAAGATTAAGAGGCCAAGGCCGAGATGGGTGACCAGCTCTGGACTCCAACCGGCTGCGTTGGCGGCTGACTCTGTAGTGGGCTGACCCTGTGTGGTTATCTGGTTCACGGCCTCGGCCGCTTGCTCAGTGGCAGCGGTTTTAGTCTCCACAGCTTTTTTCAGTTCCTCTAAAGTTAGGGCTGGATTGGGCGGAGTGGCTTCGGACATAATGGGTATGGGAAGGATTTAACAATCAAGGTTGAGGTGCCTCAGGAGACACGGGTGGTTTGAGCCGGGTGATTTCTGCCTCAAGTCTGGCGATGTAGGCTGTTTGAGAATCAATGAGCTCCTTTTGTTTTGTTACCTGGAGTTCCAGCGCTAAGATTTGCATCTGAAGATCCTGCTGAGGGGTGGTGCTGTGGCCTGGTATTATGAGGATACCATCATTGGGCCTCGTTCCGCGAAAGGGCCTCATGTCGCTATCTGAAGGCCTATTTAGCAACGATGAATCTGCCTGCCCTGCTGGGGCGTTTGAAGGCACCTGAATATAGACAGTCGGAGGAGTCTGACTGAATACAGATGGGATATACAAAAGGCCGATGCCGAGGCCTAACAGCGAGGTTCGTGTTAGGATATATCTGAATTGTGGTGCCATGCACGCATCCAACAGCGGGGTGAAATGCACGCAAGAGGGGGAGGTGTGTCAAATGGTGTGGGGGTAGGGGCGGGGGTAAGGGGCTTACAGGGGGAAGTGATATTGCGTAATAATTTGCTTGTATGTGTGTCAGATGTTCCATTACAGAAGACGAAATCGATCTTCGTATGGCAAATCCTGGAAAAACGCGTGTTCTCATCGTGGATGCGGAGCCTGCCTCACGGCTGGGGCTGATGCAGTTGATCAAGGAGAAGTCTTCCCTCTGTGTTTGTGGGGATGTGGATTCGCTGAGCGGGGCGCGGCGGTGGTGTGAGCAGGGGGAGCCTGACCTGGTGTTGGTGGATTTGGCGATGGGGGATGGTTTTACCTTTATTAAGGAGCTGCGGCGCTGGCATGCGGGGGCGCGGGTGGTGGTCTTCACGGCGCTGGAGGATGCGCTGACGGTGCAGCGGGCTTTCCAGGCGGGGGCCAGCGGGTATGTGACGCGGCGGGATCCGCTGACGGCGCTCATGGTGGCGCTGGAGGGTGCGGTGCGGGGGGAGCGGCACATCGGCCCTCGGGTGGAGCATGTGATGCTGAATACGCTGGCCTGCGGGGAGATGGAGCTGCGCGGGAATGCGGAGGCGGGGTTGTCCAACCGGGAGCGGGAGGTGCTGCGGCTGCTGGGCCGGGGGCTAAGTACGCGGGAGCTGGCGCAGGAGCTGGGAGTGAGTGTGAAGACGGTGGAGACGCACTGCCACCGTATTAAAGAGAAGCTGAAGCTGGGGAGTGCAGGGGCGCTGCGGCGTCATGCGGCGCTGTGTGGGGAGGGGTAGGGGGCTCCGCGGTATTCAGTGTCTGGTAGTTAGAGGGTAATTGGGCTTTTAGGATGGATAGGAGCTAGGGGCTTGGTTAGGGGGGGAAGTCTGAGGACTGAGCACTGGTTTCTGAATGCCGACGGATCGTCGGCGCTCCATGGGGGACGGGGGATGAAGTACCGTGGGAACTCTTGCCCGCGAACGAGCGTTCTGGGGCTTCGAGAAGCGGGGAGATTTGCGGGCGAGGATGGGTTGGGGCGGACGAGTCGTGGGCAAGAGTTCCCACAGTACTTGTTGGGGCGGACGGGGACGTGAGAACGGTTCCCTGCGGGACGCAGGCAACGGCAGGCGAGGACGCCCGCGCTCCATGGTGGACTGGCGAGTGTGCTCCATGGGGGGACGGGGTATGCTCTGAGCTGAGGACTGGGCACTTGTTTTTGTATGCCGACGGGTCGTCGGCGCTCCATGGTGGCGGACGGGGGCGTGAGAACGGTCTTGCGCGGGACGCACAAGACGGCACGCGAGACGCGTGCGCTCCATGGGGACGGGCAGGGAGGCTGGTTTTACCTGGGTCTAACCAATTGTGGATTGGCGGTCTAACCAGAGATGGGATCAGGGAGGGAGGGCCTGGAAAGGCTTTGGGGAAGGGGAAATGCTTCGGATGTGTTAGGTAAATGGTTGTGAAAAACTTCACAAAGATGCAAAAAACATGTTGCACGAAACGGGATCACCTCCAAGGTGCCCGCTCCCCGGCCCAAGCGCTCCTAGTGAGTGCTGGCTAATGATTCACGAGAGTGAGTCTTTGCTATCGGAGCAGTGAACCGGAAAAACACTGTGCTAAACCCTCTCGAGGGTGGCGGCACTGTCTTCTTCTGATTCCATGCCCTTTTAGGTCATTTAGGAACGGAACATTTTTTCAGACCATGCCCACCATCAATCAACTCGTCAGACACGGCCGCAAAGATAAAGCGGTGAAGTCGAAGTCGCCTGCGCTTGAAAGCTGCCCGCAGCGTCGCGGCGTTTGCCTTCAGGTCATGACCCGCACGCCAAAGAAGCCTAACTCGGCTTTGCGTAAGGTCGCCAAAGTTCGTCTGACGAACGGTTTTGAAGTTATCGCCTACATCGGCGGTGAAGGCCACAACCTCCAGGAACACAGCATCGTGCTGGTCCGTGGCGGACGTGTGAAGGATTTGCCGGGTGTGCGTTATCACATCGTCCGTGGTACCCTTGACTGCCTTGGGGTGGACAAGCGCCGCCGTGGCCGTTCCAAGTATGGTGCCAAGCGTCCGAAGAAGGGTGCTGCTGCTGCCGCTCCTGCCAAGGGTAAGAAGTAAGCCTTTGCTGAATCAATCATCCGTTAAGCCCACCACGATCCCTTTACCGTTATGGCCCGCAGAAAAAGAGTTTACGACAAGCCTGTTCACAAAGATTCCCGCTATGATAGCGAGCTTGTGGCCCACCTGATTGCCCGCGTGATGCAGAGCGGCAAGAAGTCCCTCGCTGAGCGCATTGTGTATGCCGCCATCGAGCAGTTGAATGAGAAGACGGATTCCATCGATCCTCTGGACCTCTTCAACCGCGCCATCGAAAACTCCAAGCCTAAGGTTGAAGTCAAGGCGCGTCGTGTCGGTGGTGCCACCTACCAGGTGCCTCTGGAAGTGAGCGGTGGCCGCTCCGAGTCTCTGGCCATGCGCTGGATCGTCGGTTATGCTCGGGGTCGCAAAGGCGTCCCGATGCACCGCGCACTCGCCAATGAATTGAAAGAGGCCTCCACAGGCCAGGGTTCCGCCGTCCGCAAGCGTGACGACGTTCATAAGCAGGCTCAGGCCAACCGCGCTTTCGCCCACTTCCGCTTCTAATAGCGGTTCCTTTCCCCACCACGCTGCACTGTTCACGCCACTTTTTTCTGTCCCATGTCGAATCCTAATTCTCCCAACCGCGAATACCCTCTGGAGCGCACCCGTAACATCGGGATCTGTGCTCACATTGACGCGGGCAAGACCACACTGACTGAGCGTATCCTGTTCTATACAGGCATGATTCACCGCATTGGTGAAGTTCATGATGGCGCTGCGACAACCGACTGGATGGAGCAGGAAAAAGAGCGCGGTATTACGATTACTTCCGCTGCTGTGACAGCACGCTGGAAGCAGCTCAAGGAAGAGGGCATCTATAAGATGCGCGAAAACGAGGACATGCGGGTCAACATCATTGACACCCCTGGACACGTGGACTTCACGGCTGAAGTGGAACGTTCCCTCCGCGTCCTTGACGGTGCGATCTTCGTTCTTTGCGGTGTGGCCGGTGTGCAGCCGCAGTCTGAAACGGTTTATCGCCAGGCTGAGAAGTATGGTGTGCCTCGTATCGCGTTTGTGAACAAGATGGACCGCACAGGTGCCAACTTCGACAACGTGGTCAAAGATGTCCGTGAGAAGCTGGGTGCAAATGCCTGGCCGATCCTGATCCCGATCGGTGCTGAAGAAAATCTGATCGGCCAGATCGACGTGGTGAACAACAAGGCGATCATCTACAATGATGACGACCGTTTCGGCTCCACTTATACCGTCCGTGAGCTCGAAGGTGCTGAAATCGCCAAAGCTAAAGAAGCTTATGATGGTCTTCTGGACCAGGTTTGCAGCCACGATGAAGAAATCGGCATGCTCTTCCTCGAAGAACAGCCGATCTCCATCCAGCAGCTCAAGGAAGGCCTTCGCCGCTGCGTGATCGCTAACAAGATCATCCCGATGGCCGGTGGTTCCGCCTTCAAGAACAAGGGCGTTCAGTATCTGATCGACGCCGTGATCGACTATCTGCCAGGACCTCTCGACATCGCCCCTCAGAAAGGCCACGTCATTGATGAGCCTGAGAACGAAATCGAAGCCATCCCGGATGATGCTGGCAAGTTCATCGCCCTGGGCTTCAAGCTCTGGTCTGACAAGTTCGGCCGCCTCGTTTTCTTCCGTGTTTATTCCGGTTGCGTCCGCAAGGGTGACACGATTTACAATCCCCGCACTCGCAAGTCTGAGCGTGTGGGCCGCTTGATCCAGATCCAGGCGAGCGTGCATAAGGACATCGACTGCTGTTACTCCGGTGACATCGCCGCCCTGGTGGGTGTGAAGGATGTCCGCACAGGTGATACTTTCTGCGATGAGAGCCTGGAAGTGCTCCTCGAGCCACCAACCTTCCCAGAACCCGTGATCTCCATGGCTGTCGAGCCGAAGACCAAGGGTGACCAGGAAAAAATGGGCAACGCCCTCCAGCGTCTGTCGGAAGAAGATCCAACCTTCTTCGTCAAGACGGATGAAGAAACCGGCCAGACGATCATCGCCGGCATGGGTGAGCTTCACCTTGAAATTCTCTGCGACCGCCTGAAGCGCGAGCACAAAGTGGAAACCAACACTGGTAAGCCACAGATCGCCTACCGCGAGACCCTGACGCAGGAAGCTGATGGCGACGGTAAGCTGGTGAAGCAGTCCGGTGGTCGCGGTCAGTATGGTCACGTGGTGGTCAAGATCCGCCCTGGTGAAAAGGGGACTGGTATCGTGGTCGAAAACAAGACCGTCGGCGGAAGCATCCCGAAAGAATTCATCAACCCGTCCAAAGCTGGTTGTATCGAAGCCGCTCTGAATGGCATCATCGCTGGTTATCCGGTGATCGACATGAGCATCGATCTGGTGGACGGTTCGAGCCACGACGTGGACTCCAACGAAAACGCTTTCAAGATGGCCGCCATCTTCGCCGTCAAGGACGCGCTGAAAAAAGCCAAGTGCATTCTTCTTGAGCCAATCATGGCGGTGGAAGCTTCCACACCGGAAGATTATCAGGGCGACATCATGGGTGACCTTAACCGTCGCCGTGGTAAGATCCAGGGCATCGACACCCGCGGCACGACTGCCATCATCCGTGCTGAAGTGCCCCTGGCTGAAATGTTCGGTTACTCGACCACGATCCGCACTCTTTCCTCCGGCCGCGCCAGTTACTCGATGCAGCCTTCGCACTTTGAACAGGTGCCACAGCAGATTGTGGAACAGATCGTCGAGCAGCGCGGCGGCAAGTAGCACTAAGCAAATTTAAGACAACCCCTTCACGGACACACGCCATGAGCAATCAGAGAATCAGAATCCGCCTCCGCGCTTACGACTACCGCGTGCTTGATAAGAGCACGGCAGACATCGTCGAAACAGCGAAGCGCACGGGTGCCAAAGTGGCCGGCCCGATCCCTCTTCCGACCCGTATCGAGAAGTTCACCGTGAACCGTTCCCCGCACGTGGACAAGAAGTCCATGGACCAGTTCGAAATCCGCACACACAAGCGCCTGCTTGACATTGTGGACCCAACATCCCGCACCGTGGACGAGCTGAAGAAGCTCAACCTTCCTTCTGGCGTGGACATCACGATCAAAATCTAGTTTCCACCCCGCGAACGACTCCCCAGGAGGTAAATCACTATGTCTTTAGGATTGATTGGCAAAAAACTCGGCATGACGAAAGTCTATACCGACAAAGGCGAAGCCATCGCCGTCACAGTTGTGGATGTCAGCGGCAACGCTCTGATCCAAGTGAAGCAAACAGCAGGCAAAGACGGTTATAGCGCTGTCCAGATCGGTTATGATGACCAGAAGGAAAGCCGCCTGACCAAGCCAGTGCTGGGCCACTTTAAGAAGCACGGCGTGAGCCCGAAGCGCATCATCAAGGAATTCCGCGTCACCTCTGACGACCAGCTCCCTGCAGCAGACGCAACCATCGACGCCAGCCTGTTCAGCGCCGGCCAGTGGGTGGACGTGATCGGCACGACAAAAGGTAAAGGTTTCCAGGGCGTTGTGAAACGCTGGAACTTCGCCGGACAGCCCCAGACCCACGGTTCGATGATGCATCGCCGCCCAGGTTCCATCGGTTGCCGTCTGACACCAGGTCTGGTTTGGAAGAACCAGAAGATGCCCGGTCATGATGGTGTGGACCGCGTGACCACGCAGAATTTGAAAGTCATCCAGAGCCGCCCGGAAGATGGCGTGCTTCTCATCAGCGGAGCCATCCCTGGCAACAAAGGCAGCATCGTCGTGGTGCGCCCTGCCAAGAAGAAGCCTGCTCCAGCCAAGTAACATCCCGGAGGAATTGAATCATGTCAGCAACCGTCCTTTCTACAGAAAGCGCCAAGCAGGCCAGCTTGAACCTCGTTGAGGGTCATCAGGGCAAGCAGGCACTCAACGACGTCCTCGTCGCCTATCGCGCCAATCGCCGCCAGGGTAACGCCCACACCAAGTCTCGTGCAGAAGTTTCCGGCTCCGGCTCGAAGCTCTGGAACCAGAAGGGTACCGGCAACGCCCGTATGGGAAGCAAGCGCTCCCCAATCTGGTCCGGTGGTGGTGTCGTCTTCGGCCCAAAAACCCGTGACTGGTCCAAAAAGACCACGAAGAACGTCAGGAAACTGGCCTTCCGCACGGCTTTGACAGCCCGCATCACGGATGGTGCGATCTCCACCATCCCGAGCTTCTCCATCAGCGATGGGAAGACCAAAAGTTTCGTGAGCGCAGTGGATGCGCTTTCTACCGCCAAGAAGACTCTGATCGTCGGCTCCTTCGACGAACTGACCTTCCGCTCCGCACGCAACGTGCAGAATGTCCAGCTCATTTCCGCTGAAGAGGTCAACGCCGAACAACTGCTGCTTTACCCGCAGGTTCTCGTGATCGCTGACGCCCTTCCAATCCTTGCCCGGAGGACTGCAGTCTAATATGAAAGATCCGCAATCGATCATCCAAACGATCCGTCTCACAGAGAAAGCCACGATGCTTGGTGAAACGAACAATGAATATGTGTTCGTCGTGCATCCGAAGGCTAACAAGCTGGAGATCAAGCAGGCAGTGGAAAAACACTTCGGCAAAAAAGTCGTGGGTGTCCGCACCGCAAACTATGCAGGCAAAGCGCGTCGCGAACGTCGTGCTGACTCTGGCCGCACCAACCACTGGAAAAAAGCGATCGTGCGTCTGAAAGACGGCGAGACCCTGGACCTGGTGTAATTTCAAATTTCGGTAACCCTTTAAACAGAAAGACGAAGAGCCATGGCGCTGAAAACTTTCAAGCCCAATACCCCGTCAAATCGATACAAGGAGTGGAACTCCTTCGAGGAGATCACTAAGGACAGCCCGCAGCGCAGCCTCACGGTCGCCCTTCGTAAGTCCGGCGGACGCAACAACACCGGCCGTATCACGACCCGCCACATTGGTGGTGGTCATGAGCGCCGCTACCGCCTGATTGATTTCAAGCGTGCCCGCCGTGATGAAGCTGCCAAAGTGATCGCCATCGAGTACGATCCGAACCGTTCCGCCCGCATTGCGCTGCTGGAATATGCAGATGGCCAGCGCGCTTACATCTTGGCCCCGAACGCCCTGGCGGTCGGAGCGAGTGTGATCGCCGGTGAAAAGGCGGCTCCCGATGTGGGAAATGCCCTGCCACTGCGCAAGATCCCTCTGGGAACGCAGATCCACAATGTGGAACTGACCGCAGGCCGGGGTGGCGTCGCCGCCCGTGCTGCTGGCCAGGCTGCGATCCTCTCCAACCGTGAAGGTGAATACGCCCTGGTGCGCATGCCTTCTGGAGAAATCCGCAAGATTCACGCTGAATGCTACGCAACCATTGGCCAGGTGGGTAACACCGAGCACATGAACGTGGTTTCCGGCAAGGCTGGCCGCACACGCTGGCAGGGTACCCGCCCGACCGTCCGCGGTATGTGTATGAACCCGATCGACCACCCGAACGGTGGTGGTGAAGGCCGCTCGAAATCCGGCGGTGGTCGTCAGCACCTTCTCAGCCCATGGGGCCATGCGAAGGGCGAGAAGACCCGCAACAAGAAGAAGGCGACGAACAAGTTGATTGTTCAGACCCGTCACGCCAAGAAGTAACCTGTTTTCCGAATCCTGATTTAATAGCCCTATGGCACGCTCACTCAAAAAAGGCCCATTCGTCCAGCAAGCCCTGCTCGACAAAGTGGACAAGCTCAACGACGCCGGTCAAAAGCGCCCGGTGAAGACCTGGGCCCGCAGCTCAATGATCACTCCGGACCTTGTCGGTCACACCTTCCTGGTGCATAACGGCAAAGACTTCGTGAGCGTTTACGTCACGGAAAACATGGTGGGTCACCGCCTTGGTGAATTCTCCCTGACCCGTATCTTCAAGGGCCACGGTGCCCATACGGTGAAGGCCGCCAAGTAATCACTGTTAGCGTTTTCGTTTTTCTCCTCCCCACTTTCATGACCACCCGTCTGCATCATCGTTTTAACCAGTGCGCTACGCTGCTTTTCGCAGCCGTGGTGATGCTGGGCGGTGCGCAGGCGCAGACGTCCTATGAGTTGCAGGAGCTGAACATGACGCTGCAGGTGGCTGCCCAGAAGATCCAGTCTCTGGAGTCTCAACTGGCATCGGCCAAGGATAAAACGGATGCGCTGACGCAGAGTGCGGCAGCGGCCAACCAGGAAGCGGCAGAGCTGAAGGACCGTTATGAAAGGCTTCGCGGCCTTTTGGAAGGTCTGGGGATCTCCGCCCTGGAAAACTCAACTGAACAGACGCAGGGGCGTCTGCTCGCCTCCCTCAGTGATCTGCGGATCGCTGAGACCTCCCGTCAGAAGCTGGCCGACAGCCTGATGGAGCTGGCTGAAGCCTCCCTCCAGTTTGCCAAAACGGTGCAAACTCCGGATGCTGCCTCCAGCGACCGCCTTTCCAAGGCCCTCTCGACAGCTGAGGCTGTGCTGAGTGCCGCCGCTGCGGCTCCGCAGACGGAGGAAGTGGCCACGGAACGGACGAATCTGCAAGATGCGCGGATCGTCAGCTTGAAGCCGGACCTCGGCATCGCAGTTTTGTCAGTCGGATCCCGTGATGGCGTGAAGCCAGGGATGCCCTTTGAAATTTATCGCGAGGACAAACCCATCGCAAAAATCCTCGTCACTGAAGTGCGCAGCTCTGTAAGCGGTGCAGTGGTTCAGGAGCTAGCAAACGCAGCTGATCCGGTGAAGGTCGGAGACAGAGGCAAAGTGGATATCAACAGATCATTCTAAGGTTATGGAAGTGCGTTCAATCTATAAATACGCCCGCATCTCGTCGCAGAAAGCGCGTCAAGTTACACGGGCAATCACCGGTATGCCTGTGTCGCAGGCACTCAGCGTTCTCGACTTCACCCCGAAGAAAGCCGCCTTTTTGGTTGGTAAAGTTCTTCGGTCAGCAGTCGCTAACGCGGAAAACAATCATGAACTGGATGCCGAGGAGCTCGTCGTCCGCAGTGCCGTCGCCACCCCAGGGCCAGCCCTGAAGCGCATCACGCCACGTGCCCGTGGCTCGGCCTCCCCAATCAAAAAACGCATGACGCACATCACCGTCGTGCTGGGCGCCAAACCGGAAGAGGCTGAAAAGCCTGTCCGTAAAAACCGGTCTCCAAAGGCCAAGGCCGCGACCGCAGCCGCCGAATAATTTCACTCAGCCACACACACTGATTTATGGGACAGAAAGTTAATCCAATCGGCTTCCGCCTCGCAGTCACGAAAGACTGGCGCTCCAAGTGGTATGCTCCTGAGAAAGAATACGCCGATGCTCTGCATAGCGACCTTGCCATCCGCAAGTATCTCAAGGAGAAGCTCATGCAGGCCGCCTTGTCGAAGATCATCATTGAGCGTGCCTGGAACCAGGTGCGCGTGACCCTCCACACCGCCCGTCCGGGTCTGGTGATCGGCCGTAAGGGCCAGGAGATCGAAGTGATGAGCCAGAAGGTCTCTGAAATGTGCGGTGGCAAGCAGGTGAAGATTGACATCTTCGAGATCAAGCAGCCGGAACTGGACGCGCAGCTCATCGCTGAGAGCGTGGCCGTTCAGCTTGAGCGCCGTATTTCTTTCCGCCGCGCTATGAAGCGTGCGGTGCAGACTGCGATGGAAATGGGTGGCGAAGGGATTCGTATCCGCGTCGCAGGCCGCCTCGGCGGTGCAGACATCGCCCGTGCTGAGCAGTATCGTCAGGGTAAAGTGCCTCTCCAGACACTGCGTATCCCGATCGACTACGGCTTCACGGAAGCCCGCACGGTTTACGGCATCATCGGCGTGAAAGTGTGGATGAACCGTGGCAATGCCCCTGAAAACACGACCCCTCGTAACGACCGCCGCCGTGAGCGTGGTGGTGACCGCAACAGCGGTGGTGGTGGCGGTGGTGCCGGTGGCATCGGCCGTCGCGGTGGTGAGCGCTCCGGCCCGCCACGTTATCAGCAGGGAGGCCAGTCCTCTTACCAGCAGTCCGCAGCTCCCGCGCCCCAGGCCGAAGCCGCACCTGCAGCAGCCCAGTAATTTTTCAAAGTAACCACCCCCTTTTCAGGATTCCAACAGGAGTTGACCTATGGCCCTTCTTCCCAGTCGTGTAAAACATCGCAAGACCCAGCGCGGTAGCCGCTCTGGCACCGCATCCCGTGGCAACAAACTCGACTTCGGTGAGTTTGGCCTTCAGACCCTGGATCGTGGATGGATCAAAAACAACCAGATCGAAGCCTGCCGTGTGGCGATCAACCGTTTCCTCAAGCGTAAGGGTAAGGTCTTCATCCGCATCTTCCCTCACAAGCCAGTGACGGCCCGTCCACCAGAAACCCGAATGGGTAAAGGTAAAGGCTCCCCGGAATTCTGGGTGGCAGTGGTTCTTCCAGGGCACATGCTGTTTGAAATCTCCGGCGTGAACGAGGCGACTGCCCGTGAAGCCAGCCGCCTGGCGGCCAACAAACTCGGCCTGCGCACACGTTTTGTGAGCCGCGCTGCCACCATCTAATATCCGCCCCCTGACCCATCATGAAGATCCAAGAACTCCGTGAACTTTCCGTTGACGAGCTGAATGCCCGCCGCCGTGAGTTGCGCCAGGAAATGCTGAACCTGCGCATGCAGCAGCAGAGCGGCCAGCTTGAAAACCCGTCCCGCATCAAGGTGCTGCGCCGTGAAGTGGCCCGCATCGAGACCGTCGTGACGGACCGCACCCGCACCGCCGCCGCCAAGGCCGCCTAAGGCCAACCCCGCAATTTCGACCTTTTTTTCAAATCATGAGTGAGGCTACAACCGCAGAAGCGCAACCCGTCCAGGCTCCCGTCCGCAAGGAACGTGTGGGTGTGGTGGTTTCCGACAAGATGAACAAGACCATCGTGGTCGAAGTGGAGCGCCGCGTGCCACACCCACGGTTCAAGAAGATCATCCGCAAGACATCCAAGTTCTATGCGCATGATGAGAGCGAGCAGGCAAAGGTGGGTGACAAAGTGCTCATCGCTGAGTGCCGCCCGCTGAGCAAATTGAAGCGCTGGAACCTGGTGGAAGTGCAGAAGCACTAAGCTGGTACGTTAGAGTTCAACCCATTCATCTGAGGAAGAAAAGTTTATGTTGCAAATGGAGTCGTCAATTCCGGTCGCCGATAATACCGGAGCCCGAGTCGCCAAAATGATCGGCGTGCTCGGCAAGAAGAATACCCGTTTCGCTTATGTGGGTGATATCATCACTGCCCACGTTCGTGAATCCACCCCGACCGCCAGCGTCAAGAAGGGCGAAGTCGTCCGCGCTGTGGTCGTGCGCACCGCGCACCCAATCCGCCGCAATGACGGTTCGATCCTCCGCTTCGACCGGAATGCGATCGTCATCATTGACAAAGACAACAATCCAAAAGGAACCCGTATCTTCGGTCCTGTGGCTCGTGAGCTGCGTGACAAGAACTTCATGAAGATCGTTTCCCTCGCCCCCGAAGTGCTGTAATGCCATGAGCCAGATCAAGACCCACGTCAAAAAAGGCGACACTGTCGTCGTCACCTCCGGCGCCCATAAAGGTGCGCAGGGCACCATCATCGAAGTGCAGACCGCAAAGAACCGCGTGCTTATTGAAGGCGTGCGGATGATCAAGAAAACGGTCAAGCCATCCCAGGAACGTCCGGGTGGCGGCATCATCGAGCAAGAAGGCCCGATTCATATCTCCAACGTCAAACTTGCTGAACAAGAAACAAAAGCAAAATCGACGAAGAAGAAAGTTGCGAAGAAGAAGTAGTCAACGAATATGCTCACCCCCTTTGTTTCGCGCCTGGTCTTCGCCCGGCCTGCAAAGGAAAGGAAGCTCAGCCAAATCTGATCCATGGAACCCCTGCTGCAAAAGCTCTATAAAGATACTGTCCGCGACGCGCTGAAAGCTCAGCTCGCTCTCGAAAACGTCCATCAAGTCCCGAAGCTTGAGAAGATTGTCCTCAACTGCTCGGTGGGTTCCCAAGGGGAGCGCAAGCAGGCGATTGAAGATGCCGTCAATGAAGTGACGCTGATCACCGGCCAAAAGCCAGTCATCACGCTTTCCAAGAAGGCCATCGCCAACTTCAAGCTGCGTGAAGGTGAAGCCGTCGGTGTGAAGGTGACCCTGCGTGGCACCCGCATGTATGACTTCCTGATGCGTCTGGTGAAGACCGCCATCCCACGTATCCGTGACTTTCGCGGTGTTGCTCCAAAAGCCTTTGATGGCCGTGGCAACTACACACTGGGCATCAATGACCAGTCCATCTTTCCTGAGATTGAGCTCGACAAGGTCAAGCGCACTCTGGGTTTTGACATCACTTTCGTCACATCGACCAACAGCGATGACCATGCGCGGGAACTGCTGCGCGCTCTCGGCATGCCCTTCCGTGGCAAGACTGCCGTGAACAAGGCTGGTGAGACTACCGAAGCCGCCGCCTAATTCTAACAGCCGATATTCCGCGTCCCAATGACTGACCCGATTTCCGATTTTCTCACCCGCATCCGCAATGCAGCCACTGCTGGCCAGCAGGAAGTGTTTGTGCCCTTCTCCAAAATGAAGGCCGAGCTTTCCCGCATCCTGCAGGAAGAAGGCTACATCTGGAGCTACGAAGTGGACACGACTGATGCCCACCCACGTCTGAAACTGAAGCTTAAGTACCAGGGCAAGTCCCCGGTGATCCGCAGCCTGACCCGCATCAGCAAGCCTGGTCTGCGCAAGTATGTTGGCTCCACCGAGATCCCTCGCGTGCTCGGCGGCCTTGGCATCTCTATCCTGTCCACCTCACGCGGCATCATGACTGGTGCCCGTGCGAAGAAAGCCAAAGTGGGCGGCGAACTCCTGGCGCAAATCTGGTAACACGAGGAATACATTATGTCACGAGTCGGTAAACAACCCATTTCTCTCCCAGACAAGGTCACCGTGAAAATCGGTGCTGATGGCAGCGTCCTCGTCGAAGGACCCAAGGGCAAGCTCAACTGGACCCTGCCTGAAGGTGTCTCCGTCGCCAATGAAGGCAAGGAGCTCTCTGTCACCCGTTCCAGCGAAGACCGCCGGGTGCGCGCCATGCATGGCACGTCCCAGCGCCTGATCAGCAACATGATCGAAGGCGTCAGCAAGGGCTACACACGCAACCTTGAAATCCACGGCGTCGGTTTCCGCGCTGCTGTGAAAGGTAACGTGATTGACCTGAACCTGGGCCAGTCTCATCCACGTCTCCATCCGATCCCCGAAGGTGTGAAAGTCACCGTCGCTGACAACACAAAGATCGCGATTGAAGGCATTGACAAGCAGGTCGTCGGGCAGCTCGCCGCTGATATCCGCGCCTATTATCCGCCTGAGCCTTATAAGGCCAAGGGCGTCCGTTATGCAGGCGAGCAAATCCGCCGTAAGGCAGGCAAGAGTGTGAAGTAACAGGAGGAAAGTCATCATGGCAGCGAAGAACCGCAAACTCACCCGCTCGCGTATCCACGCGCGCATCCGCAAGACTCTCAGTGGCACCTCTCAGCGTCCACGTCTGGCAGTTTATTTTTCAAACTCCAACGTGTATGCCCAGATCATTGATGATGTGGCAGGCAAGACCATCGTGTCCGCCTCCACTAAGGAAAAAGGCTTTGGCGAAAGCCGTGCTAACAGCGAAACCGCCGCTAAGGTGGGACAGGCTGTGGCCGAGCGCGCCATTGCCGCCAACATCTCAGCCGTGGTTTTCGACCGCGGCGGCTTCACCTATCACGGCAAAGTGAAAGCACTGGCCGACGCCGCCCGCGAAAAGGGTCTGAAATTCTAATCCCGACGAATCCCATTTATGGCAGCAGCTACACTCAGTCCCGCAGGCGAATCTTCTGATTCCCGCCCGGATACCATTGAAAAAGTGGTGCACATCAACCGATGCGCCAAGGTCGTGAAAGGCGGTCGTCGTTTCAGCTTTTCTGCTCTCGTCGTCGCTGGCGACCAGCAGGGTAAAGTCGGTTGCGGTTTCGGTAAGGCTAACGAAGTCGCTGACGCGATCAAGAAGGCCACGGAAGCTTCCCGCAAGAACATGAACCGCGTGCACCTGAACAACAACACGATCCCTCATGAGGTGATCGGTGAGCACGGTGGCGGTTGCATCATGCTGAAGCCTGCGACGCCTGGTACGGGCATCATCGCCGGTGGTGGCGCCCGCGCCGTGCTGGAAGCAGCCGGTGTGCGTGACGTGATCGGCAAGTCTCTGGGTTCCAGCAACCACGCTAACGTGGTGAAGGCGACTCTGGCGGCTCTCGGCGCTCTGCGTCCACGTGATGAAATCTTCCGCGCTCGCGGCAAGGAGATCAAAGAGAAGAAGGCTCTCTAAGAGAAGCTGACTTCAGTTTTCAATTTTTACTTTTCCATTCTGTATGCAACTCCAAGACGTCAAACCCCGCCCAGGGGCTAAAAAGCGCCGCAAGCGTATCGGCTGCGGTGAGAGCTCCGGCCACGGCAAGACTTCCTGTAAGGGACACAAGGGCCAGAAGGCCCGTGCTGGTGCGGGCATCCGCCCAGGCTTTGAAGGTGGCCAGATGCCTCTTCACCGCCGTCTCCCCAAGAAGGGTTTCAGCAATGTGCAGTTCCGCGACGTGTATGAAGTCGTCAACGTGGGCGCTTTGAATGCCTTCGAAGATGGCACCGTGGTGAACGAAGCTTTCCTGCGTGAGAACAACATCGTGAACCGCAATTGCGACGCGATCAAGATCCTCGGCAATGGCGAGCTGACCCGCAAGCTGACTATCGAGATCAAGAACGTCAGTGCTTCGGCCCGCGAGAAGATCGAGAAGGCCGGCGGTTCCATCGCTGCCTAATAACGGATCGAACTCAACCCGTCAGCGGGCCAGTCACCGATCAACCTTTGCGGTTGTCAGATGGCTAGGCCCGCTTTCTTTATACTCCCCTTACTCATGATTTCTGCTTTCGCCAACAGCTTCAAAATTCCAGATCTTCGCTCCCGCATCCTGTTCACGCTGGCGATGATCGTCATCGTCCGCATCGGTGCTTCCATCACGCTGCCTGGCGTGGATGTGACAGTGCTGGATGAATGGATCAAGACCCGCACGGCTGATGCCGGCTCCGGCGCAGCCCAGGTGGCGGCGTTGCTGAACGTGTTCAGCGGTGGTGGCCTGCAGAACTGTGCGATCTTTGCGCTGGGCATCATGCCTTACATCAGTGCTTCCATCATGCTCCAGCTCCTGACGGCAGTGGTGCCACGTCTGAGCAAGCTGGCCCGTGAAGATGGTGGACGCCAGAAGATCACGCAATACACCCGTATCGCGACGATCGTTCTTTGCGTTTTCCAGGGTTACTTGTTGGCGCAGTCTTTGCAGAATCCAGGGCAGAACATTTTCCTGGGTGGTTTGCAGGACACGATCGACCGCTTGCAGCGGCCGCTGGTGCCGGATTATGACATGTGGTTTGTGATCACGACGGTCATCACGATCACGGCGGGTACGATGCTGATGATGTGGCTGGGTGAGATGATCACGGAGCGCGGCATCGGTAACGGGGTTTCTCTTTTGATCTGTGTGAACATCGTTTCGGATCTTCCGGGTGCGATGGTGCAGGTGTGGCAGACTTACGTGGGCAATGTGGATGGTGACATGAGCAAGCCGGCGACGCTGGTGCTGCTGCTGGCCTTCATGATTGCGGTCATCGCCGGGGTGATCGCCCTGACGCAGGCGACACGGCGCATCGTGATCCAGTACGCCAAGCGCGTGGTGGGCCGCAAGGTGTATGGCGGGCAGACTCAGTATCTGCCTTTGAAGATCAATTATTCCGGGGTGATGCCGATCATCTTTGCGCAGGCCATCCTGCTTTTCCCTTCTTCCATCATTTCCTCCATGTTCCCGGATGTGGGCTGGGTGCAACGTTTCTCCCAGGCCATCGCGACGGGCTGGGTGTATTATGCGATCTCTGCGGCGCTGATCTTTTTCTTCAGCTACTTCTGGGTGGCGACGATGTTCCAGCCGACGCAGATCTCTGACGATCTGAAGAAGAGCGGTGGTTACATTCCTGGCATCCGCCCGGGCAAGCCAACGGCTGATTTCCTGGACTTCACGATGAGCCGCCTGACCTTTGCTGGCGCTATTTTCCTGACGCTGCTTTATGTGATGCCGGGTGTGGTGAGTGCGTTGCTGGGCATCGCCCCGCAGACGGCGCAGTTCTTCGGCGGCACGAGCTTGCTGATTCTTGTCGGCGTGGTGCTGGATGTGATGCGCCAGATCGAGACGCACCTTCTGCAGAGCCATTATGATGGGTTCCTGAAGAAGGGCCGTATCCGTGGCCGTTTCGACCGCATGCAGCAGAGTGGCAATGTGGCCAATCCTGCAACGGTGGTCATGCTCTGGTCCGGGATCGCTGTGATCACCCTCGTGGGGGTGGCCTGGCTGATCTACAATAAGGGCATGTAAGACTGAGTCCATGGCGTTCATCAACAGTCAAAAGATCCCCGTCCGTCACGGTGCCCAGCAGCAGGGCATCCGCGAAGCCTGCCAAATGGCGCGCGATATCCTGCTGAAAACGGCCAGTCTGGCCCAGGTGGGCATAACGACGGGGGAGGTGGACCGCTGTGCGGCTGCTGAGATGAAGGCCCGTGGCTGCAAGAGTGCTTTTTTAGGCTACCGGCAGTTTCCGGGGCACATCTGTATCTCCATCAATGAGGAAATCATCCATGGCATCGGCGGTCCGCGCGTGATCCAGGATGGGGATGTGGTGAAGATCGATGTCGGAATCGAATACAATGGCTGGATCGGCGATAATGCGCTGACGGTGCCGGTGGGCAATGTGGCGAAAGAAACGCTGCATCTGCTGGCGGCCACGGAGGAATCCCTGCACGTGGCTGCGAACCATGCCCGCGACGGCTGGATGCTGGGGGACCTGTGTGCCTCGGTGGAAGAGCACGTGGTGCAGTACGGTTACACCGTAGTACGTGAATTTGTGGGCCACGGGGTGGGCAGGAAACTGCACGAAAAACCTGAGGTGCCGAACTATGGCGTGAAGGGTGAGCGGCCACGGCTGAGGTCCGGGATGACGCTGGCCATCGAGCCGATGGTGAACATGGGCACGGCGAAGACGCGTGTGCTGGCGGATGCCTGGACGGTCATCACGGTGGATCGTAAACCGAGTTCCCATTATGAGCACGTGGTGCTGGTGACGGACAAGGAGCCGGAACTGCTGACTTTCCGCAAACGGATGTTTCCACAAGGGGTCAAGGATCTGACGCCTGTGCCGGTGAGCGAGTTGTTTTGAGGTTTGGGGGGCGTGAGGGGGATGGGCAGGTTATGGGGTGGGGTGTTTTGTGGTGGGATTGGCTTGTGATCATGAGCCGATAGCTCGTGGAATGACCCGCCTTTCTTTGAGGGTGCCCTTTTTTCTTTCGGAGCAATTTTGTTTAACGGAGATGAGGTGAAGGACTCGCGGCTTCAAAGAAGGCGGGTAATCCGGCGAGGGGGGATGGGTGCGCGAAACAATGTGGAATGCGCCGGACACACTTCGCCCTACGAGGGATGGGCAGGCGAGGCCACCCTGGCCCTTGGGATCTTGAGAATCGAAAGACATAGATCCTCGTAGAGCAAAGCGAGGTGGGGAAGTCGGGGCGAGACGCCCCAACTCCTTGGGTTGGGGCGGCGGGCGTGTGCAAAGGAGTGGGACGTCGCTGTAGAAAGCAAGGGGTGGGGGCGTCTCGCCCGCACTGATTCACATCCGACTTTTTGCATCGGCGCTCCGCAGAAGGTTTGAGCATCAGGCTCTTGGGGGCTTTCAGGCCAGTATGTGATCCTGATCAAAAATGGTGGGCGAATCTGATGCTTGGCTTTTGCGAGCTGAAGCTCTGGAATGCTTTGGCTGCTACACGGGGTGAGGCCATCCTGGCCGCAGATGCAGGCGAGGACGCCTACACTCCATGCTCAGAAAGGCGGGATGTTAAACTTCATGATTGAGGGGGCGTGGTATGAAGTATGTGAAATGTCTTTGAACGGTTAGGGGGTTGAGGGTTTCTATCGAATATGGATCTATTTAAGATATCTTTAATGTTTCTCAAAAGAGAGCGGGAGAGGTGAATTTGCGCATAGTTTGATCGCAGTTCCGTCTTTATTCTCATATTTGACATTCATGAAAACTTTCAAGATCGTTAAAATCTGCAAAAATGGGCTTGCCGTCATGGTAATTATATAGCAACTTCGACGCAATTCTGATTTTGATGAGTTGTTCACAACGACTCAACTCGAATCTCCACTTTTACCACAATTCATTATGGCCGAACTGACCTCTCCCGAACTCATGACAGTCAAAGAGACTGCCGAGTATTTGCGCATTCCTTTGCCGACTGTCTATTATCTCGTGCAGCGTGGGCAATTGCCAGCGGTGCAGATCGGTGGTCGGTGGCGCATCAAGCGGAGCCTGCTTGACCGCGATGTTCTGCGTAAGGAAGATGAGTCAGGCCAGCCCACCGTGATGGTGGTGGATGATGATCCAGCTTTGCAGGCACTGTTTAAGCAGTTTTTGAAGAAAGCGGGCTTCGGACGCTTGGTGGTGGGCACTGGGGCGGAGGCGATCAGTGTGGCGAAGAAGCAGAAATTCGATTTTGTTTTCCTGGATTTGAAGCTGCCGGATGTGCCGGGGGATGAGGTGTATTCTCAGTTGAAGGAGATGTATCCAGATCTGCCGATTGTGGTGATCACGGGGTATCCGGACAGTGAGATTCTGAGCCGTATTCTTTCCCACGGGCCGGTGACGGTGATCAAGAAGCCGATCGAGTATGATCAGCTGAATAAGGCGGTGAAGCAGCTCGGGCACAAGGGTGCGGAGGTGTGAGCTGAGTGAGATTTTGGGAAGCCGTGGGTCTTGCGATCCACGGCTTTTTTGTGGGCTGGTGTCGGGCTTGGGGTAATTCAGCCGGGGGGCAGAACGTGGGCATGTTCCAGGACAGAACCCCGTTGGGGTTCGCAGTCCCAGGGTTGTTCCAACCCTGGGCTTAAATCCACAAGCCCTTTGGGCTTAAAGGCATAGACAGCCACCAGGCGATCTGTCCTGCGCGGCCACCAAGTGATCTGCCTTGCGCGGCCACCAAGTTATCTGCCCACGCAGCTCTTATGCGTAAATCCATATCCTTTATACCCACCTGGGTGCCCCCTTCGCCCCTCCCAAGTCCAACGGGCTTGGGGCGATGGTTTTTAGTGGGCTGGTGTCGGGCTTGGGGTAATTCAGCCGGGGGGCAGAACGTGGGCACGTTCCAGGACAGAACCCCGTTGGGGTTCGCAGAATTTTCGGTCTGCGGTGCTCCAGTCCCAGGGTTGTTCCAACCCTGGGATTAAATCCACAAGCCCTTTGGGCTTAAAGGCACCACCGCTCCAAGGCGATCTGTCCACACAGCCGCAGGCGATCTGTCCTGCGCGGCCACGAAGTTATCTGCCTTGCGCGGCTCGTATGCGAAAATCCATATCCTTTATACCCACAATCTTTGCCTCTATGCGGCTGGGACAGGGCTTTACACTGTTATCGGTTTACTGCGGAGGGGCTGAGGAGGCGGAGTTGGTGGGTCCGGGAGGGGGCTTCGGGGTGGCTATCCGCTCAGGGGACTGAGCGGGCTACTTTTTGATGGGGAGTGGTGGACTAGATGGTAGGAGGGCGGAAAGGGCTTCGAGGCGGCTATCCGCTCAGGGACTGAGCGGGCTACTTTTGAGGGGGAGTGGTGGACTAGATGGTAAGAGGGCGGGAGGGGGCTTCGGGGTGGCTATCCGCTCAGGGACTGAGCGGGCTACTTTTTTAGAGGGAGGGGAGCTGTGATTCCGCACCGGCGGGCACTCAGGCGGGGGAGGATGCGGGGTCGGGGGGCGGGGGGGCGTCGGGTTGGCGGTGGATGCCGCGGTAGGCGATGGCAAAGAAGAGGCAGACGGCGGCGGTGAGGGCGGATTCTCCTAACCAGAAGCGTGACCAATCTGTGATGCCGCTGTGGGTGCAGGCGGCGTGCCACCAGCCGCCGCCGAGGTAGCCGATGAGGTTGCCGACGCCGCTCATGAGCAGGTATAGGAGGGCCTGGGCACGGACGCGCCATTTGCGGTCGATGCGTTCTTCCAGATAGATCTGGGTGGTGATGAAGTAGAGGGTGAAGGCGAAGCCGTGGAGGGTGGTGCCGATCATGATCCACTGACGGGTATCCAGGGAATTGAGGGAGTAACGGAAGACGCAGATGCTGATGCCGGAGAGGAAGACCCATTTGAGCCGGAAGCGGGCAAGGACGCCGGCGAGTAGGAGCATGGTGAGGACCTCGGTGGTCTGGGCGAGGGAGATGACGGCGGAGACGTTTTCGACGCCGAGGTCTTTGAGGTGACGGGCGGTGTAGGGGTAAAAGGCGGCGAGGGGGATGCTGTAAAGGGCGGCGGTGATGAAGACGACCCGGTGGTCGGGGTTTTTGAGGAGATCGATGGCATCCAGGCCGAGGATCTGGCGGAAGCTGCGCCTGCCCTGCATGTCCGCCGGCTGGATGAGGGGGAGGGTCCAGGAGAGAGACATGACGAGGAGCCATAGGCCGGCGGCGGTGTATCCGGCGACGAGGGAGGCATCGGCATGGAGGACGAAGCTGACGATCCAGCAGCCGGCCATCCAGCCGAAGGTGGCGCAGGCGCGGAGGGGGCCGAACTGCTTGGCCGGGGTGTGGAGCTGGGAGAAGATGATGCTGCTGGTGATGCTCCAGACGGGGGTGGCGACGAGGGCCTGGACCTGGGCGCAGAGGAGTACGAGGCCGTCATTCCAGCCCTGGGCGAGGGCGGTGCAACTGAGGGCGAGGGCGAGCCCCGTGGCCAGGGCGAGCCAGCGCAGCAGGAGGGTGGGGGACAGTTTCTGGTCCGCCAGGGCGCCGACAAAGAGGGGGGAGATGAAGGCGGCGACGGCGGAGGTGGCGAGCACCCAGGGGACGAGGTGCTCACGGCCGTAAGCTGCGTAGATGTTGGCCAGTGGCACGTTCCACATGCCCATGGGCATGGCGGTGCAAAAGAACAGGAGGGCGAGCTTGCTGCGGCTGGTGGTGGACGGCTGAGTCACAAAGGCTGTGCACCTAACGCTGAGAATGCGGGGGTGTGCAAGGTCGGGGCGATTTTTTCAGGGGGAGGGTGGGGGTGGCTTCGGTTGCGGGCTCTGCTTCTATGTGGGACGAAATGAGCGTTATACTGGGGTGGGTTTGCCGCAGAGGGGCAAAGGGGCGGAGGTGTGCTTGGGGCTGAGAAGGAGGGGGACGGGGGCACCCTTTTATCTGAGGACTGGGGACTTTTTTTTGAATGCCGACGGATCGTCGGCGCTCCATGGTGGCGGACGGGGGCGCTAGAACGGTCTTGTGCGGGGACGCACAAGACGGCAGGCGGGACGCCCGCGCTCCATGGGGGATGGGCGCGGGTGCTTCGTGCGGGGTTATTTTTTTGGGTGGGGGATGAGGCGATATTTTTGGGGGGTGGGCGGTGTATTCATGACGAATGAATTTCCTCTCAGATCTGGTGGGCCGACTGGCTTGTGCGCGAATTTTTGGCTCTGCTTTTCACGGAGGGATGCGGTTGGGGGTTTTGTGGCTAGGAGTGGGAGGGCTTTGGATTGGCCAGGCTCCGGCGCAGGGGGTGGGGGATCCTTTGGAGAATGTGCGGGCTTACAGTCTGGAAATTGACTCGGCGGGGCTGCCGCTGCCGGGGTATTTTCCCATCGGTCTTCGGGGTGGGGATCCGCCGCTGCAGGTGGTGAGGCTGGTGACGCATGCGGGATTTAATTTGTGGCAGGATTTCTCCATTGCGCGACCTGGGGAAGGGGCGGTCCTTGAGCCGGAAAAGAGGCCGGAGGCTGAGAAGGCGGCTTTGTTTACCCATGGGATGTTCGGCTTTACGCAGGCGAAGGATATGCGGCCGCCGCCGCCGCATGGGATGTCTAAGTTGCCGCGTGAGGCACCGGGGTATGGGATGATCACGCTGGGGGTGGATGAGAAGGGGGAAACGGGGAAGCTGGACAGTGGCTCGAAGCAGGCTTTCAATATTTTCAATCCGGGGCGGCGTGCTTATCACCTGGACTCGAAGGCGGCGACGGGGCGGCTGGCGGGTGCGGCGCATGCTTTGGCGAAGCCGACGCTGTTTTGGGGCATGGAGAATGAGTGGGAAGGGATGCTGAACTATGCGGATGAGGCGAAGGCGGCCTTTGCTGTCTGGCTGGAAAAGACGTATGGGGGGAAGATCTCCGGCCTGAATGAGGCGTGGGAAGGGGGCTTCAAAAGCTTTGCGGAGGCTGCGGCTCAGCCGCCGAAAATCGCTGAGTATGTGAGCCACCCTGGGGCTTTTCTGGACTGGCATGATTTCCAAACGGAGGCCTTCACGGCGTTCATGTCGGAGGCTGCGCATACGCTGCATGAGCATGATCCACTGAGGCGGCCGGTGGTGCACAAGTCCACGCAGCAGATGATTGATATGCCGCATGTTTCCCGTCGGCGTGGGGTGTTCAACCACGAGCGTTTTGCGGATCAGATGCGGGACATCAGCGGCGGTTTGTATGGTGTGAATGTTTATGGATCTGGCGACCGCGAGGCGTATGAGATCAATTACATTTACCACTGCATCCAGCCGCTGGAGGGCGGCGCCTTCGGGGTGATGACGCCGGAGATGAATAATCACAATGGCCCTGGTTACCAATGGGGGGCGACTTACTGGCGGGTGCTGAGCAACGGGCTGAAGGCGAGCAATTTGTTCGCTCCTGGGCACAAGGGGGCGGAGGAGGATTATGCGACGTTTGGCCACATCGACGCGAAGACTGGGGAGCCGCGGGACAAGATGTTTTATGCGGCGCGCTGGGCGCACATGATCCACCGTACGGAAAAGCTGTGGAAGGAGGCGCAGCCGCTGCCTGATATGCCGAGGGTGGCGATCCTGCTGCCCCGGCGTGACCTGATCCTGGCGACGCCACCGAGCCGGATGAAAAGCCAGTGGGCGTATCCGGAGAATAATCGCAGCCTGGTTTTCCAGTGGCTGCGCCAAGCGGGGTATTGGGTGGATGTGCTGCCTTATAATAAGTTGGACCCTGGGTACCTGGGGCGATATCAGGCGCTGTTTATGGTGGGGGCGGAGCACCTGACGCAGGGGGAGTGTGAGCGGCTGACGGCGTATGTGACGCAGGGGGGGACGGTGATCGCGGATGAGCGCCCAGGCTATTACGATGAGCGGCATCGGGTGCGCCATCAGCTGGATGATCTTTTTGGGGCGCGTTTTGAGGCTTGGGATGGGAAGTCGTCTTATGATCTGGGGGGCGACTATGCGGGCGTGGTGGCCAGTGGTCTGGTGCCGGTGGAAGTGACCACGGGAACGGCGGTGAAGCGCAGTGCCGATGGCCGCCCGCTGGTGACGGAACGGAAGGTGGGGAAAGGCCGTGTGCTGCACCTGGCGATGAAGCTGGGGTCCTTGTGGAGTCCGCAGGATAAGGCGGTGGTGGAGAGTGGTTATGCGCCGGTGAATCCGAACACGGCCGATGCCGGGGAAGGCCTGGTGGCTGCCGCGTTTAAGGAAAGCCGATGGCTGACGCAGCAGCTTCAGCGGCTGGGCATTGAACCGGCGTACCGCTTGACGGGTAAAAACGGGCTGGCGATGCAGCCGCACGTCCGCCTGGAGCAGCCCTGGGGGGATGACCAGGGGAATGTGGTGCTGACGTATTCCACGGATGCGGTGCTGCGCCTGCCGGGCAGTGCTATCACCCTGCCGGAAACTACGGTGGAGGTGATGTTGCCAGAGGGTTCCTGGTCACTGGCTGTGTTTGGGCGTGCGGAGGATGCGGGCCTGGAGCCGATCCGTGTGGAACGGCTGGAAAATGGCCGGTCTTCCGTCTCCTTGCCTTCCATCGAGACGGCGGGGGTGATTTATTTGCTGAAGGAGCATCCGCCGCTGCTGGGAATCCCTCAGATCCAGGGTGTGGAACGGGCGAATGATGGGCATGCGGCGCAGGTTGATGCGGGGCAGACTTTCATGATGGAGGTCCAGCTGGCGACTGCCGGGCAGGAACCGCTGGGGCCCGGGCACCTGGAGGTGCGTGCGCTGAAGGCATGGAAGGTACAGCCTGCCCGGATGGAGACGGGGACGCTGGCCCGTGGGGAGATGCGGAGTTATCGTTTCACAGTGACGGTGCCTGACGATGGCGGGGCGGCCCGGCCGGATCTTTTTCCGCTGGTGGCCCGGTGGAATGATGGGCAGGGGGATCGTGCGATTTGTGCCACGAATGTTTTTTTGAAGGCGGGAGCGGAAGAGGAGTGAGGGGTGGGGTGGAGGGGTGGTATACTGTGATCGGTTTAACGCAGAGGGGCAAAGAGGCGGAGAATGCGGAGTAATGAGACGGTGAGCTTCGATGGTGGGGTGGATGGGAGGGGCTTCGAGGTGGCTATCCGCTCAGGGGACTGAGCGGGCTACTTTTGAAGGGTGAGGACGGGGATTGGGGGTTGGAGGTTTTTTTACAGGATTAACAAGATGGCAGGATTGCAGGATTGCAGGATTGCAGGATTGCAGGATTTTGGGAGGGATGAGGGGGCGCTTCGGATAGGGGCCTGTGGGTTCCACCTCACACCTCATTGGCTCATTACAATGGGTAGAATGATGGCTGGCGTCCAACGAACGGAAAGGATAGTATGAATGGTGAAGTATAATTTCATAATGGTGAATTGCATGTGTATGGTGGTGGCTGCACTTCCGCATGGCCAGAATGAGAATGGCTGATTACCGGGTCATGACGGACCGTTAACGATTCCGTTAAGTGCGGCGGATGACGCTACCCAGTGGGGGCATCCGCCGACGAAGGAGATTCCTTCACAGACTTCTCATAGCTGGATGGAAATAAGCACTGATGCCAACGTATTGGCCATCATAGTGAGTCATTTGCTGAGTGTGCACTATGAAGAACCTCCTGGGAAGTAATCCGCCGATGAATGTAGACCTATTCACTGAGAGTGCCCAGCTTATGGCTAGAGGCTGTCGGATTAACACAGTCAAGGCAATCGGTGACTGTCGCGGTCATCAATGTCCCGTGCTAATCGACGGGGGCTTCCATCACTCACCTCTCTACTTGGGCCAGTTCCTTTTCGATTTCGCTAAAGCCGAGTTCAAGCATGCCATCGATAATATCAAGACACCGACTTTTGATTTGGGCATCGCGTGCCTGCTCGTATAGCCGAGCGATTAGCGCTGGCAAGTGATAGATCCACCGTCGGGTTTGACCGGATTGCTGCTCTGCCCGATATTCGGCAATGAGTCTTTCAGGAATCCTGCAGATGACCTCAGGTAGGGCCTCTGTGGATTTTTCAAGTGCATGAATGAGTTCGTGGCTGTTCTCTACAAAGGCTATGCTTTCAATGAACTGGTAGATAAGGTTCTGCTCTTGAGCAAGTAGAGCTGGAGAGAGCAGTCTGAAACAATTTGCCGCTGTGCCCCGAACCTTGGCGTCTGGATCATCAAAAAGCTGAGCAAGGCGCTCCCGGCAAATAGATTGTAAGGCCTCTCTCCCCAAGTTGTGCGCATAGATTTTGGCTGCTGCTTCGCGGCACACATTGTCTCCGCCCAAGACGGATTGCATATCCGATGCTGCATGAGAGTCGTGGAAGGCCGCAAGTGTGATTTGGCGACCGGCTATGGCTCTTGTCCCCTCTTCTTTTACAGTTAGCATCTGCACCAACACAGGTCTCAGAAGCAAATAATGACGATAGGTTGCGTGATAAATAAACTGCTCAGAATAATGAGTGTTGAGTACGGGTGTGGCATTTTTGCAAAGCTCGAGAAACAGTGCCACCGCGCGTTCTCGGTCAAAATTGATCATTGCAACCAAACATAGTATCGCACAGGAACGGACAGCAATTGAACGGTCATGAACGACAGACAAAACCGCAGGTTTAATTTTCCCAAAGTATATTTGATCTGCGAACAGGAGAATCGCTAACGCTTCTGCTGCCACCCCTCGCACGGAGTTCATTCCATGGAAATGCGGATCTCCGCCCCACATTGCACTTCCGCCTGCCATCTCTTGCCATTGCTCCGTCTCTGGATCAGGATCGTTCATTGCATAGTGACACAGAATGGCAACGATTGCATTCGATGGATGATTCTCTGCAATCGCTTTAATCGCCCAACATATGTCTCGTGCACACTCATGACTATATAGAGAATGCGCCCGAGCGATAACCTGTTCAGCGACGATAGTATTTAAAGATTCCAGTGCTGATGCGGGAAGCTTTGTTCCCCTACTAGACTCAGGTCTGATCGATGATATGCCCGATAAAATTGAGTTAAAATATTCTGGTGCGATGTTTACATCAAGGCGCAAAGCGAGTTCCGCAAAGCGAGGCTTGTCGATTTGTGCCTGCTCTTGTAGGATGCTAGCAAGCTGGCTCTTGCCTCCCTTAAGAAAATCTGAGGAATCACGTTTCCGTTCACATGCATACCGCTGCATTGCTTTGATCCATTGAGCGTTATTCATGCGCTCTACAGCTTCTGGCTTTATGGGAGATCCAATAAAGCCAAAACTGCAACTCGTTCCAGGCATTTCAAATTTCTCCCATGGAAATTTCCTTTTCAGTTCCTCGAAATGCAACCGAGCCTCGTTTGAAATGCGTTCAGATGGAAGGCATTCGAGCAACAGCATCCTACGATAGCCCTGGTGGCCTGGCTTTTGGCGCTCATACTCGGTTGTAAAAACGAGGATCGCTGTTTCAAGCATCGCATAATTGGTGGCTGAGCAATGTATTGAGGCTTTACGCACCGCTGAGCGTCCGATGGCTGCCCTCCCATTTCCGGCCTGCCACATATGATATCCAAGACCCAAACGTTCTGGGTTTTGAAGCAGATAGCAGACAATCTTGTCGGCATAGTGAGATCCATTCTCCACCCATGCTGAAAGCAGCAATATCGAGATCGTTTCGTTCTGAAATTCCTCCGCGACCTCTGTAAGTGCGTCCAAGACATACGGATGGTCTTGTGCCAGAGATTCCAAAGCGAGTTCCAGCCCTTGCTCCAAGGCTTCTTCAGGGGCATCTGCACCCGAAATCATTCTTCGATGATAGCTTCTTCTCCATGGCGCATCTGAATCATGCTTTTTCAAGTGCTCAATCACTCGAGGCAGTATCGCTCGAACGAAGGGTTCTGGAGCTCTGCGAGCACACTCAGTGATAAAGTTCGTCTTATCATTTATATTTCCGACCACCTCATCGCCATTGCTTTCGCATTCGAGATCGAGCATCAGAGCCAGCAATTGCACTGCGAAATCCGGTTTTTCCTGGGCTAGTTTTTCGTAGCGATACCAATCGTCAGAATTCGGCACGCGAAGCAAATGCAGTCGCATTGCATCGCAGATGAGTGAAAACATTTCGGCGCTGTGATGGAATTCACCAAAAGAGAACAACTCGTTGAATTCCGCGCGCCATGTTTTTGTGCCGTCAACGTAAGGTCTAAAGAGTCTTGCGATCTCGGCTGAGTATACCTTCATAATCTCGGGTAAGCTCAACATCCGAACTGCGGACCAAACAGTTTCCACCTCAGCAGATTCGAGCCAGCGTTCCCACACTCCGATTCGTCCAAGTAGATAGACCCAAGCAGGACGTCCCCAGGAAATACGCAATGCCCAGCGGGTGATCGGAGCAGCAGAATCGAGCGACTCCAACAATCGCCATTCCTCTTCGCGAGGGTCAGCGAGTCCACCTAACCAATCGAGTGCCAGTTTTTTGAGATGGTAACGAACACGACTGTTGGCTAGCAATTCTCTCAAGTCCCTCAGATAGGCTTCCACATTGTGCTCACGTTCATATTCGAGAATCTGACGGACTTGGGCACGGCGGAAAAGATGCTGTTCTAGCCCTCCTTCCGTCAAGAAATCCAAGAGTGTCTGTCCCTGCTCCATAAAAAGACGGGCACAGCAATAGTCGAAGAACACCTCGTGGAAAAACCGCACTGAAACACCGTCCAGCACAATCACGTTGTGCGAAGCCATTAAGCCGATCTCTGTCTCGTCATACGGATCGAGTAACGTGACTGACGCGCTAAGCGTCTGATCACGACTGAGCCGACCGACAAGGCTCAGAATAATATCATGCCAGCGACTTCCACGGCCAAGTTGGTTGCCCACCAGACGCCGCTTGTGACTCCAATAGCGACCTAACAACTCCTGAACACCACTAAACCGAGGGTGGGATTGTGGATCACCTTGCAGGTAGAGGCTCAAGTGGAGGGGAGCCCGCAACAGGTCGAGATGCGTCACATCAAGAGTCGCAGGATCTACTCCAGCGTGCTCTTGAACCAACCTCTTTACAGTTTCGAAAGGAAGCTTACCTAGATCGATCTGAACTGCATTATCTTTATCGGCCAAGAGGCGACGTAATCGCGGATCGTGCTCTGCATCAAAGGCGCGGCAAGCTAGTAGCACTCGCATTTGCGGATAATGCTGAGCCTCGATCAGCATCTCTTCGAAGACATTCCATAGGCTTTGATTTCGACCCGAAGTGAAACTAATCGCATCAAGCTGATCAAGAACCAGCACACACCTCCCGCCATTGGCTATGCCAGCCAATACTAATACTGGAGACTCAGGCAGCCCCAACTCCTCGCCAAAGCGTCGGGAAGTGAGCACCGCAGTCTGTATATCAAGTCGCAATGCGAGGACCGGAATGTGCTCGCCGTGCAGATGCACGAGAGTTTGTGCAACTGCACAACTTTTCCCCAACCCTGCCGCACCAATAAACACAACTCGTTTTTTTCCACCACCAACCAGTGCATCCACTGCCGTTTTTGCTTCTTCGCGAGCAATCCTTTCACCCGCGATCAATTCAGCTTCCACGTGGCCCATATAAGCCGTGTTAAGCCGCTCCACGATTTCGCGCGGGCCATGCTCACGAGCCCAATCGCGTTCCGCCACGTTGTGTTCGTTGAGATAATCAATTATCTGATGCCGTCGGATGGGCTGCCCAAATAAACCGAACACCATTTCAGCAACTAGGCAACGGACAGCGGTTGCATCCAATGAGGAGCCATCAGGCCGATAAAGCATCGCGCGTATTCTCTGATCAACTCGACGAATCATTTCACGCTCGTCTAAGCTGACAACACGGACTCGTCTTAAAGTGTGCCAGGCATCGGAAATGTCGCCTTTAAAGTGTGGACGAAGCAATCTCTCATCGACTTCTCTATGCATTCTGCGAGAGACAGTGTCGAGCCGTGTTTCAAAAGCCGCTGAATCTTGGGCTTCGATAGCCGCCCCACAAATTTCTTCCAGATCTCGAGCCGTTGTCCCGGAAACAAAGACGACACGATGGTTTTCATCGAGATCCAACTTTGAGAATAGATCACCCAGTACTGAACGCCCATTGGTATCTATGCGTATCAAGTCAGCAATTGACCAAAGCTGACCTGTTGTTTGCCGTTTTGCAGAATGAAATTCAGTGCATTCGGGCAGTTCCTTTTTGAATTCAATGCCAAGCGATTCCGTAGCGTCGAACGGCTCAACAACGATGCTCAATGCTTCACCACAGAGCACATCTAGAATGCTGTCGACAGTCCAGATCGCTTCATAACGGTCACCTAGTTTTCCAGATTCTCCTCCAGGGCGTGGCATCAGTCGTTCATTTAAGGGTTAGTCAACCATTAGAAACGCTTAATTGTTCCGTGACAACAATCGCCTGTGAGGGCGGAAGAATCCGGGAGGATCTTGAATGATCCCAAGGGATAGGTTATTCGAAGCGGAAAGGCATCCCAAAAAGAGAATAGGTAAAAAATTCACCTCTCAAATCAAAGTGACTTTCAGACTATAATTCCTTGATTTTCAAGGTGGTGCCGGTGGTCGGACTCGAACCGACACTCCTTTCGGAACAAGATTTTGAGTCTAGCGCGTCTACCATTTCACCACACCGGCGTGTGCTGTCTTGCAAAGGAATCTCTAGAATGGCGCGTCGGCGGAGGATTGCAAGGCTTTTGGAGGGCCAAGTATCTCCCGAAACAAAATGGCTTGTTTGAGGGAGGCGGGGGAGTGGAGTTTTTGGCGGAGGCCGTGGAAGTCGGGCGTGGGGGGGCGGGGGTCCAGTTTGGCGGCGCGGGGGGGAGGCG
>NZ_SOCA01000016.1 GCF_004364345.1 Prosthecobacter fusiformis | reverse complement strand
GATCTCCACGCCCTCAAAAGCGTGGCCCCGTTGAAGCAATGAGACGCGCATGGTGTTGTCTAAGATGCTCAACATCTCCACGTCCTCAAAAGCGTGGCTCCGTTGAGGGGGGATAGGGGACTTGGTCTTTCTAGAGGATCTCTTGGGGGCACGGGCTTCAGCTTGTCAGCGCTGGCATTTGGGGCAGTGGAAGGTGGAGCGGTTGTTTTGGGTTTGGCGTTGGATGGGGGTGGTGCAGGTGGGGCAGGGTTGGGATTCTCTGTCGTAAACGCGGAGGGTTTGTTTGAAGTAGCCGGGCTCGCCTTTTTCATTGAGGAAATCGCGCAGGGTGGTGCCGCCCATTTCGATGGAGGCGGCGAGGACTTGGCGGATGGCCTGGACGAGTTTTAAGAGCCGGGGGGTGCTGACTTTTCCGGCGGCTTTCATGGGGGAGATGCCGGCCATGAAGAGGGCTTCGCAGGCGTAGATGTTGCCGACGCCAACGACGATATGGCTGTCCATTATGAGGGATTTGATGGGGGCGATGCGGCCCCGGCAGGCGGCTTTTAAATGGGCGGCGGTGAAGGCTTCAGAAAGGGGTTCGGGGCCGAGTTCGGCTAACAAGGGATGTAACAAGGGGTCGCCATGGATGAAGAGGGCGGCTCCGAAACGACGGGGGTCATGGAGGCGGACCTGCATGTCGCGGTCGGTGGTGAGGGCGAGGTGGTCGTGCTTGCGCCAGGGGGTGGCGGGGTCCGTCACACGCAGACTGCCGGACATGCCGAGGTGCAGCAGGAGGGTGCCTTTGGCGCTGGTGAAGAGGAGGTATTTCCCGCGCCGGTTGCCTGCGGTAATGAGGGAACCTTCGAGCTCATGGATGGTGTCCGGGATGGGCCAACGCAGTCGGCTTTCGCGGACGATCACTTCGCGGATGCGCCGACCGACCAGATGGGGGGAGACGCCGCGGAGGGTGGTTTCGACTTCGGGCAGCTCGGGCATCGGCGGGGATCAATCCACGATATTTTCGCTACTTAGTGTTAGGCGAGGCGCGGGCTGACGGCTTATTTGCTTTCGCCCATGGCCTGCTCCAGGGCACGCCAGCCGAGCATGGCGCATTTGACGCGCTGGGGGAATTTTTGGACGCCTTCGAGGAGGATGAGTTCGCCGAGGGCGTCTTCGTCTTTGACGGGGGCATCGCCTAGGACGACGTGGCGGAAGTCTTCGAGCATGGCCCGGGCTTTTTCGCCTTCGGTTCCTTTGATTTTGACGGTCATCATGGAGGCGCTGGCCTGGCTGATGGCGCAGCCCTGGCCGGTGAATTTGATGTCTTCCACCTGGCCTGCGGGGCCGAATTTGACCCACATGTCGATCTCGTCCCCACAGGTGGGGTTGTCGCCGTGGACGTGGACGCAGTCCCCGGTGAGCTGGCCGTGGTTGCGTGGATTTTTGGAGTGATCGAGGATCACTTGCTGATACAGGTCGCGGAGTTCGTCGGAGAGGGCCATCAGGAGAAGAATTTTACGGCTTGGTGGAGGATGTTCATCATTTGATCCACCTCGGCGTGGGTGTTGTAAAAGTAAAAACTGGCGCGGCTGGTGCCGGGGAGTTTAAACCGTTTCATGAGGGGCTGGGTGCAGTGGTGGCCGCCGCGGAGGGCGAGGCCGTAGGTATTGGCGAATTCGACGAGGTCGTGCGGATGGGCGCAGTCGAGGGCGAAGGCGATGAGGGAGGCGCGGGGCTGGCGGGGGCCGAGGATGCGGATGCCGGGGAGGGCCTGCATCTGGTCATAGGCATAGGTGGTGAGCTGGTTGCCGTGGGCCTGGATATTTTCGAGGCCGATGGATTCGAGGTAATCGATGGCGGTGCCGAGGCCGATGACGTCGGCGATGTTGGGAGTACCAGCTTCGAATTTGGCGGGGGGGGCTTTGTAGGAGGATGTATCGAGGGTGACGGTGGTGATCATTTCTCCACCGCCGTGCCAGGGGTCCATTTTTTCCAGGAGTTCATACCGGCCATAGAGAGCACCGATGCCAGTGGGGGCGCACATTTTGTGGCCGGAGAAGGCGTAGAAGTCGCAGCCGATGTCTTGCACATTCACGGGGAGGTGACCGACGGCCTGGGCTCCATCTACGAGGGTCATGGCACCGAGGGCGCGTGCTTTGGCGCAGAGGTCTTTGACGGGGTTGATGGTGCCGAGGGAGTTGGAGATGTGGACGCAGGCGAAGACTTTGACTTGGTCTGTGAGGAGGGTTGCGGCGGTGTCCAGGTCCAGGGTGCCGTCTTCCAGGACGGGGATGTGCTGGAGGATGGCGCCGCTGCGTTTGGCGGCGAGCTGCCAGGGGACGAGGTTGCTGTGATGCTCCATACCGGTGAGCAGGATGATGTCTCCTGGTTTCAGGTATTGGGCTGACCAGACCTGGGCGACGAGGTTGATACCTTCGGTGGTGCCGCGTGTGTAGATGATTTCTTCCTCGCGAGCTGCGCCGATGAAGCGGGCGACTTTTTTGCGGGTGGCCTCGAAGGCGTCGGTGGCGCGCATGCTGAGTTCATGGAGGCCACGATGCACGTTGGCATGGTCGTGCTGATAGTAGTGGACGAGGGCATCGATGACCTGACGCGGCTTTTGGCTGCTGGCGGCGTTATCGAAGTACACGAGCGGGTGGCCGTGGACCTCCTGGTTGAGGATGGGAAAATCAGCGCGCAGTTGTGGCCAGTCCATGGGGAGTATTCAGAGAGGTGTGCCCTATCACTGGTGGATACGCGGCGCAAGCTGTGGTGGGCGGCATGACGGTGCGGAATCTGGGGTGGTGAGTGCCAGGGAGACTGGCAGGTGGGGTGATGGGGAGATTATGAAAAAATCCCCAAATGGGGATTTTTGGGGCTAAGTGTCTGATCCTCAGCGCTTTGTGGATGGGGATATTTTCCCCATGGGGGGATTTTTTGGGGATGGATGGGGAATGCTGGGGAAATGATGTTATTGGATGTTTGGGGGTGTGACGGCGGGCTGAATGGGGAGACATGGCTGGCTTTGAATGTCGGGCATGGTGACCGGGGGTGGCAAGGGGATGCAGGGGGGACTTGGGCTAAGTGGGGAAATGAGTTTGGGGGCTGGGTATAAATCGATCATGCTCAAGCACTGAAGGTTGATGGCTGAGGTGGGAGGAGTACTTTGTGTTTTGCATGTGGGGCGGGGTTCCTCTATGACTGGGGGGCTTTTCAATCATGCGTTATCGTTTGCACGAACATCCGGCGTTTCCGGGGCTGCTTTCTAAGGAGGATTTGTTTCTTCTGGTGGAGAGGGGGTCGCTGGCGCGGGGGGATCTGTGCGCGGATACGGTGACGGGGCGGGATCATACGGTGGGGGATGTGATCGGGGAGATGCGGGAGGCGCGGGCACGGGCGGGGGCGAGGATCGACCGGCCGATGTTTCGGGAGATCCGGGCGGATGATCCGGGGGAGGTGGAGGAGGAACTGCCAGGTGATGATGAGGCTGAGGAGGAGGGGCTGCTGGACCCGGAGGTGTATACCCCTGCGGGGGAGCTGATCCTGCACCGGTCCCACCCTTCGTGGTTGGGGGCGGGGAAGGCGCTGTTTCTGGTGATGCTGCTGTGGATCACCACAGGGATGCTGATGAGGGTGGAGCCTGATTATGCGCCGCTTTCCGCGATGCTGGGGATGGGGGTGCTGGTGGCGGTGTGGGTGGCGCGGGCGACGCGGGTGTATCTGGTGACGGAGGAGCGGGTGGAGGTGGTATGGGGGATTTTGGGGAAGAGCTCGAAGGAGGTGAGGATCTGTGATATCCGCAGCATCGATGTGTATGAGAGCGGGCTGAAGGGGTTGCTGGGCCTGGGCACGGTGGATTTTTCTTCGGCGGCGAATGCGGGGATCGAGGTACAGTTTCGCGATATCCGGGGGGCGCATGCGGTGAAGGAGCTGGTGAGGCAGTTGCAGCGGGGGACGGGGAGGTCGGAGGGAGGAGGGCTGTAGATTTTTTGGGGGAGGAGCGGAGGGACTGGGGGACGCTGTTTTTACAGGATTAACAAGATTGACAGGATTGACAGGATTTTTGGGAGGGGGTGTTGTCGGAGGGCGGGAATTTGGAGGGATGTCGATTAGATTGGCGGCGGAGCCGCGGGGGATGGAGAGGTGATTTGAGAGAAGCGGACGGGGGGTTCAGAACGGTCTTGCGCGGGACGCACAAGACTGCACGCGAGACGCGTGCGCTCCATGGGGGACGGGAGGCGGAGTGAAGGAAGGTGGTTTTTGAATGCCGACGGATCGTCGGCGCTCCATGGTTGAGGGGCGGACGAGGGTTTGAGAACGGTCTTGCGCGGGACGCGCAAGACTGCACGCGAGACGCGTGCGCTCGATGGGGGAGACGGGGATTTTGGGGTGGGGGTGAGTTTAGGTTGTCAAAAGGGGTGCATACGGCTTCATTCGTAGGCGTTCTCGCTGCATGGCTGCTCTTCCCCCCGCTGATACTCTCCAACCTGTGGAACTCGCTGATGGCGTGGAGATCCATCTGCGGGTGGCTGGCCCGGGGCCGCGCAGTGTGGCGTGGCTGGTGGATCTGATCATTTTTATCCTGACCCTCATCGCCATCATCATTGTGCTGGGGGTGCTGACCTCCAGCCTGGGGGATAAGACGGTGCAGGGCATCCTGCTGCTGTGCATGTTTGTGCTGGGGTGGTTTTACAATGTGTTTTTCGAGATGGGGAAACGGGCGGCGACGCCGGGGCAGCGGATGATGAAGCTGAAGGTGGCGAGTGTGTCCGGTGCGCCGGTGCGGCTGCCGCAATCCATCATCCGCAATCTGCTAAGGGTGATCGATTTTATGCCGGGGTTTTACCTTTTCGGGCTGACGTGCTGCCTGTTTACGCAGCGCTTCCAGCGGCTGGGGGATCTGGTGGCGGATACGGTGGTGGTGTATGCGGAGCCAGTGCTGGTGAAAAAGGCGACGCATGCGGTGAATGCACTGCCGCTACCGCCGCCGGTGCCGCTGTCCCGTGTGGAGCAGGCGGCGCTGCTGCAATTTCTGGAGCGGGCACCGCAATGGTCTGATGCACGCAAGACGGAACTGACGGATCTGCTGGAGCCGCTGACGGGGGAGACGGGGATCGCGGGCCTGAGGCAGGCCTGCGGGATGGGCCTGTGGATCCAGAAGGGTGGGCAAGAATAAACGGAGGATGCGATCATGAGCCCGAGCCAATTTGAAAAAGAAAATGAGCAACGCTGGCAGCGGCTGGACAGGCTGCTGACGGAGGTGGAGGCGGGTAAGAATAATGAGGGGGTGGAGGAACTGCCGCAGCTTTTCCGCCAGGCGTGCCATGACCTGAGCGTGGCCCAGCACCGGATGTATGGGGGGCACCTGATCGCGCGGCTGAATACGCTGGCTATTGATGGCTACAGGGCGATCGAGCGGCGGACGAGTGGCGGGGGGGAGAAGATGGTGAAGATGGTTTTCACGGAGTTTCCCCAGGCGGTGCGGCGGGAGCGGGGGCTGTTTTGGTTTTGCATGGCGATGTTTTGGCTGCCGTTTTTGTTTCTGGCGATCTGGTCGCCGTTTGACCCGGAGTGGGCGATGTCCATCCTGGGGCCGGAGGGGATGATCCAGATGGAAATGATGTATGGGAAGGATACCTCGCCGCTGGATTATATGCGGGAGGAGTTCGGATCGAACTTTGGGATGTTCGCTTTTTATATCTTTAACAATGTGGGGATCGACCTGCGGACTTTTGCGGGGGGGCTGCTGGGCGGGGTGGGGTCCATTGTGATCATGGTTTTCAATGGGGCGCATCTGGGTGCGGCGACGGGGTATGTGCACCATGCGTGCAATCCGGAGACGTTTTATTCCTTTGTGGCGGGGCATTCGGCACCGGAGCTGATGGGGGTGGTGATCTCCGGCATGGCGGGGATGCGGCTGGGGCTGTCCCTGGTGAAGCCGGGGGTGTATGACCGGAGGACGGCGCTGGTGCTGGGGGGGAGGAAGGCGCTGGTGCTGATCACGGGGGCGGCGCTGATGACGGCGTTTGCGGCGGTGATCGAGGGGTTTTGGTCGGCGAATCCTTTTCCACCGATGGTGCGCTATGTGGTGGGGGGAATGATGTGGATGCTGACGCTGGGGTATCTTTTTCTGAGCGGGAGGGAGCGGGAAAATGAGGCTTGAGGATCTGACGGTGGCCCTGCGGCCACGACAACCCTGGGAGGCGGTGGACCTGGGCTGCACGCTGGTGCGGCGGGACTATGGGCGCATCCTGCTGCTGTGGATGATCACGGTGGTGCCGGTATGGGCGGTGCTGGCGGTGCTGCTGTGGGAGCACCCGCTGTGGTTTGGCAGCATCGTGTGGTGGCTGAAGCCGCTGTATGACCGGCTGCCGCTGTATCACCTGAGCCGGGCGGCCTTTGGCGCGCGGCCGACGCTGAAGGAGACGCTGCGTGCGTGGCCGGGGCTGTGGTCGCGCTTTTTGTTATCCGCGCTGATTTTTCGCAGATTGTCTTTTATCCGCAGCTTTGCCCTGCCGGTGTGGATGCTGGAGGGGCAGCGGGGGAAGGCTGTGGGGAAGAGGCTGACGGCGCTGGCGACGGATGGTGGCAGCAGCGGTGCGATGCTGACGTGGGTTTTCGTGAAACTGGAAATCGCGGTCTGGCTGGGGCTGGGGGTCCTGGTGAGCACTTTTGGCCCGGCATCAGGCCTGCCTGAATGGAATGAATTTTTCCTCAACCCGGAAGCGATGATGGAGACTTCCAAGTCGCAGTTCTGGTTTAGCAACCTTCTGTACCTGGGGGCGGTGACGATGATGGAGCCGTTTTATGTGGGCGGGGGTTTTGGGCTGTACCTGAATTCGCGCATCAAGATCGAGGGCTGGGACATTGAGCTGACTTTTCGTCGGCTGGCGGCGAGGCTGCGGCCAGTGATGACGGCGGTGATCCTGGCGTGCGGGCTGCTGGGTGCGCTGGTGGGGAATGCGCAGGAGGGGGAGCCGAAGGAGGAGGTGAAGACAGCGCTGGAGGAGATCCTGGCGAAACCGGAATTTAAGGAGCATACACGCACGCAGCGGGTGTGGGTGCCGGAGGAAGTGGACCTGGGCGATGGACCGACAATAGGCGCGGGGGCTGGCTATGTGCTGGGGTATTTGTTTTACGGGGTGGTGATCCTGGTGGTGGCGGTGCTGCTCTTCCTGGCGGTGCGGTGGCTGGTGCTGAACCAGCATTTGTTCGGCTTTGCCAGACGGGTGAAGCGGGTGGCGGAACCGGCGGGGCCGCGTGTGGTGATGGGCATGGACATCGCCAGTGAGAGCCTGCCGGATGACATCACGGCGGCGGCGCGGGCGGCCTGGGCGGCGGGCAGGCTGAGGGAGGCGCTGAGCCTGCTGTACCGTGGGGCACTATCCCGACTGGTGGAGCAGCAGCGGCTGCCGATCCGTGACAGTGATACGGAAGATGACTGCCTGATGAAGGTGGCGGACCTGGGGGATGCGCCGGTGACGGAATTCTTCCGCGCGCTGACGATGATCTGGGTGCGCGCGGCGTATGCGGGCGAGGAGGCGAGGGAGGGCGAGTTCGAAAATTTATGCCGTACGTGGCCGTTCCTGGCAGGGGCTACGCGGGGGGCTAAACGGCCGGGTTTATTCCCGAGCACGGCGCTGCTTTTCATCCTGCTGCTGCCGTGGCTGGGGGCGTGCTCCAAGGGGGAGTGGGAGGATGTGACGCTGGATCTGGGCTATAAGGGGAAGGCGCGGACGGACCCATTTTTGGCGGCGCAGCAGCTGCTGGAGGAGTATGGGCATGAGACGGAGAGGAAGCCTTCTTTCAAAGAACTGCCGGAGGCTGAGGGGGTGGTCTTTGTATCGGGTGAATCCGGGATGCCGGAGGCGCGGGCGACGCAGCTCCTGGACTGGGTGGCGGATGGAGGTCATGCGGTGTATTTCCTGGCGGGATGTGCGCCGTACAATGACTGGAGCTATTTTGACGGGATGAGCACTTTTGGTTATGCTGGCAATGAGGACCGGGCGGACCCGATGCTGGAGAAGCTGGGGATCGAGGTGAAAGCGGAGATGGAGGAGGAGGACCTGAAGGAGATGTTCAAGAACAAGCTGCTGGAGGAGACCCGGCCTAAGAAGAAGAAAAAGGAGGAGGCCAAAGAAGCAGCGCCAGAAGGTGAGAAAAAGAAGATCGAGCAGCCGGAGGAGGTGCCGACGACGAACAGCATGATCCAACTGGACGGGGAGAGCTACGAGGTGGAATTCCCCAGCCTGCATACGATGGCCCTATCCCGGGAACTGGAGTATGGGGAGAGCCTGAGCGGGAGCCTGAAGCAGGCGACGATGCTGGACCTGAATTACGGCATCGGCCGGGTGACGGTGATCTCTCATGCGCGGCCTTTTAGAAACCGGTATGTGGATGAGAATGATCACGCGAGATGGCTGCTGGCGCTGGTGGGGGAGAGGGCGCAGGAGGTGCATTTCATCACCACTTTGCAGAGCAGCTTTTGGAATCTGCTGTGGAACCGAGCGTGGATGCCGCTGGTGGGGCTGGCGCTGGTGACGGTGGTGTGGCTGTGGCTGAACATGCCGCGCTTTGGCCCGCTGCGGCAGGTGCAACTGCATGATACGAAGCACTTTGCGGAGCACATCGGTGCGCTGGGGCAGTTTTTCTACCGGCTGAAGAGGCCGGATGTGCTGCTTTCCGCTGCGGCGGATGCGGTGCGCGTGAAGGCTGCGCGGAGGCACCCTTACCTGCTGCAGCAGGATGATGAGGCGATGATCCAGTTTCTGGTGGAGGCGACGGAGATGCCGGTGGAGCGCATCCGGTCAGCTTTCATGAGCGGTGGCAAACCGGCGGCGCATGAGATGGTGCGGCGTTTGCAGGATCTGCAGAGTTTGAAGACGGCGCTGGGGTGAGGGGGGACTTTTTTACAGGATTAACAGGATTGCAGGATTTACAAGATTTTGGGCGGGGTGGGTTGGATAGGTCCTGTGGCTGAATTGAGGGGCGTTCATTCTGAGGACTGTGTACTGAGGACTGAGCACTTGTTTTTGAATGCCGACGGGGCGTCGGCGCTCCAGGGTGGCGGACGGGGGCGCTAGAACGGTCTTGCGCGGGACGCACAAGACGGCACGCGAGACGCGCGCGCTCCAGGGCGGACGGGCTCAATAGAGATCCTCGGTGCCGATGTGGGCGGGGAGGGAGGGATCGGGGGTGCGGGTGGCGGAATCGGCCCAAAGGGTGTCTTCGGAATAACCAAAGGTGCGGGGTAGCGGGTGCAGGAGGGTGGTGAGCTGGCGCTCGAGCTCACGAACGAAGGCTTCGATGGCGGCTCCGTAGCGGGATTTGGCCAAGGATAATGAGGCGGCGGTGAGGCAGACTTCGAGGGTCAGCTCGCTGACGAAGGGCTCGAGGCCGTAACCGATCATGGCGACGGCGCGGTCACGCGGGGTATCGATGAGGAGCAGGACGCCATGGTTGTCCCCTGCCCTTTCGACGGCGCTGAAAAGGCTGCCGCGGTTGAAGAGCCAGAAGGCATGGACGGCGGGTGCGACCTCGGGTGTGAGGTCAAAGAGCACGGCGGCGAAACTGACCTGCGGAAAGCGCTGGTGGAGGATGTGGATGGTGCTGAGGGCGGCGCGGCGCTCGCTGGCGGAAAGCACATTGGACAGGTCGGCCAGCGGGGCCTCCAGCATGGGTGGGATGCCCATGGTGGGTGCGATGGCCTCCAGGGAGAATCCGCACCGGGAGCAGGCTGGATCATGCTCCAGCGCGGGATGTCGGCAGGCAGGGCAGCGCATGGCGGATAAGGAAGGGCGGGACGGGGATGCCGCAACGTCTTTCTAACGCCGGACGCGCCCGGACGGGGCCGGGACACGCAAGAAGGATGGATCAGGCGATTTCGCCAGTCACGGGGATGTAAGGATCTTCGTGGAGAACGGCGCGCTTGGAGCCGCTGAGCAACTTGATCCACTCGATGAGGCAACCGAGGAAAATGATCCCCACGGCCACCAGGAAGAAGCCGGTTACCCAGGAGTTCACAATGCCATCATAGCGCTTCTGCGTCCACAGGGCTATCTCTGCAGCCGTGCCGCCACCAGCCGCCAACTGAGCTCCAGCAGCCTTGGCCTGAGCCAGGAAGCCCATTTTTGGATCAGCATCAAACAGCTTTATGTAGCCGGCTGTAAAGGTGGCGCTCATGAGCAGTGCCAAGGGAAGCAGCGTTACCAGTAAGAAACGCGCTTTACCCATCTTGATCAGAAGCGTAGTACCAAGACAGAAGGCGATCACCGCCAGCAACTGGTTGGCGATTCCAAACAGCGGCCAGAGGGAATTGATGCCGCCCATTGGGTCCACCACACCTTGATAGAGGAAGTAACCCCACATGGCCACAAGGAGGGCGCTGGCGAAGACGTTGGCGGGGAGACTTTGGGTATTGCCCAGCGGTTTCCACATGTTCCCCATGAAATCCTGCAAAATGAAGCGTCCCACACGCGTGCCAGCATCAATCGTGGTCAGAATAAACAACGCCTCAAACATGATGGCAAAGTGGTACCAGAAGCTCATCCAGCCTGGGCCAAAAGCGCGGGAGAAAAGCTCGGCCATGCCCACGGCAAACGTGGGCGCACCGCCGGTGCGGCCGAACATGGTGTCCTCCTTGATGTTTTTGGCCAGCAGGGCCATGTGCTCTGCTGTGACCGGGAAACCAGCGTCTGTAATGGTCTTCGTCACCGCAGCAGCCTGACTCGGGTCAGTCTGCACGATCTTGGCCGCACCAGAGTTAATGGCGAAGTATTCACCGGGAGCGATTGTGCAGGCGGCAACCAGGGCCATCAGCGCTACCAGCATTTCCGTCACCATGGCGCCATAAGCCACACTGCGGATGGAGTCTTCACGATCCAAAATCTTCGAGGTAGTACCACTTGAAATCAGAGCATGGAAACCGGAGATGGCACCGCAGGCAATGGTGATGAAGAGGAATGGAAAGACTTTGCCTAATACTACTGGGCCAGTGCCGTCGATGTAGCGGGTCAGCTTCGGCATCTGCAACTCAGGTGCCACCCAGAGCACTACTAACGCCAGCACGGCCACCGTGCCGATTTTCATGAAAGTGCTCAAGTAGTCACGCGGAGCCAGCAACATCCACACCGGCAGTACGGAAGCCGTAAAACCATAAACCATGATGGCCCAAGCCACGTGGGTATCCTTCCATCGAAACGCTGCCTCCATGCCCCAGTCCGCCAGGTAATTGCCACCCCAGACACTGGCAATCAGGCCTACGATGCCAAAAATGGTCACGGTGCGCACACTTACCTTAAAGATAGTATGGCCGACGCCCATGATGAAGGCCAGGGGGATGGTCATGGCGATGGTGAACAGACCCCAAGGGCTATGGGCCAGGGCCTTCACCACCACCAAGCTCAACACGGCGAGCAGAATGGTCATGATGAGCAGCACGGAGATCATGGTCACGAAGCCGACGACTGAATTGACTTCATCCTTCAGCATCTGGCCGATGGATTTTCCACCGCGGCGGATGGAGGCGAACATCACGATGGCATCATGGACGCCACCGCCCAGGGTGGCACCGACCAGGATCCAGAGCATGCCAGGGAGATAACCGAACTGGGCTGCGAGCACGGGGCCGACCAGGGGGCCAGGGCCTGCAATGGCAGCAAAGTGGTGGCCGAAGACGACCCACTTGTTCGTAGGCACAAAGTCTTTGCCATCCTGTTTGGTATGGGCTGGCGTGGCGCGCTCTGCATCCAGGACCAGCACTTTGGTGATGAGCCACTTGCTGTAAAAGCGGTAGGCAACGGCAAAGGAGCACACCCCTGCGACCACCAGCCAGAGGGCATTGATGGTTTCACCTTCATGAAAGGCGGAAAATGCCACGGCTCCTGCGCCCAGCGCAGAGATGGCGGTCCAGAGGAGAATGCGAAGAACTTTTGGCATGGTGGGGCGTGGAGATTAGCTGGCCGATGGGATTTGAGCAAGGGCGAAGGCCGGGGGAAATGACGGGATGGACAGAAAGATCGCACCGGGCAGGGCGGCTCTTTCGCGATCTTCTAGACGGTCTAAACAGTGCGTTTGACGATGACCTGCTGCTGTCGGGTCTTGAGGATGCTGTCGTTGGGCAGAATGCCGCTGAAGCTGCTGAGGGGATAGATGATGCTGCGACGGCCGATCAGGGAGCCGGGATTGATGACGCTGTTGCAGCCAATCTCAGCATGGTCGCCAATGATGGCTCCAAATTTCCGCAAGCCGGTGGAGATGGGCTTTTTGGAATCTGCAATGGTGACTTCCCCGCGATCCAGGCGGACATTGGAAAGGACGACGCCGGCACCGAGATGGGCTTTGTATCCGAGCACGGAATCGCCTACGTAGTTATAATGGGGGACTTCGCAGTGGTCGAAAATGACGCAGTTTTTGAATTCGCAGGAGTTTCCGAGGACGCAGGCATTGCCGACGATGACGTTTTCCCGGATGTAACATCCGGCGCGGATCATGCAGTTTTTACCAATCCAGGCGGGGCCTTTGATGACGGCGCCGGGCTCGATGGTGGTGCCTTCATCAATGAATACATCCTCGCCAATGAATGCGCCCTGGGGGATGCTGCAGCGCATTTCCCGCTGGAGGCGGAAGTCCAGGTAAGAGACGATTTTGGTCAGGGCGGCCCACACCGGTTCATTGGCCGGGAAGAGGATGCTGTGCTGGGTGTGGTTGAGATCGAGAAAATCTGCGGGAGCGTGCATGGCAAAAAAGCGGGAGGTTTTTGAGGTGCAGGATTGGAGCCATGTAGCCCTCAACCTGAGGATTTACACCGTCAGGACTTCCTTTTCCTTGGAGGCCATGTGCTGGTCCAGATCGGCGATTTTTTTATCCGTCATGGCCTGTACTTCTTTTTCCAGGCGGTGCAGATCGTCCTCAGTGATGATGCTATCCTTTTCGCCTTTTTTGAGTTCTTCGATGGCATTGCGGCGGGCGGCACGGACGCGGACCTTGGCCTCCTCCCCCATTTGCTTGACGAGTTTTACCATCTGCTCACGGCGCTCCTGGGAGAGGGCGGGAATGGGCAGGCGGATGACTTTTCCTTCGATGCTGCCATTGAGACCGAGGCGGGATTCGCGGATGGCGCGGTCGATGTCATGAAGGGTGGCGGAGTCAAAGGGCTCAATGCGGATGAGGCGGGAATCCGGCGTGGTGATCATGGCGAGCTGCTTCAGCTTCATGTGGGAGCCGTAGCTATGGACGTGTACGTCCAGCCCTTCGACCAGGCCTGGGGAGGCTTTGCCGGTGCGCACGGCTGCAAATTCATGAATGGCGAATTCGACCGCTTTGGTCATCGAGTCTTCGCATTCCAGCATCGTCATTTCAGGGTCCATGGACATAGCAGTGTGAGGGGGTAAAGAGGGGAAATATGGGGTGAAGGATGCCCGCCAGAGCGGCGTGTGTCCACTGCGGAGTTGATGCAGTTCAACTTCCTGGGAGCTATGAGCGGGCGGTAGGTACCCTGACGAATCGTTTGCAATGATAAAATTGAGCGGCAGTTCTAATCGCCGACGGGGTCATTCCTGCTTTGGAATCCGTATTCATTGTCAGCCAAATCATTGTTTATGTTTGAAGATTCCCTCAGCGCATTCAAAGCCATCACCGCCCTGGACATCTTGGCTTTCCTGATTCCATTTGTGGTGGCTGTCTTGGTGGACCTGCTCACTCACAAAAAGGGTGAAAAAATCACCATGGGCAACGCGCTCAAGTGGTCATTGATCTGGGTGGGCTGTGCAGCGGCATTCGCCGGCTATGTGTGGTGGAGCTTTGAAAACAATCCACGTGAAGAAAACTTCGGCGGGATGACGCGGATGCTGGATGGATCTGGTGCCGTGAGCCTATACGCGACGGGGTATGTACTGGAGAAGGCGCTAGCGCTGGACAACCTGTTTGCTTTTTATCTGATCTTTAAATCCTTCGGGCTGACGTTGGAAAAGAACCAGCACTACCAGCACCGTATTCTGTATTGGGGTATTTTAGGAGCCATCGTGTTCCGGGTGTTTTTCCTGGGCCTGGGGGCTTTCATTGCTAATACGAGCCCGTATGTGCTCATCGCCTTCGCGCTTATCGTTCTGTGGACGGTGCGGAAGATGTGGAAGAGCTCCGGCCATGCAGTGGAGATCGACTATACGAACCACTGGTCAGTGAACCTGATGCGCAAGGTGACGAAAACGAATCCTTCCATCGAAAGCGGCCATTTCTTTTCCCATGGGGTGACGCCTTTGTTCCTGTGCCTATTCTGCATTGAGATCTGCGATGTGGTCTTCGCCTTTGATTCCATGCCGGTCATCGTGGCCGTGGTGCGGGACCCGTATCTGATGATCACCTCCAGCCTGTGGGCCACGGCTGGTCTGCGCAGTCTTTATTTCCTCCTCGTGGCCGCGCAGAGCCGGCTGTGGGCGCTGGACAAGGCGATCATGATCCTGCTCATCTTTGTTTCCTTCAAGCTCATCGCCAGTGCCTTTGGTTACCATCTGGATCCGGCCGTAAGCGTTTCCATCGTGGCCTTCATCCTCACCGCAGGCGTGATTATGTCCATGGCGGTGCCTGATCCGAAGGTTTTGAAGGAGTAATGGCTAGCCCGTTACGAGGAAGTCCAACTCATCTGGGTGCTTTGGTCATGAGATGCAGAGCTTACTTGGCGCGGATGCAGTAGATGGCTTTCTCGCTGCGGAGGATGAGGGAATCGTTGGCGATGGCGGGGGTGCCGTGGAATTGGGTGTCATCGCCAGCAATGACATTGTGGGCGAGTTTTTCAAAGGTGGGCTTGGCCGCAATGACGTAAGTACCACCGCGACGGGAGACGCAATAAAGGCGGTCGCCGATGAGCACGGGGGAGGCATAGAAAGGCTTGCCACGGCCGCGTCCGCCGCCGGAATCAATGGCGCGCTCGCGGTAAATATCTTCTCCGGTTTTGGCATCCATGCAGAGGGCGAAACCCTGGTCATTGATGACGTAGAGACGGCCCGCGTGAAGGATGGGGGTGGGGACATAGGAACTGCTTTTGCTAGTCCATAGAATGTGGCTGGAGGTGACATCCCCCTCGCCACCAAGGCGGATGGCGGCGCTGCCCTGAGTGGGATAACCGCCATATAGATAGAGGCGGTCATTGTCCTGAATGAGGCATGGAGAAATGTTACCGGGGAGGTTATGCGTGGCAAACCAGCGCATCTTGCCAGTCTCTGGGTTCATTCCCCAAATCTCGTCAGCGATGGCGAAGACGAGATCCGTCCGGCCTCCAGATTCCATGATGGAAGGGGTGCCATAGGCGAGGTCAATTTTGTCCCCACCGGCTTTCCAGATTTGTTTACCGGTCTTTTTATCCAGAGCATAGAGCGCCTTGCTTTCATCGGTAGCATTGACGATGACGGTATCCTTATAAAGAATGGGGCTGCCACCGGAACCCCAATGGCGGCTACCAGAACCCGTGCCCAAGGGAGTATGCCAGAGCTGGCGACCTTCCAGATCAAAAGCATAAGCACCGCTTTTGCCAAAGAAAGCATAGATGCGCTCCCCATCGCTGACAGGAGTATGGGTGGCGTAGCCATGCTCTGTAATGAATCCCTCATAAGGATCCTCCGTGGCATTGGAGGCAATGATGGCTTCCCAGTTTTTTTTGCCATCGGCCAGATTCAGGCAGATGAGGTGGCGTTGGAGTTTCGAGGGGTCTTTAGCCTCCGCTTTATCCCCATAACCGGTCCAGCAGGTGAAAAAGACTTTGTCCCCGACAACGATGGGGCTGGAGGAACCTGGGCCTGGGGACTCAAATTTCCATGCCATGTTTTCGGTCTCGGACCAAGTCAACGGTACGGCGGATTCCTTCACGATGGCTGCCCCTGTGGGTCCGAGGAAGCGGGGCCAGTCTGCTGCCTGAATGGCTGCGGTAGAAGCAAGGAGAAGGGCGGGCAGGAGAGGGATTTTCATGGAGCTGGAGCTGAAACCAAGGGAATGGGGAGAAGTTGCTGCGGGGATACGCAGGACTGAAGTGGGAGGGAACGGGTCTTTGTGCCAAGCGCAGATTGTTTTCTCAATCCTGCTTTAAACCGAGGCATAAACTTATGAATTCAGCCAAAATACTCTTATTCAAATTATCAAGAGCAGGACTGAGCGCATAAGCCCCTTGCCACAGGGCTGAGCATGGCTAACTTCAAAAAGGCCGATCCTGAGTTGGGAACGGCAATATTTCTGATCTATTCTCATTTTTGTGAATCTCGCGCTCGTCTCCGGCTGTTGGTTGTGGCTTGGCGGGCTGGCGTTGCTAGCCCCAGCGAGAGCCGTACCTGCTGCCGAGCCAGATGCGAAGCATACGCTGGATGTGACGAGGCTGGCTTTTCAGCGAAGCATCCTGGAAAGCAGTCTTGCACCATTGAAGAAGCATCTATCTGAGCTCATCCTACTGGAAAAGAGCCGGGTGGAGGCCAGAGATTACGCGGGAGCCATCGAAGCACGAGATCTGCGCAAGCGCTTGGAAATGGAGCTGGAACGACTGGACAAGGAACTGCTGCTGCTGCAAACGCGGGAGCAATCCATCGCGGCGAGCCTGCTGCCTGACCGTATCCGCCTGCCGATTGATGCGGCTGTGCTCAAAGACATACGGAGAGAAGGCGGAGCGCTGACCGGCTGGTCCAAGCCGGGTGCGGCGGCAGAATGGAAGCTGGGAAACCTGCCGCCGGGAGGCTACGAGGTGATTTTGCGCTACCGATGCAGCCCCTTGGAAGGCGGTGTTTTGACTGTGGAAGAAACTCGCTTCAGTTTGAAAGCCGAGGTGGAAACGACGTTAAAGGGTCCGCAGGAAAAGAATCTGGGCACATTGAAGATCACTGAGGGATCCGGCCCATTAAAAATCACTGCCCAGACGGTGTTGAAAGACAACCTGATGCACCTGCTTTCCGTAGAACTGGTGCCTGCCAGCAAATGATCATGTCTTCCCTGACCTCCAGATTTGATTCCCTTTGGCGAGCCATTACCATGGCAGGTATCGTCATGGGCATCGTGGGAGTGGGAGGGGCACAGACCCCAGATCCGGCACCACTGGCGGTGGCGCGAGCAGGGTTTCTGAGATCTGTCATGACGGATTCGCAGACGCTGACGGACCAATATGAAAGGGCGCTGGCGAAGATCGAGCAGGAGCTGGCGGAGACTGCGGACTATGAAGAGGCGCGTCTAGTGCAGCAGAGGCGCGCGGAGCTGAAAGCGCTTTACCTAACCAATGATACCACACTGGCACAAAACCTGTCGTTTCCTCTCCTGCCATCGCAGGCAAGGTTGATCGGCTCGGCAGAAACTCGTGGGGACCTGATCACAGGTTGGCGGACCAGCGGCAGCGGGGCGGAGTGGGCCAACCTGCGGCTTTCTCCTGGTAAATATTATTTGGAACTGGAAGCCAATTTGGTGGAACTGCCTTCCCTGCCCGGAACGCTGGTACCGGGGAGGTCGCAACCGCAAGAGAGTGCGGCATTTGATTTCTTCGAGGTGTCCTTGCTGCCGGGAGCGGCGGAAAACCGGCGATCCTTTGAACTGAGGCTCAGCCATGATGACACAACTTTTGAATCGCTTAAAATCGGGCCGGTCAACTTTACTCGAAGTCTGGTGACCCTGCGGCTGATGGCGGCCTCAGGATATCCGGGCAATCTGCTGAGGCTGCGCAATCTGAGGCTGGTCCCCGCTACCGTGGAGGCTCCGACGATCACAAGCCCGGCGGCAGCAGGCCCCTCGCTGGAGGATTTGAAAAAATCCATGAACGAGACACTGGCGGCCGTACAGAAGCCGATTCTGGACAGCTATCTGGAGAGTCTTCGGCAGTTTTCGACGGGGAATTCAGCCTTGAAGGATGCCGCCGAAGCTGAATCCAAAAGACTTTTGAAGCTGATGGAAAACAGCCGAGGGCAGGCGGCGGGACCGTTAAGGATCTTGGTCAACAATGGGGGGCTGAATGGCTTTGAGGATCTGGATGGTGCGCGCTTTGTCGCGGATGCAGGCAATCGTGGGGATCGATTTCTCATTGAGCATGAGGGTCGCACTCTGAATATTCGCCTGATGTGGGTGCAATGTGCTCCTGTGGATGATCTGGCTGCGGGGCGGCAATTTTCCAAGCACTTTGATCTTGGGGAAAGTGATGTGACGCCGCTGGGCCGTGCAGCCCAGGAATTCACCGCCGGGTATCTGGAGGGCAAGGCCCTGCGAGTGCTGGTGAGGCCTGGCAAAGACAAGGATGGAATCGCCCACGCACTGGTCTTTCTGCCTGAGATTGGCCTTTTCCAAAACGTGCTCGTTGATCAGGGACTGGCTGCGGTCATGCCTCCAAAGGAGCGGCGGGGGATGATGGAAAATGGCCTGTACGATTCTTTGTTAGAACGAGAGCAAGCTGCCAGACGACAGAAACCAGCCCCTGGAGCCTGGGGAATATCGGAGGCGGCCAACCGATGAAACTGCCTTACTTTGTTTTCTGCCTGCTGGCCTCTGCCTTTCCTGCTATAGGAATGGCGCAAGTGGCGCTGCCTGTGAATTCCGCCCCTGTTGCAGCGAGTGCTGAAAACTCGCGCCTGCGGCAGATGGAAACGATCTACCAGCTCCAACTGCGGGCCAAGCATGTGCCGCTGCTGAGCAAGTACATCACGGATCTGCAAAAGCTGGCGGCCCAGGCCAAAGACCCAGCACCGTACCAATTGGAAATCACGCGCATCCAGGGAATCATCAGCAGTGGCGGGGTCGTGGATCTATCGGCGGCGGTGCAATCCCTGAAAACGCCTGCAGAAATGCCGGTGACTCCGCCCCCGCCAGTCGTTCCCCGCATAGGCCGTGCCTTCATCGCGCTAACTCCTGCCCTGGCACGTAGCATCACCCCCACGCCTGATGGTAGTGCAAGCCCCGAAGCGGCTGCCATCGGAGAGATTGACTGGAGAATCGAGGCACTGCCAGCGGGCAGTTATGACATTGTCCTGAATTACGCCTGCCCGGCTTTGACGAAGCCCATGCCTCTCCGAGTTACTCTGGGCGGTCAGCGATTGGAGGCAACTCTGGATGAGAGCAAGACGACTCCGGGTGCAAACACGTATGGACTGCTGCGGTTGGGGCAGATCACCCTCCACGCAGATACCCTGGGCGATACCCTGAGGCTCAGTGCTGGAGACAAAGACAGCAACGAACTTCTGCTGCGGCAGCTCGTCATCACACGGACCCAGTCAAGAGCTGACTGAGCAGATACGCTGGAGAAAAATCACAGGTCAACCAGCCGCTGGAGCCGGGTGAAGAGGAGGCTGCAACGGACGGCACTTTCAGGGACTGCGGAAAGCCTAGAGATGGCATTGCGATAAAGCGCGATCTGGGGGGCATAACCCGCCAGTTTTTCCTGCAAAGAGGCATCATCGGAAACCACATCGGTTTTAAAATCCACGATCCAGGCACTCGTACACTGGCCACTGGCATCGCGGTCCAGGATAACACGGTCAAAGGTGCCGGAGATCCATTCCTTGTCCAAAACGAGATCAAAGGCGCGCTCACGCCAGACTTGAGCATGGGGGCTTGGCCGGGTAAAAGCGGGAGCGCAAGCTGCTGAGGAGATGACTGACCGAACCATGCCCAGCGCATTGGCGACGGGACCTTCGGCAGCACTGAAATCATCGGGAGTGAGCAGGCCCTTGGCCAACCATTTTTGCTCCAGGGCAACGGGATCTGGGGTCCATTCGATTTCGGCGAAGAGTTCATGAACGAGAGTCCCCAAGCGGCGGCCGGGCTCGCGACCTTCACCAAAAAGAACGCTGCCTTTGACTTCGAAACTCTCCTCCCCGGAGGGAGTGCGGCGGCGAGGCATAGGCTGGGTTTCGCGCAGCAAAGCGCCTAACGGAGAGTGTAACAAGACTGGTTCTGGCAAAGGAGCCGGGACAAAGGGCTGTACTGCAAACCAATTTGCGTCCCCGGTTTCCCATTCGACGATGCCCTGGCTCTCTTGAGAAAAAGGACGGCTGCTTTCGCGCCCCAGGGTTTCACGGAGGAGCTTGGATTCCTTGAGAGCGCGACCGGATTTCGGAGGCAGTTCGGTGATGAAATAAAGGCCACGCTTGGCACGGGTCATTGCCACATAAAGGCGGCAGAGAGATTCAAAAGCGGTCCGGCGTCTCGTTTCCTGCAAACCGGCGCTGAGCGTGGGATCCAGTTGTGAATAGACTTTGGGCGGAGTTTCCAGGACCCAATTCACCCCTTCCGCACTGCGGCTGACGAGGTAGTCCTCCCGCCGGGGTGTGTCCATGGCGGTGCCGTCCAGACTGGGCAGAATGACGACATCAAACTCAAGGCCTTTGGATGCATGAACGGTCATGACCTGGACGGCCTGGGCACCACCACGGATGCGTAAAGGATACTCGCGTGCAAACTCGATGAACGCATCCACATCGCGGCTACCGAGGGTATCGAATTCAGCAGCGATATCGGCCATCTGGGCGAGACGGCGCGCATGAAAGGCATCCATCTGAGGATGTACCAACCAGATGCGCGGGGTCCATTCTTCCATGAAGGCAGCGAAGCCTTTTTCAAAGACCAGGCCCTGGACCTTGGCGATGGTGTAGGGGCTGGATTCTGTGGTGGTCTCTACCTGCGGCCAGAGGGGAGTCATGCGCAGATGTTCCAGGGCCTGTTTATCCCCTGGATGCGCAGCCAGAGTGAGCAAGGAAAGCAGAGCCAGGGTTATCGCATTATCGGTGCAGGGATGCTGGTCTGATTCACACACCACTTCCATGCCAGTGGTGGCACGAAGAGCTTCTGTCATTTGACGAGCCTCTTGGTTAGACCTGACGAGGATGGCGCATGAAAGGCCACGCTCCAGGGGCTGGATGTGCTTTAATAAATCCGCTGTCAAATGCGCGACGGGGTCTTCTACATCCAAGTCTGGAGCGGGAGAAATCAGGGCCGCGTGGCCAGTAAGGCCCTTTTGTGCAGCCGTGTGATTTTCGAAGGCAAAGCCTTTGAGCGATCCTTCAGGCAATAGAGCATCCAGAGCAGTACGGTCACCAAACACAGCATTGACCGTATCCAGCACGGGCTGGGCGCTGCGGAAGGATTGGCTAAGCAGACCAGTATGCAGACCGCGGCCGCCGCTGGCAGGATAAGCCGAGAGGATGTCATCAAAGAGGTCCGGCTCCGCCTGCCGCCAGAGGTAGATGGACTGCTTGGGATCCCCCACGGAAAAGAAGCTGCGGTCCCCGCAGTCATCCTGAATGACTTCATCCACCAGGCCACCAATCACACGCCACTGCACCCGGCTGGTGTCCTGAAACTCATCCAGCAGCCAGTGCTGATGACGGCCGTCCAGACGGTACCACAAATCCCCCTTCCCTGTCACCCAGGGGGATTCCTGCTGGGCAGCCAGGGAGAGAAGACGCTGCACATCCGAGAAGGAAAGGCGACCACGTGCCCGCACACGCTGGGCATATTCGCCCGCCAGCATCGTCATCACTGCAGCCAGTCCACTGGTGCGATTGGCGCGGACGAGAAATTCCCGGGCCATGAGAGTGCGGACGAGCTTAACCACAGCACGCGCAGCCGCACCGGTGACGGGCGTTTTTTTGCGCATCCACATCAGTTCCGCATCCCCGGCGAGGAGGTCGCTCCAGTTCTCCTGTGCTTTTTCTAGCAACTCTTTCACACGCTTGGGCAGCGTCATGCCGGGCATGGTTTCGAGAGCTTCTGTAAGCGTCTCTTCCAGCAATTCAGCCCCAGGTCCGCTCAGGGGAGTGAACGTCGCACGGACATCGGCGATGGCATCTTGAATGGAACCCATTTCCAGCCGTTGGGACCAGATGCGCCCGATATCGCCCCAGCCACGCGAATCCGCACCGCTGCTGCCTGAGGGGCCAGGAGTGGAATCATCCCACAAGGTAAGACCGCTGGTCAGCCAGTCCTGGAGGGCGCTGTCCGCCGTCTTTTCTTCCGCGCCAAAGGTGGCCTGCTTATAGGCCTCCATGAGGGTGGTCTGGGCGGAGTCATCGGATTCCTGGTAGAGACGATCCAGAAGACTGTCCAGGGCCTCGCGGCGGGCTTGGCGGGTTTCATCTTCATCCATCACTCGGGCACCTGCGGGCAGGCCCAGCTCCATGGGAAAGCAGGCGGCCACTTTTGCAAAAAAGCTGTCCATGGTGCCCAGTTGCAGGCGGTGCATGCGCCGGGTGATGCGCCGTAGCATCAGGCTGAAATCCTGAGCGGAGGCGACCGGCGGTGCGCTGTCCTGGAAAAAAGCGGCGGCTCTTTCCGGGTGCTCTGCCATTTCCGCCAGCCTTTGCAGGATACGGCTGAAGAATTCCCCTGCCGCCTTGCGGGTGAAGGTCATGGCGGCAATGCCCTCCGCCTCCTGACCGAGGGCAAGCAGATGCAGATAACGGCGGACAAGCTGATAAGTCTTCCCCGAACCTGCGGAGGCGGAAATGAGCAGGTGCTGGAGGGGGGAGGACATGAGGTATGGAGAAAGGAGTGCTCAGTTCACCGTGAGCAGAGCTCAGTATTCAAAAATGCAGCGGAGAGCCAATGTGAAATTCAGCCGCCTGAATTCTCAGCGAGACTTTTGCTTGGCGCATCGTTTCATTTCCGCTAAATCCAGGGAGCCTTTCAGGGGTGAACCCTGAATCCTGCTTACCTGAACACTTTATCCTCCATATCCATGCCCCACGTCAGCACCAACGGAATCCAGATGTATTATGAAGAACGCGGCAGCGGGGAACCGCTGGTCTGCATCATGGGTGTGACAGCTCCGGGCGGGGTCTGGGAAGCGCATGCGGCGGAATGGTCTAAGCATTTCCGTTGTATCCTGGGGGATAACCGCGGGGTGGGGCTGACGGACAAGCCTGAAGGGCCGTATTCCTCGGCCATGATGGCGGATGATTACGCCGGGCTGATGGATCAACTGGGCATCAAGCAGGCACGCATCGTCGGTTGCTCTCTGGGTTCGGTCATTGCCCAGCAACTGGCCATCCGGCATCCTGCGAAAGTGAAGAGCATGATCCTCATGTGTACTTGGGCACGGCAGGACCGCTTCGGCCTTTATACCTGGCAGCACATGATGAAGTGCAAGGCGACAATGCGGCCGGAAGATTTCATGCACTATGTGCAGATGCTCATCTTCACGAAGCCCTGGTTCGACAATGATGACTGCTGGAACAACATGCAGCAAGGTCTGAAGGATGCGGCCACCAATGCGGCACCGCAACCTGTGCACGCCATGGAAGCGCAGGCCGCAGCTGCCATCACACATAACACCATCAGCGAACTGAAGAACGTGAAGTGCCCGACGCTGGTCATCGGTGGCAAGGACGATGTGTTCACGCCAAAATGGATGGGCGAGGAAGTGGCGGCGGCGATCCCTGGAGCTGATCTCCATCTTTATGACAATGCCGGTCATGCTTTCCACTGGGAATGCCTAGCAGATTTCAATCCGCGCACGACGGACTGGCTTTTGAAGCATTGAGTGGAAAGTCGGTGTGGAATCGTAACGGACAGACACTAAAGCGCGTTTTGTCTATGCAGTCTTGATTCCACACCGGTGTCCTTCAACAACATCCCCTTCAGCTCCTAGCAAATCCATGAGAACTCTTTTTTCACTTCCGCTTTGTCTGGCCCTGATGTTGGGAACTCTAAACATTCAGGCACAAACGCCGGAAAAGGCGAAGGCACGTGAACTGGAGGATGTGCTGGAGGACATCCCCTCAAAAGACATCCTTAAACTGCGCGGCAGCACGAAGCAGGTGGCTGCCACAGAGATCTCCAGCAAACTGGTGGCGGCAGAAGTGACCAAGGAAACCACGTTCAAACTGAAGGTGGATAAGGTCATCCCATGGTCCTTCCCGCAGCAGGGGAACGTCCAGGGTTGGAGAGCCAACTCCAACAGTGAACGCATCCGCTGCGGTAGCGTCATGTTCGATACGAACATCCAGCTCTACATCAAACAAGATCCTAAAGGACTTCTGGAAAAGATGCGTCCTGGCACGGAGTTGGTGGTCACGGGCAAGGTTTCCCGCTGCGACATCACGGTGCCCGGCAAAGTATTCCTCAACATGGATATCCAAGTTTCTGATTTCGCCGAAGCCAATTAAGACGATAGGTTTCAGCATTCATTCTGACTGTAAGAGTTCGCTATTTTTAACCCTCAAAACATACTTATACGACTATGGGCCTCATGGATTACCTCAAGGGACAGTTTCTGGAAATCATCCAGTGGACGGACGACTCACGCGATACGCTCTCTTGGCGTTTCCCGGATGAGGACAAGGAAATCAAGCGCGGAGCGCAGCTCATCGTGCGTGAATCGCAGATCGCTCAGTTTGTTTATCTGGGGCAGTTTGGGGATACCTTCATGCCTGGGAAGCATGATCTGGTGACAGATAACATCCCGATCCTTTCCACGCTGAAGGGCTGGAAGTATGGTTTTGAATCCCCTTTCAAGGCGGACATCTATTACGTTACCACCCGACTTTTTACCGGTAACAAGTGGGGGACTAGCAACCCCATCATGATGCGGGACCAGGACTTCGGGATCGTCCGTGTCCGCGCCTTTGGCACATTTGATTTTCGCATCATTGAGCCCCGAATCTTCCTCAAGGAAGTGGCCGGATCTGACCATCATTTCCGCCTGGATGAATTTGCCGACACGATGCGCAGCCGCATCATCAGCGTCTTCACTGATGCACTGGCCTCGGCCAAGGTGCCGGTGCTGGACCTGGCCACACGCTACAGTGAAATGGGGGAGGCATTGCTGCCACTGATCAACCCAGCGATGATGGGCAAGTATGGCATCGAGATCACCAGCTTCCTTTTGGAAAATGCCAGCGTGCCGCCAGAGGTGGAGGCAGCCATCGACAAGCGCAGCAGTATGAGCGCTGTGGGGAATCTAAACGATTATGTGAAGTTCCAGATGGCCGAAGGAATGGCCAAAGGCGGCGGCGGACCAGCCGGAGCTGCGGCTGAAATCGCCATGGGGTTTGGCATGGCCAACCAGATGTTCGCTCAAGGCGCTTTCAACGCCAACGGGCCTCAGGCCACGCCGGCCGCAGGTGGAGCCACACCGCCACAGCTTCCCAACTCTGCACCGGCCGCAGCAGTGGCTAATGCAGGCATCCTCACCCCCACGCAGGTGGCAGAGGTGCTGGGCGTAAGCGAGGGAGACGTTATCGCCAGCATTGAGGCTGGCGACATCAAGGGTAAAAAGATCGGCACGCAATATCGCATCACCCAGGCGGCGCTGGATGAATTCCTGGCGCATTGATCCAGAAGACAGGCCACACTTAAGCCGTATAAAGTCATGGAAGCCGGACCGCGTGTCCGGCTTCTTTTTACCACCCTCATTATCTCTTCCCATGAATACCCGCCGTCATTTCCTCACCACTCTGCTGGGCACTAGCGCCACTGGTTTCCTCGCTGCGCAGGAAGCCGGGCTGAGCTACAAAGGGGAGAACATTCAATTTGGCCTAGTGACGTATATGTGGGGAGCGGAATGGGATCTGCCAACACTCATCACCAACTGCGAAGCTGCGGATGTGCTGGGGGTGGAACTGCGAGTACAGCATGCTCATAAAGTGGAACCGGCGCTGAATGCTGAGCAGAGGAAAGAAGTCCGCCTGCGGTTTGAAAACTCTTCCGTCAAAGTGCTCGGCATGGGCACGAATGCCATGTTTCACAGCCCGGACGCGGCGGAACTCCAGAAAAACATCGCCAGCGCCAAGGAGTACATCAAGCTCAGCCATGATATCGGTGGCAGCGGAGTGAAGGTAAAACCGAATAATCTGCCCAAGGATGTACCGGTGGAAAAAACGCTGGAGCAGATTGGCAAGGCCCTGGCGGAGCTGGGGGATTACGCGCTGGGGTTTGGCCAGGAAATCCGCCTGGAAGTGCATGGCGATGTGTGTGACCTGGGCCAGAACAAGACCATTATGGAAGTGGCTGCGCGGGATAATGTGCGCGTGTGCTGGAACTCGAATCCAGATGATCTCAAAGGAGAAGGAATTGAGGCGAACTTCGCGAAAGTGCTGCCTTACTTGGGCAAAACGGCGCATATCCGCGAAGTCAATCAAGGCAGCTACCCCTATGACAAACTGACCCAACTGCTGGTGGAAGCAGACTATGAAGGCTGGGTGCTGCTGGAAGCACGCGGCAAACCTGTGGACCTTGTCAGCGCCCTGGCAGAGCAAAAGAAGCTCTTCATGAGCCTGGTCACGGCAGCACGTAAAGCAGCAGCATAGAGACCGCTTTCATGGAAGAAGCGAGTGGGGGTCATTTGTTTGAAATAGGTACTCCTGTAGTTGCTTACTCTTTAACCGACTCCGCCACTAGCGAGGTCGGTGCCAGCATCTGCAGATGCCATGAAAACCGCCCCCTTTTTTCTCCTCCTTTCCCTGGCCCCACTGCTCCACGCTGAGCCGCCCAAGCTGGATTCCCTCTTCCCAGCTGGCGGGCAGTCTGGGACCAGCTTCACCCTTACAACGGGAGGCAAACTGGATGACAAGGTGAGCCTGTGGACAGAGGCAAGCGGGGTCCATTTTATACCGACTGGCAAGAAGGGTGAATGGCAGTCCACAGTGACCGCACGGGCCCAGTCCGGCATTCATCTGGTGTATGCCTACAATAACGAGGGCGTTTCTGAGCCGCGCCCCTTCAGCATCGGCCATTTCCCGGAACTGGCGGAGACGGAGCCTAACAATGAAGCTGGCAAAGGGCAGGTCATCACCAAACTGCCCGTCTGCATCAATGCCCGCCTGGGCGAGCGCGGAGATGTGGATGGATACAGTGTTCAACTCAAAAAAGGACAGACACTCGTCGCAATCGTAGAGGCCTATGCGTTGGGATCTCCCGTGGATGTGATGGCGCACATCCTTGATCCCGAGGGTAGGCGTGTCCTCACGGTGAGTGATGGGCGCAATCTGGATCCCATGCTCGCTTTCCAGGCGGAAAAGGACGGACTGTTTACTGTCCAGCTTGCTGGGTTCATTCACCCTCCGGCGGCGGACATCAAGTTTACAGGCAGCAGCAACACCATTTATCGTCTGCACCTGAGCACAGGCCCCGTCGTTACCCAGGTTTATCCTGCGGCTATAGCCCGCCAGGGGAAAACGGAGGTGGAGTTGTTAGGCTACAATCTTGATCCAAAGAAAGCCCACTTAACTATCGATGCATCCACAATTAGACACAGTGGCAATGATACCCTGATAGATCCCAAGAACTGCATCCAGCCGATCCAGGTCATTACCACAGAGAAGCCACCCCTCCTGGAAAAGGAGCCCAATAACTCTGCACCTGAGGCCACGCCCGTCCAATCTGGCACGGTGGCCGCTGGACGGATCCTTGATAAGACGGATGTGGACCGCTATATGCTGATCCAAAAGAAAGGTGAAAAAATGCAGGCACGGATCAAAGCGAAGCAATTGGGCCTGCCTTTGGATGCCACACTGAAAGTAGAAGGGCCGGATGGCCAGATTATCGTTACCTCTATCGACCAAGGGGACCAGGCGGATCCCACTGTGGCATGGACGGCAACCGCAGAGGGGGCGCATCAGCTCATTGTCGAAGACCAGTTTCACCGTGGTGGACCTAACCACCATTATATCATGGAAATTGGCCTACCTAAGCCCACTTATTCCGTGACTCTGCCGGAAAGAAAACCGGTGATCCTGGAGTGTGGGAAAACCCTTGGTGTAAAAATGAATGTCAAGATGCTGAACGGTTTTAAAGAACCGCTTATTGCCCGGGCCTCAGGCTTACCCGCCGGGGTGCATGCTCCGGATGTGGAGGTGCCCGTGAAGGGTGGTGAAGTCGTGCTGAAACTCGTGGCTGCCAGTAATGCCACGCCAGCGACCCAGCCCATCACCTTTCAGGTCTGGACCACAAAAGAACCCGCCAGCCAGATCACCGCAGACTATCCGCTAATGAGTGAAGATATGCGTGGCACGACGCTGAAAGATCGCACCTCATGGTTTTGGCTGATTGTTCGTTAACTATTGAGCGACGTGTCTAGTCTACTTTCAGGCTAGACAGGGCTGCTCCATCATCTGACAGTCCATAGTCCGTCATGAAAGCATTTCCTTTTCTAAGCACCGCGTTCTTCCTGGCTTTCCTCGCGATCATCGCAGGGTCGAAGTCTAGATACTATCCCAATCCAGATGCATCTGAGATCGCGGTGGCCACTCAAGAAGGCACCGCGCAGGCCGTAGTTAGCCAGCCCTGGTTAACAGGCTTGATGTGGGAGCGTGCCAGCAATGTCTTGCTGGTCCTGTGTTTCATCTGCTTCCTTGGCTGGGTTCTGCAACGTGCCCGCACCCGTCAAGCGCGATTCATCGCCCAAGCAGAAAAGCGTGCGGCGATGCCCAGAGGACAGATACGGCACCCTCGCAAACGCTGATGTAGGCCGGCGAGTGCAGTGTGGCGGTATAATGGAGATGCGCCGATTGGACTCAGCACTGCATTTGCCTTGCATCACCCGGCTGTTCCGGGACGTTTCCTCTTTCCACAGTCCTGCCATGCTTCTATCCTGAGTGCGCCCATGTCTCTGATTTCCCTTTCCCACATATCGAAGTCCTATCGCGAACCCGGAAGCGGCAACGTGGTGCCCGTTTTGCGTGATGTTTCCCTGACCATTCAGGCGGGGGAATCGGTGGCTATCGTCGGCCCTTCTGGCTGCGGTAAAAGCACACTGCTCAACATCCTCGGCACACTGGATGTGCCGGACGAGGGGGATTACGTCTTTGATGGAACCAGTATCGCTGGCAGCAGCCCAGTACAACTGGCGGCGCTGCGCAGTGAAAAGGTGGGTTTCATCTTCCAACTCCACCATCTCATGCCGCAGTGCACGGTGCTGGAAAATGTACTGCTGCCGACCCTGGCACTGAAGACAAAACCGGATGCGGCCACACTCCAGAAGCGGGCAGAGTCTCTCTTAAAATCCGTGGGCTTGCAGGACCGTCTCAATTGGAAACCCGCCCAGCTTTCTGGCGGCGAGCGCCAGCGAGTGGCGGTGGTGCGTGCCTTGATCAACCAGCCCAAGGTGATCCTGGCGGATGAGCCGACCGGAGCGCTCGATGAAAAGAACGCTGAATCTCTGACCAGCCTGCTTTTAGAACTGCAGCAAACTACGGGTACAACCCTTGTTATGGTTACCCATCACCCCGCCCAGGCTGCCCGTATGGGGAGAACGCTGAAGTTGCATGAAGGGATGCTGGTGGGCTAAGTTTAAGCTTGCTCCTTTCAATCATCCCCACTCACGCGGCCGCGATTCTTTTTCACGCCAGAGCGGTTTTTCTTCGTCTTTAGAATGCGGTTTTTGAGGCCACGGGGACGAGGACGGTTTTGGCGGCGGGTTTTTTCGCGTTCGTTTTGCAGAGACATTTTAGCCTCGGCCTGGATGGTCTCCATGCGGTCGCACAGCTCCATGCGAGCCCAGTAACGGTTCATGACCTGAGAACGCTCGCGCTGACAGCGCACTTCCAGACCACTGGGCACATGCCTCAAGACGACGGTGGATGATGTCTTGTTGATCTTTTGCCCGCCGGGTCCGCTGCCACGGACAAAATCCTCCTGCAAGTCCTCCTCACGAATGCGGAGCTTGGTCAGGCGCTTTTGAAGAAGTTCCTCATTCGGCAGAGACATGAGTAAAAATGCCAGGGGTGGATTCAAAGGAAAGCCTTCAAATCGGATACTTTTAAACAATATCCCCCATCACATATGAGGAAACCTGCTGAAACGCAGGATAATGACATCGTTTCGCAAGATCAGAAGTAACGAAAATTTGATGTGCGGCTTGCACGAATGGCTCGTATTGCCAAGGTGAAAAGATACCACCCATGAGCGCCGTTTTTGACACCTTATCCCGATTTTACAGCTCCTCCATTGGCAAGAAAATCCTTGTCGCCCTGACAGGCATCATTCTTGTCGCCTTTATTCTCGGGCACATGATTGGAAATCTGCTCGTTTTTGCCGGTCCGGAGGCCATCAATGAATACGGCCATATGCTGCAAACCTCCCTCCATGGAGCCGGGGTATGGATCGCCCGTATTGGCCTGCTGGTGGCAGTGGTCATTCACGTTGTCGCGACCATCCAACTGACGGTCGCCAACCGGGCTGCCCGCAAGGAAGCGTATGGAAAGCAGAAGTTTCAGGTCTCTAGCACTGCCTCACGCACCATGATCTGGAGCGGCCTGACCATCCTGGCCTTCATCATTTACCACCTGATGCACTTCACCGTGCGGGTGGGCAATGAATACAACAACCCGGCGCTCTACAGCTATGACCTCAATGGCCACAGCGTCCACAATGTTTACAAGATGGTCATTGATGGCTTCTCCTGGTGGCCAGCCTCCGTCTTTTACGTGATCGCCATGGTGCTTCTTTGCAGCCACCTCGGTCATGGCGTGGCCAGCATTTTCCAGACTCTCGGCCTTACCACGCATCGCACTTGGCCGTTGATCAAGAAAGCCGGCATGGCTTTCGCCTTGCTCATCCTGGTGGGCAACTGCTCCATCCCTATTGCCATCCTGGTCTTTGGCTACGGCAGATAATCCTGGCATCCATCACCCGCCCCACTCGTTCTTTTCCCCTTCCCTCGCCATGCCTCTCGACTCTAAGATCCCCTCCGGCCCGATGGCTCAAAAGTGGTCCAATCACAAGCAGGACTCCAAGCTGATCAACCCGAAGAACAAGCGCAAATATACCGTGCTCGTCGTCGGCAGCGGTCTGGCCGGGGCCTCCGCAGCGGCCACGCTTTCTGAGCTGGGTTACCAGGTGAAGTGCTTCTGCTTCCAGGACAGCCCCCGCCGTGCCCACTCCATCGCCGCCCAGGGCGGGATCAATGCCGCGAAGAATTACCAGAACGACGGCGACAGCGTTCACCGCCTGTTCTACGACACCGTCAAAGGCGGCGATTTCCGCGCCCGCGAGGCCAACGTCCATCGTCTGGCGGAAGAGAGCGTCAATATCATCGATCAATGTGCTGCCCAGGGTGTGCCCTTCGCCCGTGAATATGGTGGCGGCCTCGCCAACCGCTCATTCGGCGGTGCCCAGGTGAGTCGTACGTTTTATGCTCGTGGCCAGACTGGGCAGCAGCTCCTCCTGGGTGCTTATTCGGCACTCAACAAAGAGATCGCTCGTGGTGGCGTGAAGATGTACTCGCGCATGGAAATGCTGGAGGTCGTCGTCGTCGAAGGCCACGCCAAGGGCATCATCACTCGTGACTTGGTCACCGGCAAGATTGAGGCTCATTCTGGCGATACCGTGCTGCTGTGCACTGGTGGTTATGGCAACGTTTTTTATCTGTCCACGAATGCGATGGGTTGCAATGTTACATCCACCTGGCGTGCACATAAGAAGGGCGCGTATTTTGCAAACCCTTGTTATACCCAGATCCACCCGACCTGCATTCCAGTCAGTGGCGAGTATCAGAGCAAGCTGACGCTCATGTCAGAATCCCTGCGCAATGACGGACGTGTGTGGGTGCCGAAAAATCCTGCCGACATCGGCAAGTCCCCATCCCAGATACCTGAGGCTGACCGTGATTATTACCTGGAGCGCAAGTACCCTAGCTTTGGCAACTTGGCCCCGCGTGACATCTCTAGCCGTGCGGCCAAAGAAGCCTGCGATGACGGTCGCGGTGTAGGCCCAGGCGGACGTGGTGTCTATCTGGACTTCGCCGAGGCCATTGGCCAGTTTGGACAGAAGACCATCGCCGAGCGGTACGGCAACCTCTTTGAAATGTATCAGCGCATCACAGGTGAAAGCGCTTATACGCAGCCGATGCGTATCTACCCTGCTGTGCACTATACCATGGGTGGCCTGTGGGTGGACTATAACCTGATGAGCAACCTGCCCGGCCTGCATGTGCTGGGCGAGGCCAATTTCTCTGACCACGGTGCCAACCGCCTCGGTGCCAGCGCCCTCATGCAGGGGCTTGCCGACGGTTATTTCGTTATCCCAACCACCATCGCTCCGTATCTGGTCACCCAGAGCCCCGGCTCCGTGACCACCAGCCATCCTGAGTTCAAAAAAGCTCTGGAAGACTGCCAGAACCAGACCAACCGTTTTCTCAACAGCAAGGGCAAACGTAGTGTGGACAGCTTCCACCGTGAACTTGGCCTCCTCGTCTGGGATAAGTGCGGCATGGCCCGCGACAAGGCCGGTCTGGCCGAAGCTCTCAAGCGCATCCCTGAACTGCGTGAAGAGTTTTGGGCCAACGTCACAGTCCCCGGCTCCGGTGCCGCAGCCAACCCTGAGCTGGAAAAAGCCGGGCGCGTGGCCGATTTCATGGAGTTCGCCGAACTCCTCTGCCTGGACGCCAGTCATCGTGAAGAAAGCTGCGGCGGACACTTCCGCTCCGAATACCAGTATCCGGATGGCGAAGCCAAACGCGACGACGAAAACTTCTGCTACGCCGCCGCCTGGGAATACACGGGCGACTTCTCCAAGCCGATCCTCAACAAAGAGCAGCTCACCTTCGAAGAAGTCCATCTCTCGGTCCGCAGCTACAAGTGATTTAATTCCTCCTACCGATCTTGCAATGACCCGCGATTCCGAAGCCAGCCTTCTCGATTTCTGTGCGCGCCAGAAGAGTGCGTTTCAGGAATCTTCTTGGTTGGATTCACGGCTTGTGAGCGCTGAAGAGATGGCCACCGTCTGCCTATTCCTCGCTGGCGTGGATTGGTATGGACACAAACAATCTCTGATTCGTCTGGCTCAGAGTTTTCTTCCGAGTCCGCTTCCTTCTTTTGAATCCTTGGTGCAGTCCGTCCATTTTGACTGCCTTCGTTTTTCCAACATGCTTAAAAGGAGGCTGCTCCATGCATAACCTGCATCCCGAACTCACGGAAGCCCTTGGGGAAATGCTAGATCGTCTGGACAGCATTCTTCGCCGGGGAGGTTATGAAGGCGAACCAGTACAAATGTACCTGGCTGGAGGAATGGCCGTTCATTACTACTGCGGTTCACGTTATACAGACGACGTGGATGCCACCTTCTCCAAACGGCTGCTACTCCCTTATGACCAACTGGCCGTCAGTTACATGAGACAGGATAACACGGCTTCCAGCATTTATCTCGATCCCACTTACAACGATACCTTTGCTCTGCTCCATCCAGATCACCGTGAACTTAGTGTCGAATGGGAAAACATCGGTAACGAACATCGGTTAATTCATCTGCGAGTATTTAGCGCCCTGGATTTGGCCGTTTCAAAAATCGCCCGCTTTTCGCCTTCTGATCAGTCTGATATCCTGGCCCTTGCTTCACGTCGTCTGTTTAATTCTGAACAGCTGCAGGAACATGCTGATGAAGCCCTCGGGTATTACGTTGGCGACACCCGATGGATTCACCTGAATCTAATTCAGATTTGCCAGGACATTGACCTAGCCCTCAGTGCCTGACCAGAACTTACTTTTTTAAAATCCCCCACCGTCCCGTTTATGTCCCTACTCAATCTTCACCTCAAAATCTGGCGTCAGAACCAAGGCAAGCCTGGCCACTTCCAGGACATCGAAGCGCCAGAGATCCCCGATCATGCTTCTTTTTTGGAGATGATGGACATCGTTAACGAACGTCTCATTCAGAAGGGCGAAGAGCCAGTGGCCTTTGACCACGACTGCCGTGAAGGCATCTGCGGGGCCTGTTCCATGACCATCAATGGCATGCCTCATGGTCCAGAAAAAGCCACCACGACCTGTCAGCTCCACATGCGGAAGTTCCGCACTGGGGACACCATCTGGATCGAGCCCTTCCGCGCCCGCGCATTCCCGGTCATCAAGGACCTCATCGTGGACCGGACTCCCTTTGACCGCATCCAGCAGGCAGGCGGATACATCAGCGTCCGCACAGGCGCTGCCCCGGATGCGAATAGCATCCTCATTGGCAAAGAAGTCGCTGACTCGGCCATGGACGCGGCGGAGTGCATCGGCTGTGGTGCCTGCGTGGCTGCGTGTAAAAACGCCAGTGCCATGCTGTTCGTTTCCGCCAAAGCTGGCCAGCTCAATTCCCTGCCCCAGGGCCAACCTGAAAAGGCCCGCCGCACCCTCGGCATGGTCCGCCAGATGGACAAGGAAGGCTTTGGAAACTGCACCAACCAATACGAGTGCGAAGCTGCGTGCCCGAAGGAGATCAGCGTGCGCTGGATCACCAAACTGAATCGCGACTATCAGGTCGCGGCAGTCAAAGAAGCTTTTGGTGGTGGCATTGAGCGTGCCGAAAGCGGGGACTGATCTCCAACGTCAACCGGTGAAACCCCGGCGATTTTAAGGAGCAGCATGCGAGAGCGTGCTGCTCTTTTTGTTATCGGGGCCGAGAGCTCTGTTCAGCCACGTCCGATAGGGCCTAAAATTTGTCCTTTCATGCTACTGCTTCAACCCGTTATAACGGGCACCCCATGGCCACCAAGAAGAAGCTCAACATCGCCGTCGTCGGCCTCGGATTCGGGGCTGAATTTATCCCCATCTGGCAGCGCCATCCCAACACGGTTTGTTACGCCATTTGCCAGCGTGATCCCAAGAAGCTTAACAACATCGGTGATGCCTTCGGCGTGGACGTCCGTTACACTGACTACCGCGAGATGCTCAAGGATCCGGCGATTGATGCCGTCCATATCAATTCCCCCATTCCAGATCACGGGTGGATGTCTATCGAAGCCCTCCAGGCAGGCAAGCACGTTGCCTGCACGGTGCCCATGGCCACCAACATTGAGGACTGCAAAAAAATCTGTGACCTCGTCAAAAAAACAGGTCTCAGCTACATGATGATGGAGACAGTGGTGTATGCCCGCGAGTTTCTTTACATGAAGGAGCAGTATGAAAAAGGCGTCCTGGGCAAGCTTCAGTTCCTTCAAGCCAGCCATCAGCAGGACATGGATGGCTGGCCTAACTACTGGCCCGGCCTGCCCCCCATGTGGTATGCCACTCATTGTGTGGGACCCGTGGCTGCCCTCGCCGGCACCCCTGCAGAATACGTGAGCTGTTTTGGCTCCGGCACCATCCGTCCAGAGCTGGTCAAAGAATACGGCTCCCCTTTTGCTGTCGAAACCGCCCATGTGAAATTTAAGGACAGCGACCTCAGTGCTCGCGTGATCCGCAGCCTCTTCGATACCGCCCGCCAATACCGGGAGAGCATTGATGTCTATGGTGACAAGGCATCTATCGAGTGGCCACTCATCGAACACGAGCCGCTGGTCCTTCATACGGCCAAGCTTCCGGAACACAAAATCCCCAAACTTGTCAAAGCGCCCGACTACGCTAAGCGCCTGCCAAAAGCCATTCGCGACTTCACCACTAAGGGCGTTTATGACCTGGGCAAAAAGACCCATCTCAGCTTCGTGCAAGGGAGCGGGCATGGCGGCAGTCACCCCCACTTAGCCCACGAATTCGCCAGTGCGCTCATTGAAGGCCGCGCCCCCTTCCCCAATGCCAAACAATCCGCCAACTGGACATGCGTAGGTCTCTGCGCCCATGAATCCGCACTGGCCGGAGGCAAGATCGTGAAACTGCCTGCCTTCACGGTTTAACACCCCTGAACATGTCGGCAGGTCATTTTTATCCTGCCGACATTTCTGGAAAGCTATTGGTTAAGATGATCTTCAGAGCTTTCTCATGAGACGGTTTAGCGAAGATGTCGTAGGCGCTAAGTATCTCGCCAAATGGAAAGCGGTGAGTGATGAGTTGCCGAGGAAGGAGCCTTCCTGACACCACCGATTTGAGCAACAGCGCGGTGGTTGTCGCATCCACCAGCCGGGTGGTGATGGTGATGTTCTGGTTCCATAGCCGCTCCAGATGCAAGGGCACGCTTTGTCCATGCACGCCGATGTTGGCGATGTGCCCGCCGGGGGCGATGATGCTTTGACAGATTTCAAATGTCTCCGGCAGTCCCACCGCCTCAATGGCCACATCAACACCCCGGCCCATGGTCATCGCCATGGCCTTTTCCACTGTCCCTCGATTACTGCTATTCACCAGCCTAGTGGCACCAAGTTTTTTGGCCACATCCAGCCGATGCTCGTCATGATCTATCACGATGATATCCGCAGGTGAATAGAATTGGGCTGTCAACAAAGCTGCCAATCCGATGGGGCCAGCGCCAATGATGGCCACACTGTCTCCAGGCCTTACACAACCGCTGAGCACCCCGCATTCATAACCGGTGGGGAGGATGTCACTGAGCATCACCATCGCTTCCTCATTCGCATTTTCGGGGATAGGGTGCAGGCTGTTATCAGCAAAAGGGATGCGGACAAATTCAGCCTGGGTACCATCAATGGTATTTCCTAACATCCATCCACCCTTTTCACAGTGGGAGCACATCCCTCGGCGACAAAACTCACAGTGACCACAGGCGGTGATGCAGGAAATAACGACAAGGTCTCCGCTTTTAAACCTCACGACGCCAGATCCTGCCTGCACTACCACGCCGATGCCTTCATGCCCGAGGACCCGGCCTTCTGCCACGGTTGGCACATTGCCTTTGAGGATGTGCAGATCGGTACCGCAAAGAGTCGTTTTTGTTATACGTACGATGGCGTCCGTGGCTTCCTGGAGGACTGGTTGAGGCACATCCCCCAGAGATTTTTTTCCCGGCCCTTGATAAACGAGTGCTTTCATACAGTGTATCTCACTTATGAAATTTCGTTGTGGTTGAGCTTTGTTTTCATGATCATCTGATAGCTTCTGGCCACTAGATTCCGCAATGGGGTGAACACCCCACCTAGGCAGTTGTAACGGTTGCTCAAATGATTGTTACCTGCACACTGCTCTCAATGATGCCTGTGGCGATGGCGTAACGAGTCAGCCTGGCCGTGTCATGAATGTTGAGCTTATGCATGAGGGACTGCCGATGTTTTTCTACCGTCTTGATGCTGATATTCAGTTCTTCTGCCGTTTCTTTATTCGCATTCCCCTCGGCGATGAGTTGAAGCACCTCCATTTCACGGGAGGTCAATGGTGAGGCTGTTTTTCTAACATTCGGGTCTCCTCGCTGTGATGATTTCTGCTGTAGCAGTCGTCGTGAGATGCTGGGACTAAAGAAGGAATGGCCTTGATGAATCTTACGTATCGCTTCCGGCAGGACGCGTGCCGCTGTTTGTTTGATGAGGTAACCAGAGGCACCCAGGGTCATAACCAGATTTACATAGGCATCATCACTGTGAGCGGAGAGGATGAGTATTTTGGTGGCAGGTTTCTCCGCAAGAATTTGGCGTGTGGCTTCAAGACCGTTTAGCAGAGGCATCGCGATGTCCATCACCACCAAAGCCGGGGAAAGTTTGCGAGTCAGTTCCACCGCTTGGCGTCCGTTTTCAGCCTCGCCGATGACTCGCATGTCACCTTCCAGTTCCAGAAGCGCCCGTAGTCCTTGCCGGACGATGGTGTGGTCTTCTGCCAGCAACACGGTTATTCGTTCTATGGGCATTTGAGGGAAAGGTTAGGGGTTTTCTTTTTCGCGATCCTGCCAGCACGAATGCTGTGAGGAATCTCCACCAACAGTGTGGTTTCTTTTCCCAGTTCCGACTTTACACAAAAGGTACCTCCGACCATTTCCACCCGCTCTCGCATGCCTAACAAACCCAGCCCCTTGCTGCTCCGGGCGAATACGGCGCCTTCCACCTTGAAGCCCTGGCCGTTATCATGAATCTCCATCTGAATGCTGTGCCTGGCTTTGCGAATGATAACCGTTGCGCGACTAGCTTTCGAGTGGCGGGCTATGTTAGCCAGAGCTTCCTGAGCCACCCGGTACAGCATAGTACGGGTGACGCTGCTGAGCTGTTCTACCCCGGCGAAGGTTGTGAGTTCTACGCGGATCCCAGTCCTTTCCATGAAGCCTTTCATGGATGACTGAAGGGCAGGGATGAGGCCAAGATCATCCAACATTGCCGGGCGCAAATCACGGGCGAAGCGATGCACGATGTCCACGGATTTGGCCACCAGCCGCTGGGTCACCACAATCTTCTGGCGCATCTCTTTAATGTTAGCCGTATTCAGAGTTTGCAGGCCGGCCAGCCGGAGGTTGATGCTGGCGAGGGTCTGCGCCACGACATCATGCAACTCGCGGCTGATCCTTTTTCGCTCTTGCTCTTGGGCAGACAAAAGCTGGCGTGAGAGATGCCGCAGTTCCTCCTGAAGATGACGCGATTTTTCCAACAATTGGCTGGAGGTCTTTTCACTAGTGCGAAGGGAATCCTCCACCGCTCTCCGCTGAATGATTTCTTTTTTTAATTCCTGGTTAGTATTGGCCAATTCTACCGTCCGCAGGGTCAGGGTTTCGATAGTGCGTTTTAGCTGAGCATTGGCATCACGTGCACCACGATGCGTTTCTTCAATGGGGGCAATGGCCTCAGCAAAAAAAGCGCCTGCACGTTTCGACCTTTGGTCCAGATTCCGAGCAGAGGCTTTCGGGAGAACGAGGCTGATCAATGCGTCTTCATGGATCCTGGCCAAATCCAGGGTTTCCAGGCCGAGCTTAACAGCGCGCAATCCCTGCCTCCGCGCGGACTCAAGGCTATGAGCTTGCGTTTCTACCAGATGCTTGCGCAAGGCGGGCAGATATCCTGGCAGTCGGGAATGAGGTTTAGTTTTCATACACGACGCCGTATTCCCGGACAAAACGGTTAATGATGGTGACCGAGTCCTTCACCAATCCTTGGGTCACAGACATGGCTTTCTCAAACTCCTCGTCATTGATGGAAAGTTCTTTGTCTAGAGACAGCAGCCGGACGTGAATGGAAAGCAGGGTCTGGGCAATTTCGCTCTGCAGTCCCTTGCTCATCTTGTGACGTTCTTCCTCGTCGGAAGCAAGAATCTGCCGGACAAGATCCTGCAGATGTTCTTGCAAGGCCTGGGATTCCTTGAGCAGCCTTGCCGCCAGGATGCGGCTCGTCTTCAATTCTCTCTCTGCCGCCTTGCGCTGCTGCACGCCTTCCTTCAGTTGCAACTTGGAGGTAGCAAGGTTCAGGATGCACTGTGCCAGTTCCCCATTCAGGTCTTTCAAGTCGGCATTACTCTTCTGCGCAGCCGGATGTGTACTCTCAATCCCGCGAATAGCCTCCGCAAAAAAAAGTTCCGCGCGATTAGTCATTATTTGGCGCTTTGTAGCCTGCCAGTCAGGCAGAAGCAGGGCCTGGAGCGCATCATTATGCACCTTCACCATGCCAAGAGTCTCCATCTTTAAAATGACCGCCAGCTTGCCGACTTCGCCCGCAGCCAAGAACCCAGCCTGGGGACCTTTGGACAAATGAGTGTGCAAGGCCGCCAAATACTTTTCAGCAAGCCCGCCAGCGGGGGAAGGTTTCATGGTTAGAAGAATGAAAATCAGAATCCTAACTAGAAACGAGTATGCCACGCATTTTGGCCCTGGGGTGTTTACCCCATCGGCACCTGCTGCTCGGGCCACGATGATAAGGTATGAAACTCCATCTCCTCAAATATGGCTCCCTCCCGCTTTTCTTCGCCATAGGACTTCTTGGCAGCAGTTGCGCTGTCAACCCGCAGCCTTATGCAGATTTGAAAAAAGCTCAGCAATCTCAGCCTGCACCGCCGGATTATGTTTCCTTTTGGATCGGTGACAGCCTGGAAGGGAGCCCGTCCGTGCGAATCAGCCTCGCCAAGAAAAGGGCCTATCTTTACAAAGGTGATGAACTGGCAGGCGTATCCCTTATTTCAACCGGGCGTGAATGGACGTCACCTGCGACCGGAAATTTTCGCATTTTGGAAAAGGACGCCAAGCACCGCTCCTCCTTGTACGGTGATTATGTGAATGGAGCTGGAAGCATTGTACACAAAAACGTGGATACCCGACGGGATCCTCGGCCTAAAGGAACTCGCTTTGTGGGGGCCAGCATGCCTAGATTCATGCGCATCGGTAACGGTATTGGATTGCATGAAGGATTCCTGCCCGGTTACCCGGATACGCACGCCAGCATCGGTATGCCTGCTTACATGGCCGCGGCATTCTTCCGCACGGTATCCGTTGGTACACCCGTCAGTATTGAGCCCTAACGCCATCCCATGGCTATCTTCTACCAGGACGGCCCGAAAGAATAATCACAACCAGCACCGAATAAGATCGCACCGCTGAATTAAAAATCACATCTTGTCATAGTTATGAAATTCACTTCCAATCTCGGTTTATCTCTTCTAGCCATTTACCTCATCATCGTTGGTATCACTGGCACCTTCGGATTGAGCTTGGGTTCTGCCAGTATTCTGGTCCCAGTGCTTGCCCTCATCGCTGGGATACTCATCCTGATGCGCAAGTAAGGCCTTTGCGGGCAACCGGCCGGATACGCTTTCATTCAGTGCAGGTGGGGGATTCAATAATCCTTTCACCAAAGAATAAGCATAGGCATAACCTTCCGGCCGACGGCTGGCGCGTGGACCTGCGATGTTTAAACTCCGCAGACGTCGGCGTTGCACAAACTCGCGGGCGACCACGGCTGCGCGCTCTGGGGAGATCTCGCACCCGTTGATCAGGCGGTAAGGCTTTCTTATTTTTATGCAGTGGGAAGCTGTCAATTCCGTCCCGCCTTCCAGGTCACCAAAATAGATTATGAGGGTGCCATCTGCGGTGCATAAATTCCGGATCGTGCGCGCTTTGTAACCGCCGAGCGTCAGTTCACGCAATGGAAAGCGTGCAGGGATAATTCCGTCCTCATCCACACGCCCAGCGGGGCACCAACCACCACATGGACTGCCGAGATCCAAGGCCGCATCCAGGGCCCCTTGGTCCACGCCAGTTTGGCCGCCGGAAATGATGGTTAAGGTGGTGTTGATCCGCATAAATTGCACTTTTGAAGCTGATCTGACGGCGGATTTCCACAGTCTGATCAAGATCCAAAAGTGATGCGGATCAGGATGAATATCAACTGTTCAATTGAACTTATTTATCAACCCTTTCGGTCACACTCTCTGCGTAAGAGCATGCTGCTTTTTGTAGATCCGGCTGACGAGGGTGATGGCCACCAGAGTCAGGGGAACATCCACAAGGTTGGATGCAATGGAGGCTGATGTAGCCACCTCCAGAGAAGGAAGATCGTTCACCGCCATGCTGGTGCGAAAAGTGATCTGACCCGTGATGTTGGAAAGGATCCACAACGTCCACCACAGTGTCAAAATGCCAGCGCTCTGCTGCATCTGCCAGCGTTGAGGATCGGTGCTGACCTTCCAGATCTCCTTCATCGCCTGGAACGGCCTAACAAGGTTTAAAAATGGAATGAAGTACCAACCTACCGACCAGCCGGGTGTGAACTCCATGTTTTGGGCACCAAATCCGCGACAATTCACATTGGCACGATAAATCCATTTTAGGAAAGTGATGCCGGTGATGATGAACACAACCAAATAAGCGACACCTATCATGGCCTGCCGCTGGTCATTGGCCTCTGCCTCAGCGTCTGTAAAACCACCAGACTTGATCATGGACATCTGTGCAAAGTCGCTCAACAAACTGACAACGACGACGGCAAGCTCCAGCCAGAGCAAGACCTTTAACACTTTGGTCAAGGTCGTGGGATCTTTGGCGAACCGATAAGGCCCTTGATTGGGAGCCCCGAAAACGGAGTTTGCACCTTGGTTCGGGTCCAAAGGAAGAGGCGGCATACCGGGACGATAGGCCGGTGTGGGTTGGTAAACAGCCGTGGGTGGGAAAAGAATAGCTATTGGCTGCCACTCAGCCATCCCTTCACGCCAGAAAAGCGTCCCTTCTCCAAAATGCCCTTCCATCCAAAGTGCCCGGGCCTGATCCTCCTCATAGATTTTTGACTGCCCGCTCCCTGTGGTGATGTGAATAGCGCTCATGCTGGCGGCGATTATTGAGCGGGAACGATTCCTGTCGAGAAATTTCCTAAATCAACTCATCGTCCTACAAATGCCCTTTTCTTGATGGATCATTAGTATCGTTGGCTCAAGAAAACGTCTCTTCCCGTGCCACAAAAGTCTCTGTTCCACCGCTGGTCTGGCGTGTACTGTAATGCTGACGTTTGCGAAGTATCCCTTCTTCATACAATTCGCGGTAATGCATCTTTTTTTCCACTTTCACCTGCCGTTCCCTCAGAGTGAAATCCGCATTGAGCCAGATGCTCTCCGATTCCTTCCCTGGGCCGGTGATCGTCCCCACATGATAAAACTTGCCGTCGCTGCCCTTTGTCCCCTGGGTTAACTGTAAAAGTGTTCCATCTTCCATCGGTGGCAACTCCCGCCCAACAAAGAGCAGACGGTCCTGCAGGTCGAATTGCAGCCCTTTATATAGGGTTTCATTCACAATTACCTCCTCAAGCCCAAGCATCGCAGGAGCGACCAAAAAATCCTGTGACATCCAGACCGTAATCTTCATCTCTGGTTTTATCCTCTCATCCATCATTAAGCTCCGGGATGTGCTCCCGCCCGTACCCGTGGAGAGCCCAGAATCCTTCAATTGCAGTTCATCCAGATGTGCGATTGGGGATCCCACTTCCAAATATTTCCGCAAAAAAGCCGCCCGCTGAGGCTGTAAGTTACCGAAGCGAGCATCCGCTTCTGCCACTGCCTGATCCCAGGTCAAGCCTACCTTTTTGGCCACGCTACAATTGAGTGCTACCGTCTCTAATTCCGTTGTTTGCAGCGGCAGGTCCCGAGCCATTTCCTGCAACAGACGGATGACTTCTTTATCATGTCTGCCGGGCACATAATCCTGAGCGTGTAGCGCCCATGAATAAAACATCAGGCCTAACAGAAGCGTGCAAGATTTCATCACTAAATTCTCCATTAGGCAGCCCTGCAGGTCAAGGCTGGAACTCTGCCACCCTCTGAATACTTAAATCCTGACCCGATGGCAGGCTTCAAATCGGTTTCCACATGGATCTTCAAAAAAGACTGCGTAGTATCCTGGCTCATATTCCATGGGCCCCTCCATGTGACGTGCACCGGCGTGCTTTGCGACCTCTGCGATCTGGTCCACATCCACGCTGCTGCTGGCCCAAAAGGCAATGCAGTTTTGATTAGCCACATGGGCTGGATCCTCTGTCACGCCAAAGAACGCGGTCACGCCAGGGTCCGAACCTTCAAATTGCAGCCAGCCCTGGATTTCCACACGCTGATCGAATCCCAGAGCGGGCAGAAGCATTTCGTAAAAAGGAGTCGCCTCTTGGAGATTCGGGACACGTAAATCGATGTGATCATACAACCGGGTCATGAAGTAAAATCGCAGCAACGACAAACTATAGGCTTACAAAAAGGCAAGCTCACGAAAATCGAAGTGGCAAATCAAGTGAGCCTTAGCGCGGGCTTTCGTAGAAAATGTAATTTGTCGAATAATCACTGAACTCGAAGTACACGCGCTTCTCGCCGTTGTTCTTCACGCCGTCCAGGTTTTCATCCAGCACACCGTAGCCAAAACGGTAGGGGCGCGACACGACATCCGTGGTGGCAGTGGCTGTGGTCAGTTTATCCACCTGGATGAATTTCCGCACCAGTTTCTCCCCGGCATAAACCTCCAGGACTCCATTGACTCCCGTCCAATTCTGAATAGAGCGGCTCATCTGGTTTTGCGATTCCTGGGTGCAGGCGGAGAGCAGGGCGAGCACACCAAAAAGTATAAGGGCTTTCATGCTCTTATGTTGCACTCAGCCAGGGATGGATGCGACTGCAAATGAAGGCGCGTTTTATAGGCCGTCACATTCTGGCCAGGCAGGAAATACAGGGGCAATAAAATACTTTTAATTCCTATTGACACGGTATGATATTAAGCCATAATTGCCGCATCGACCGACTCATTGCCGTGGGAGGTGTGAAGAAATTCATCCTTGTCACTCCATGACCACGCTCCCTACCGCCACTACAGGCAAATTCCAGGCACGGCCAGCCAGCCCTGCCGTCCTCGCGCAGCGAAGCTGCCCGCACCGGTCTCCAACGAGCCATCCCGGCTACACGGCGATTTCGCCTTTCCATCTTTTGTCTGGTGCGGGCGTTAGACAAGCGCCCTGCAATGCAGGGCCTTGACCAGGCAAAGGCCATAGGGGAAGCAGCCCCTCATCTGGGGATGAGGGGCTGCAACTTCTTCAGGGTCCTCATCAATTCCCGCAGTCCAGCGCATCCACTGCCCGGCCATGTAACGCTGAGGCTCCTCCCGTGGCGGAACTGTGGCAATGAAAACATCGCCCATAATCTTTGGCTACCCAACTTCCCCCGAATCATGTCCACCGTGCGAATCTCCTGCTTCGGCATTCTTTTGAAACATCATCTGCTCCGTCACTATGAGGATACAGTGGCGCCGAAACGACGCATGCGTCCTGACATTGAAATGGCGCTTGCCAGCCTGCCAGCCGATTTTCAGATTTCAGCAGAGATGCCTCCCGTCATGCCATCAAGTGCCGGTGGCGAGGAGCAGCACATCACTCTCCAGATTGATGTTAAGAGCGACCAGGGCCACAACGGTCCTTTCAGACTGGATGTGCAGGGCATCCTCGCACGCCGGGCCAGCACCCAGGAAGTTCATCTCATGCCCTTTGGAATGGCGTTGGTGGCCGATAGCTGCATCACCCTGGTCCAGCTTCATCAGGTGCTGAGGAAGCTGGGGCAACAGACGCTGCGAGCCACTGCACATCGGCAGATCCGTATAGGCAGCCTGCATTTTCAGCCGCAGACGCCCCGAAACCTGCCGACACACCATCCGTTATACCCCTCCCGTCATCAGACTGGTTTGCATGGGCAAAGAGGACGGCTGGCACGGAATGAGCTTGCCGCGACGGCGTAGTATTGAGGGCGTCGCCCATGTCTCCCGATGGCCCGCTCATTTGCCCGCCCGCTGGACCTAACAAAGAGATATATCTTTATCCAAAGAGCTTTACCGGCTCAAACTCACGCACCTGTTCATAAGCGTGGCCCAGTTGCAAAAGCAGGGCCTCTGACCAGGCGCTACCGATGAAGGAGAGGCCGATGGGTAAATCTGCTACCATGCCCATCGGCACGGTGAGGTGGGGATACCCGGACACGGCGGCAGTGGAGCCAAAGACACGGTCATTGGCATCCCCCATGCCCAGATCAATGCGACCCGAAGGATCATTGGTGGGGCAGATGAGGGCATCCAGGGAATCTTTTTTCAGCGCGGCATCCAGGCCTTCCGGTCCTGCCAGACGAAGGGCCAGCTTGCGCAGTTCTTCAGCTTTGGCCAGATGCTCGGGAGTTCCGCGGGTTTCGGCCTCGATGAAAAACTCCTGGTTAAAATGCACCATCTCCTGCTCACGAAACTCTTCGTTATACGCGATGAGTTCCGCCAATGACTTCACCACACCACCGCGCCCCGCTAGATACTGGTTCAGGTCCTGGCGAAACTCCGTGAGCATGGCCACCCAGGCTGCGGAGTCGGATTCACGATGATGAGGGATGGTGACGCCTTCAACCAGGATAGCTCCTGCGGCAGAGAGCTTTTCTAAAGTCTGCGCGAAGAGCTTCTTCACCTTGCGGTTTTTACCACTGTGAGAATGCAGCACGCCGAGACGCTTCCCTTTCAAGCCATCTGGAATGAGGTTAAACGTATAGTCATTTTCCACCTGAGCCTTGGCGGTGTAGGGATCCCGGTCATCCTTCCCGGCCAGGACATTCAGCAGCAGGGCCGCATCCCACACGGTCTGGGTCATGGGGCCAGGGGTATCCTGCCAACGGGTAATAGGGATGATGCCTGCACGGCTGATGAGACCGACCGTGGGCTTCAGCCCGACGATGCCACAGGCGCTGGCGGGACTGACGATGGAACCGTTCGTCTCCGTGCCAATCGCGGCTGCACAAAGCCCAGCCGCCACCGCCACGGCGGAGCCGCTGCTGGATCCGCTGGCACTGTGTGCCAAGTTATGCGGATTCATGGTTAGACCGCCGCGCGCGCTCCAGCCGCTGGTGGAATTTGGGGAGCGGATGTTGGCCCACTCGCTCAGATTCGTCTTGCCCAGAAGGGTGGCTCCAGCCTGACGCAGACGTTTGACCACCGTGGCATCCTGCTTAGGCTTTGGGGCACCTAAAAGAGCCAGAGAGCCTGCGGTGGTTTCCATGGCATCTGCCGTCTCGATGTTGTCCTTGATCAAGATGGGGATGCCCTGAAGGGGACCTTTGCCCGTTGCGGCACCCACATCTGGATTGAGCTCGATGATTGACCGCAATCGAGGTCCGCTTTGGTCCAGGGTTTTGATGCGGTGCAGATAATGCTTCAAGACGCTGTCCGCGCTGAGGCTGCCCTGATGAATTTGCTGCGACAGCTCAGCAATGGTGAATTGCTGACCGCTGGGAATGGCCTCGTCTCGACGGCAGCCTGTCAGAACAGCCAGGCCTGAGCCGATGAATACGCGCCGGTTAATCATGTTTGTTAACCCAGCATCTCAAATTCCAGTCAGGGACGTCAAGCCTGACGCACACTTTTAAAACGTCCCGAATATACGCCCCAGGCTATTTGAGGCCGCCGATTTTGCATCCCTGGGCTTCAGGATGGGGAGTTGTCACCTCTGTTCCTGCCAGCACGGCGTCCAGAGCATCACGGAGCTCCTTCGTTGAGGCGGCACGCTGGCGCTTGGTCGGTCCCAAGTACAGATCGTTGATGCGGCCTTTATAAAGCACGGTGCCTGCGGGGGAAAGGATGACCGCCTCTGGCGTGACGGTAGCCTGCACCTGCCTGGCCAGCCGCTGATCCTTGTCCACAAGTACGGTCGTTTTCACCGCAGCCATATCCGCATGCTGGAGGGCCACTTCCACGGTGATTTCAGAATCCGAGTGCACCAGATACGACGCCGCGCGGTCCGAGTAATCCGCAGCTATGGCATTGATCTCCGGCATGAAAGGACGGGTGGTGGAGCAAAACGGAGAGACGAAAAACAGTACGATGGCCTTTTTATCACCTGCGGCCAAGGGTGTGTGCATCTTCCCGTCGGTACCCTGGAGTTCCAGCGGTGGCTCAGCCGCAAAAAGGCCGAACGAATAGAACAGACACAGCAGGGAGGTGAGGAGCTTCATTGGGACGGGTAAAACGGTGGCAGCAAAGCGCAATCTTTCCGAGTGCCTTCACCAGCAGTCCGTGAGGAGGAAAATTCAGACTTTTCCCCCTCCTGCCGGCTCAACCACTGTTCCGGAGTTCCAAACCCGCCAGTTGACGGTCCCCCTCTCCTGCACTATGCAAACCATATCGGCGCGCTTCCTGCTGCATCGAGTTAACGCAAATCCCACTCTCTCACTAAAATGGTCAAAATCGGCATCAATGGTTTCGGGCGCATCGGCCGCCTCGTTTTTCGCGCAATCTGTGATCAGGGCCTCCTGGGCAAGGAGATCGAAGTCGTCGCCGTCAACGACCTCGTGCCTGCGGACAACCTTGCTTACTTGGTGAAGTATGACTCCACCCAGGGCAAGGCCAAGGAAGAAGTGTCCTCCAAGAAGTCCAGCCCAGACCTCGCTGAAGACGACATCCTTGTTGTTGACGGTCACGAAATCAAGTGCCTAGCCGTCCGTGCAGGCCCATCCGCCCTGCCTTGGAAAGAACTCGGCGTGGACATCGTCATCGAATCCACCGGCCTCTTCACTGAACGCAGCAAGGCTCAGGGTCATATCGACGCCGGTGCCAAGAAGGTCATCATTTCCGCTCCTGGCAAGGAAGAGGACATCACCATCGTCATGGGCGTGAACCATGAGAAGTATGATCCGGCCAACCACCACGTCATCTCCAACGCTTCCTGCACCACGAACTGCCTGGCTCCGGTCGTGCACGTGCTGCTGAAAGAAGGTTTCGGCGTCGCCGAAGGCCTCATGACCACCATCCACAGCTACACCGCCACACAGAAGACTGTGGACGGCCCAAGCGCCAAGGATTGGAAAGGTGGCCGCTCTGCTGCCATCAACATCATCCCGAGCGGCACTGGCGCAGCCAAGGCTGTCGGTCTGGCCATTCCAGAAGTGAAAGGCAAGCTGACCGGCATGTCCTTCCGCGTGCCAACCCCAACCGTCTCCGTCGTTGACCTCACCGTCAAGACTGAGAAGGAAACCAGCTATGCTGAGATCTCCGCCGCCATGAAGAAGGCCAGCGAAACCTACCTCAAAGGCATCCTGAACTGGACAAAGGACGAAGTGGTCAGCACCGACTTCATCCACGACCAGCACAGCTCCATCTTTGACGCTGGTTCCGGCATTGAGCTTAACAGCAAGTTCTTCAAGCTGGTAAGCTGGTATGACAACGAGTGGGGTTACTCCAACCGCGTCGTTGACCTTGTGAAGTACATCGTCAGCAAAGGCCTGTAATTTCGAAAGAAACAGTTCCTGTTCATTTTAACGGGCCGACTCGCAAGAGTTCGGCCCGTTTTCTTTGGCCCGCATGAGGCCTGAGTGCGGACAGAGATGGGCGGATACTTTTACTTTCCGTAAACATCCTTCTCCGCGCGGAAACCATCCTTCACGACGGTCTCGCGCAGATTCTCCTTGGTCACCGCGATGATGGGCAGAAACACGGAGGGCACCTGGACCTTGCCATTGTCACTCACTTCCTGAGCGATGATTGGCCGACCGGATGCCAGCTTGACCGCCAGCGCCGCCGCTTGGGTGGCCAGGAGGGTGAGAGGCTTGTAAACCGTCATCGTCTGCGTGCCGGCGACGATGCGCTGGCACCCAGCCAGATCCGCATCCTGGCCTGTGACGATGACCTTGCCCGCAAGACCTTCCTCGATCAAGGCCTGGATGGCGCCACCTGCGGTACCGTCATTGCTGGCCAGGATGGCATCGATCCCCTGCCCGGCTTTGGTGATGGCTGCGTTGGTGATTTTCTTGGCATTCTCCGGCTTCCAGTCCTCCGCCCAGTCCTCGAAGACGACTTCGATGCGACCGGATTCAATGAGAGGATGGAGGATGTTGTCCTGGCCTTGTTTAAACAGCACTGCGTTGTTATCCGTCTTCGCGCCATAGATGCGGATAAGCCGCAGTTTTCCCTGGGCAGGCAGACGGTCTGCGATGAATTGGGCCTGAGCTTCCCCCACCTTGACGTTATCAAAGGTGATGTACAGATCTGTCTCAGCACCGGTGATCAGCCGGTCATAAGACAGCACGGGGATGCCTTCGGCGTGGGCCATCTCCACCGCGCGGGCCATGGCGGCACCATTGTGAGGGATGATGACGAGGGCATCCACGCCGCGTGTAATGAGGCTCTCAACATCCCGGAGTTGGCGGGTGTCATCACTGTTGGCAGATTCCACCAGCACCTCCGCACCCAGCTCCTTTGCTTTGGCTAAAAACAGGTCGCGATCACCGATCCAGCGCTCTTCCTTCAGTGTGTCCATGCTGAGGCCGATGACCAATCCTTCTCGTCGGGCTTCCGGACTCCCTTTCCCACGTGAAATGACCAAGCCCGAGGCAATACTGAGGATACAGGAGAGAAGAACCAGGGCGATGCGGGCATTCATGACAGGCATGGTTTAGTCAATCTCGCTGCCGATGGCGAGCACAAATCACTTCACCGAGGCCACGGCCATCTGGACATGCTTCAACACCCCTGCGCAGCCATCTTCCAGTAGGTCCAGCACCTTTTCAAAACCATCTGGACCGCCATAGTATGGATCCGGCACCTCCGTCTCTTCATGGCGACTGCAAAATTCGCAAAACAGCCGCACTTTAGTCCCATGCAGGCTTTCCCGGTCAAAGGCGCGCAGATCCTGGTGATTGCTCTGGTCCATCACAAGGATGAGATCGTATTCACCCAGGTCCGTATCTCGCACTTGCCTGGCAAAACTGGTGAGCTCAAAACCCCGCGCTGTGGCAGCAACCATCATCCGCTGGTCCGCTCTCTTGCCCGTGTGCCAGCCGGCCGTGCCTGCGGAATCAATGTGCACCAAATCACCTAAACCTGCCTCCGTGATGACCCGGCGCATCACTCCCTCCGCCGCTGGCGACCGGCAAATGTTGCCGAGGCAGACGAAGAGGAGTTTAAAAGACGGAGAGGGGGACATGGCGGAAGCGTGACACTTGCATCACACGGGATCCAAGCTCAAGCGACAGAAAAGTGACGAGTTACCTCTGCCCGCCAGATGATGGCAGGCAGGGGTGCACGCATCACTTGTTTTACAGCTTCCGTTCCTTCACTTCGGCAGTCACGTCGGCAAGGAAATCGGCCACGGATTTGACACCGAGGTCGCCGCGCTTGGAATGGCGAACGGCGACGCTATTGGCGGCAGCTTCCTTCTCGCCGAGGACGAGCATGTAGGGGACCTTGTCGAGCTGGGCGTTGCGGATCTTGGCACCGATTTTGTCAGCGTCATTGTTCAGCGTCACGCGCAGACCGGCATCGCGGAGCTGGGCATAAATCTCATCGGCAAAGGCGTCCACCTTTTCACTGATGGTGAGGATGCGTACCTGCTCAGGAGCCAGCCAGGTCGGGAAATGACCGGCGAAGTGCTCAATGAGCACGCCACAGAAACGCTCCATGCTGCCGAAGGGAGCACGGTGAATCATCACCGGGCGGTGCGGTTTGTTATCAGGACCGTTATAGCTGAGATCGAAGCGGACCGGCAGCACATAGTCCACCTGCACCGTGCCAAGCTGCCATTCGCGGCCGATGACGTCCTTGATGACGAAGTCGATTTTCGGGCCGTAGAAGGCGGCTTCCCCGGGCTCCTCAGTGAAGGGCACACCTAGGGTGGCGGCGGCTTCGCGGCAGGCGGCTTCGGCCTTATCCCACTGGGCAGGATTGCCAGTGAATTTGGTGCTGTCCGGATCACGCAGGCCCACACGCACGCGGTAGTCTGTCATGCCCAGAGTGTTGAGAACGATCTTGACCAAGCTAAGGCAACCGAGGACCTCGGCAGCCACTTGGTCTTCGGTGCAGAAAAGATGGGCGTCATCCTGGGTGAAACCACGAACGCGGGTGAGTCCGTTCAGTTCACCACTCTGCTCCCAACGATAAACCGTGCCGAACTCCGCCAAGCGGACCGGGAGGTCGCGATAACTGCGGGGCTGGCTGCCGAATATCTTGATGTGGTGCGGGCAGTTCATCGGTTTCAGGAGGAAACCGTCCAGCAACTTTTCAGGATCCATGATGCGGTCCGGACCGATCACCTCGGTGCCAGTACGCTCGTTGAGCTGGCTGGCAAACTGGGCGGAGACTGCATCCAGTCGCGCGGTCATTTCCGCGCAGCCACAGCCTTCGTGGGCGATCTGCTCAAGCTGGTTTTGCTCAACGATAGCCGGGAACTGAGCATCTTTGTAATAAGGAAAGTGACCGCTGGTTTTATAAAGTGCCAGCTTGCCGATATGCGGCGTGAAGACCTGGCTGTAACCCTGCTTCCGAAGCTCTTCGCCGATGAAGTTTTGCAATTCCTGGCGCAGCACTGCCCCGTTGGGAGTCCACAGGATGAGGCCCTGGCCGACGTCTTCATCAATGTGGAAAAGCTTCAGCTCCTTGCCCAGCTTGCGGTGGTCGCGCTTTTTGGCCTCTTCCAGGTTCACAAAGTACGTGTCCAGTTCTTCCTTGCTTGGGAAGGCGGTGCCGTAGAGGCGCTGGAGCTGGCCTTTGGACTCATCACCCAGGTAAAAGGAGGACGAGACGGAAGTGAGCTTGACGTTTTTGCACTTGCCGCTGTAGCCGACATGAGGGCCGGCGCAGAGGTCAATGAAATCGCCGTTCTGGAAGCAGGAGATTTCTTCGCCCTCTGGAATTTTATCAATGAGGTCCAGCTTGAAGACGCTCGGATTGCCAGGGCGCTCAGAAAGTCCACCGAGACGGCCGCTTTCGGCCATGGCCTTGGCTTCATCACGGGAGACGCCCTTCCATTCGAACTTTTGGTTCTCCTTGGCAATCTTCTTCATCTCCGCTTCGATCTTCTCGAAATCATCCGGCGTCACACGGTGAGCCATCTTGAAGTCGTAATAAAAGCCGTTTTCAATCGGCGGGCCGTAGGCGAACTGGGCGTCCGGCCACAGGCGCAGGATCGCTGTGGCCATGATGTGGGCACAGGAGTGGCGCAGGCGCTCGATGTCGGACATCTGGGCGCGTTCTTCAAGGGTCTTGCGTTCGGTTGACATGGGAAAGGGGTGGGCAGTCTGGCGCATGTCGCGAAATTTGCGACATGAGATTTTAGGAAGGTGTACGTAGAAGCCCGTGGCGGAGGCACAGCTGAGCTTAACTTTTCATTCAAGAAAGTCACAAAAATGGAGCTGATAGCCCGCCAACGATAACCCAAGGGTGCTTGGCAGCACTCTCTCAGTTTTGACCTGCCAGCAGGGCCGCAAGAATAGTCTCCACAGGAATGCTGGCGATGGCACTGGCTTTGTCGCTCATGGCATAGGGCAGGAAGAGTTGCTTTCCATGGATGAGCGAGCCGCAGCTATAGACGACATTCGGCACGTAACCTTCACGCTCATGGCCCTCAGGGCTAAGTAGGGGCGCACTCAGGCGACCGATAACGCGAGTGGGGTCGTGAAGGTCCAGCAGGGCGGCGCCGATGCAGTACTTGCGCATGGCACCGACGCCATGGGTAATCACCAGCCAGCCTGCCTCCGTTTCGATGGGGGAGCCGCAGTTACCGATCTTGACGGATTCCCATGCGGCGGCGGGCCGCAGCAGCATCTGCGGGTCATTCCAATAATGGGAGTTATCAGAAAACATGATGAACAAATTTTCATCATCCTGACGCGACAGCATGGCGTACCTTCCATTGATGCGACGGGGAAAAAGGGCCATGCCTTTATTTTGCACCGCATTCCCATTCAGGGTGAGAATGCGAAAGTGCAGGAAATCCTGGGTTTCAATAAGCTGAGGCAGGATGGCACGTCCATTATAGGCTGTGTATGTAGCACAGTAAGTGACCGTGCCGTCATCTTCCGTAAAGCGGACAAAGCGCGCATCTTCGATGCCGTTGCTTTCATTTTTAGACACCGGAAAGATGATGCGCTCACTCAAGGCCAGCTTGGGCGAAAACTGCAGCTCGTAATTGGAATCCGCCAGCCACTGGATACACTCCAAGGTGCTCTGACAATCATGACTGGAGGACTGTGTTTCGCATTGGATACGCGCCACAGAGGTGGCGAGATCCGTGCGAGAAAACTGCTCCCCCAACGGATTCATGACGGCAGTGGCGCTTTCGTTGTTAAAGCCCATTTCATTCAGCTTGATGAGAAAGCGGTCTTTGCGGTACGTGGGGTTGGTCACCACCTGTGGCACAGTGACGTACCGTGAAACTCCGGCGAAGCTGATGTCTCCCTGCGGAGAAATGAGGCCATCGCGAAACTCAATGGAGGAGATGTGCCCTTCCCCAGTGGCGCGCAGGCTCATGATGAAACGCAGCCCACCCACCTCCACACCATTTTGATCGGGATGAGGCACGATGGATGGATTGAATAGAGCAGCAGATTCCAGAGCATATTCCCCAGAGAACAATGCACCGATGAGCAACTGCCTTTCACGTGAAAGGGGCCGCTGGGTGAAGATGTGCTCCTGCACCCGGTGGTAATGATCCATCAGCGGTTCTTCAATATCATAATGTCGGGCATCGAACTCCTCATGCACAGCCTGCAGTTCCTGGATGACCTCCTCTTCCGTCAGGGCCAGAGCGCGGCCAATGACAGTGGCGATGCGCTGGGCATCCGAAGAAATAAAAGGCCGGATGATAACTCGCGCGCTTTCAGGCAGCAGAGTGATTTCATGCCGACGCATGCGAAGGGAATTCATGGGCGAGGAGTGTAGGAAAGAGCGTTGAGGGATTCAGCGTGACTCATTTCAGCAAGTGACAGGTGGAAGGCGAGTGAAGACTCCGCTCCCTGGTTTTCATTCACGCGGTCGCTATGCAGACCGTCGTAGCAGCCGCCATTGCCAGAGTCATAAAGAGGGAGCCCCAGGTCATTGCGGCCCAGGAACCATTCAAAGGCACGTTTGGCCTCACGCGCCCAAATGGCATCCTGGGTGGCACGGAATGCCTCCAGGCAGGCAGACACCATAGCCTGTGCCTCCACTGGTTGCTGGTCGAAGTCTGCACGGGCACCGTCTTTGACATAAAAACCATTGCTGCCGATGGGGCGGAAGTGCCCCGCTTGAGTTTTCTGGATGGATGCCAGCCAGCCCAGGGACTTTAAGCCGATGTCCAGGGCCTCCGCATCGGGGATGTTCTGACCGCTGAGGATGAGTGCCTGGCTGAGGCGGGCATTGTCATAAGTGGCGCTGTTTTCAAACCAAGGCCAGTCATCAGTGGAATAGGCCTTCCATAACATCACCAGCCTGGCCGTCAGCTCGGCACGCAGTGATAGGGCCAGAGTATCCAACGGAAACTCGCGAAGGTATTCATGGAGGCCTAACAAAGTGAATGCCCACGTCCGTGGTGAGGTGAAGGCGTCCACGGCAGCAAGACCATGTTGAAAAAGATACGCGGACAACCGCCGACGACCTTCACTGCGGGACCTGGCAGCACCGATGCCCAGAGCCCACAGGGCGCGACCATGGCTATCCTCGCTGCCCGCTTCCTCCAGCCATACGCGGCTATGGCTCATGAAATTACGGAAGCGACCCGTATCCCTGTTCAAGGCGGAGGCGAGAAAGGCCAGGTAAGTGGTGGCCATACCCTCCAGTTTTTCATGGACGGATTCTGCCCCCAATTCATCCAGAAGGTTGCACAGGATAAAGGCACGAGCGGTGTCATCCGTGCAGTAGCCATGATGAAAATCCGGCACGTTGTAAATGGCGTGCTGAAAGATGCCAGTGCCATCACTCATGTGGATGATGTGGTCCAGCCGAAGCGGTGGCAGCGCATAGGGCCGACTGCCCAGAGTCCAACCTGCAAAGGCTGTACGCGGAACGGTTTTACGATCCGCACGTGCATGCTGAAAAGACTCAATGTAACGCTTCGCCACGGCAGGCCAGATCATCTCACGGCCCATTTCATAAGCTTTAACACGCGTTTTTTCCAGTCGTGCCGGATCGTTAAAATAGGCGCAGACACCGCCTGCAATGGCTCCGGAATCATGAAACGGGACGAGGCTGCCGCGATCATCCGCCAGCAGTTCCTGGGCATGCCAGTAAGGCGTGGAGACGACGGCCTTCCCGGCACCAAAAACGTAAGCCAGCGTGCCGGAGGTGATCTGCGCCTCATTGAGATACGGAGTGAGATAAATGTCAGTGGCTCCGATGAATTCCGTCAAGTCTTCAGGGGAGACAAAGCGGTTGTAAAAAATGACGTGCTCCTTCACCCCGCGTTCCTCAGCCAGTCGCTCCAGGCTCAGGCGATAGCGCTCACCCTCTTTGGCGATGAGATGCGGATGCGTGGCCCCTAGGATGAGATAGACCACATTAGGATGCTGGCGGACGATCTCCGGCAATGCTTCAATGGCGTATTCGATGCCCTTGCCCGGCCCCAGCAGGCCAAAGGTGAGGAGTACCTTACGACCTTCGACTCCGAACTGAGCCTTGGAAAGGCTGGAATCCATGAAAGGAATGTCCGGAATGCCATGTGGGATGATGTCGATCTTGGCTTCCGGTACGGCATACGTTTCTCGCAAAATTTCCGCACCTTTGCGGGCCATGACCACCAGGCGGTCACTGCGCTGTACGAGCTCATTCATGACCTTGCGCTGAGCAGGATTTGGCGAACTCAGAATCGTATGCAGGGTCGTCACTACCGGCATACGCACCTCTTTGAGCAATGCCAGAAGATGGCTGCCCGCAGGGCCACCATAGATGCCGAATTCATGCTGCACACACAGCACATCGGCGTTGTTAAAATTCAGGTAGTCAGCGGCGCGACGGTAGGAATCCAGATCCTTTTCCTGCAATTCAAATCGAACACGTGGAGGATACTTATATCCTTCGGCACGGTCATTAACTGCCCCAGTATAGCATTCCGTTGCGGGTGCGGCAGAACTGACCGCTTCACAGAGATCATGCGTGAATGTGGCGATCCCGCACAGCCTCGGCAAATAGTCGCCTAAAAAAGCGATCCGAGCTGGGAGAGCAGAACTGCTCAGGAGAAACCTTTCAAGTGCTGCAACATACCGTCACTTACACTGTCAGGAGAGCTAAGCAATGGGGTATTCAACCCACATCGCCCAGCTCAAGGACTTTCTGTAAAACCCACCTACCGAATAAGCAGAGCTTAAGGTTTGCGCGACGTTGGTGCCGGCTTTGGCTTTTCCTTTTTCGGCTTTTTAACTTCTTTTTTGTGAGCGTTGTTGCCTTTGGCCATATAATCAGGGGTTGTTTGTCGGACGTTGATCGATACGCCAAATAATGTCCTCTGTAAACAGGGACCCGAGCCGTAGAGCAGTTTTCAGCGCCAACCTTTCACCCGGATTTGGCGGGGCTGCTAAACCTTCGTGCCCTTGCTCTTGTCGAGCCCCCAAACTTTCGCATAATGGTGGGCAAGTCTCAGTTTTTGCGCGACTTTCACCGGAATGGCGTAGGGGTAAAGTTCGGATTCGCCGATGCTATTGGAGACTTCATTGAGAACTTTGGACAGGCAGATCCACCGCTGCAACCAGGCGAGGAACTCGTCATTGGCCGCGGGTTCATGCTTGAGGATGGTTGGAAGAAATCCGGCCTCTACTGGCAGCATAACGAGGGGCAGAGCCATGTGCCTGACCTGGATGCCCATGCTCTCGCAAGTTTCCAGCCCGTCGGTGATCTGAAGATAATGCGCCCATGTCTCCGCCCAGTCTTCCCAGGGATGTGAGGCTGCATAGCCAGTGATGAAACTGGTCTCCCACCCTGCGACGGGTCCCTTTTGATAATGATTTCCCAAGGCGACGGCGTAATCCACCCACTCATCCCCAAAACGCTCACGAAAGGCCATGCGCAGTGGATCCTCCCAGGACAGTTCAGAGAGGAAACGCTGCCAGAGGTAGTGGGCGCTCTCATGGCGGAAATGGCCAAGGAGGGTGCGGCTGTTTTCACCCAGCTGCTGGCGGTTGATCTGGCGATAGGTATCGTCTGCCTCCTCTAGATTCACTGTGATCACGCCGTTGAGATGGCCAGTGGTAACCGTGGGATTGGACAGCGTGCTGACAATGTCAAAAGCCAAGCCGGCTTTCGGATTCATCGCCTTTGAAGGCAGGGTGATGCCGATGCGACGAAGAGTGTAAATGAGTCGCCGTTTAGCCATCTCCATCTTGCCCCAGAGCATCAGATTGCGGCCCCAGTTCAAGTCGGGGATGGTGCGGTTCATCCGGCAGGCCAGGCATAGTTTCTCCGGCGCGGCGGCGGACAGTAGCCAGTTACACACCTTGTGTTTGACGCCGTTTTCACAGAGCTTCATGCCGCCTTTCGGCTCCAACCGCACCATGACGCCGCGATCTGGGTCATAACCGACATCGTGGTCACACTTCGGGCAATGCGTACTGCCGAAGACAAGGATATGACCACAAGCGCAGGTGAATCTTTGCATGAGAAAAAAGCAACTCCAGGTGAAGTCACAGTCCTTCCCTTCGCCTCATTTTAATCGTCTGTCATGCACTGGTTGATGCCCTGCCCCATGCCAACAATGCGAATCATTTTCCACCGCTAATTTAGGCATCCAAAGACTGACATCGAGACGATTATTTATCCTGTTCCACAAGGCCTTGCCGTCGTTGTTGGGGAAGGGATGGTCTCGGCATGGAGTTCGGTATTATTGGACGCCTAACAAATGATACATTTTCCACCAGGCATCTGGTCCACAGTTTTTTGTCGGAAGCACTGTAGAAGGTGCCACGCTTCACGCCACGGCCTGCCAGAAAGGGCGGTGTTAAAAGCATGATGACACCTTCGCGGAGCCTGGAAAATTTCCAAGACCTCGACTCCCCCCAAACATCCTCCGTGCAATCGCGTCGGAAACGTGGTTCAGAAAGAGGCTACGAATGTCCGACCGACCTGCCAACTCCACCCCACCTGCTGCCCAGTCGCTTTTTGACCTGGGCATGCCTAGCGCAGAGGGAGAGCATTCCCCTGCCCTGGCGGAAGGGCAACGCATCGCGCGGGTGCAGATCGAGACGGCTGCAGCACTGGAGCTGGATTACGTCATACCGGAGAAGCTGGAGCGGCACATCGGCATAGGCACGCGGGTGATGGTTCCGCTGCAAAACCAACGGGTGGCAGCGGTGGTGATCGAGCTTTTGGAATCTTCCAGCTACAACGCGCGGCTGAAGGAAATCGCTTCGCTGGTAGGCACGCGCCCCATGTTTACCCCGGGACTGCTGAAGCTGGCGCACTGGATCTCCGACTATTATGTGGTGCCGGTGAACCGGGTGCTGAGGACGATGCTGCCACAGGCGGTACGGGAAAAACCGGAAACCTTTCTCACTGACAGCCATCTGAAACTGGCCAAGGAACCGCCGCCGGACATCTTCGAAAAAATGCACGCCAATGCGCCCATGCAGGCCCGCATCCTGGAGAAACTGCGCAGTAACGGCGGGGAAGCCACGCTCAGCGAGCTGCGCCGGGAGCTGCCCCGAGCCACCGCCATCATCAAGCCGCTCCTGAAGGCGGGCTGGATCACCCGCAGTGAGGTGAGGGTGGAGCGGGATCCGTTTCAAACAGAGGAGTTTCTTCCCAGCCAGCCGCTTACACTGACGGAGGAGCAGCAGGTGGCGTATGTAGCCGTGATGAAGGCGATTCACCGCGAGGCGGGCACTGCTGCCAGCGTTGGAGAATCAGTCGAGGCCGGTAAGATCGCAGCAATCGCGGGACAGGCCGAGCGCTCCACGTCCGAGCAGCGCCCGCCCTCCACCCTGCTGCTGCATGGGGTAACTGGCAGCGGCAAGACAGAGGTGTATCTGCAAGCCATCGCACAGGTGTTGGATATGGGCAAAACAGCCCTTGTGTTGGTGCCAGAAATCAGCCTGACTCCGCAGACGATCGAACGTTTCAAAGCACGCTTTTCGGAAAAGTCCGACGCAATCGCCGTGCTGCACAGCCACCTGAGTGATGGGGAGCGGCATGATGAATGGTTCAAGGTACATGAAGGCCGGGCAAAGATCGTCATCGGAGCACGCAGCGCCATTTTTGCACCTTTGGAAAACATGGGCCTTATCATCGTGGATGAGGAGCATGAGCCGTCTTATAAGCAGGAAGATGCACCGCGATACCATGCGCGGGATGTAGCCGTGGTGCGAGGCAGGATCGAGCACTGCGCGGTGCTGCTAGGCTCCGCCACTCCCAGCCTGGAGTCTTTTCAAAACGCCACACTGGGCAAGTATGAACTACTGAACATGACCCGGCGGACGGATGGCAAATCCATGCCCTTGATCCGCATCGTGGACATGCGGCTGGAGCGGCGCAAGGGCACCGAAGTGTCCTTCACCAACACGGGCATCCTTTCACAGAGGCTGCGCATGGCCATCCAGGACCGGCTGACCAAAAAGGAACAGACGATCCTGTTTCTGAACCGGCGCGGCTTTAATACCAGCCTGTCCTGCGTAGCATGCGGGGAGACGGTGCAGTGCCAGGAATGCGCCATCCCGATGACCCTGCATAAAAAGGATAACCGGCTGGTCTGCCACATCTGCGGAGCCCGGCGGGTGCCGCCCAGCAAGTGCCCGAGTTGCAAGGAACCGGGGCTAAAGTATGCCGGCTTTGGCACAGAACGGGTGGAGCAGGCAGTGCGCGAGGTCTTCCCCCAGGCCCGGATGGCCCGCGTGGATACCGATACGATGCAACGGAAGAATCAGCTCCGGGATACTCTGAAGGACTTCCGTGCCCAAAAGCTGGACATCCTCATCGGCACCCAGATGATCGCCAAAGGGCTGGATTTTCCCAACGTGACTCTAGTTGGCGTACTGAATGCGGATACCGCCCTCAACATTCCAGATTTCCGCGCTGCCGAACGCACTTTTCAGCTGCTGGTCCAGGTGGCTGGCCGCTCCGGCCGCGGGGAGGTCAAAGGGGAGGTCTTTGTGCAGACCCACGCTCCGCACAGCCCGGCCATCCAGTTTAGCCGCCACACGGATTACGATGGTTATGCGTTGCAGGAACTGGAGCACAGACTAGCTTTCAAGTATCCGCCTTACACTCATGTGGTGCTGGTGAGCGCACGTGGAAAACACGAAACGCAGGCAGAATTCACCCTGCAGACCCTTTATAAACGCCTGGAGCAGGGGCTGCCCGCCGGCACTATTATGGGTGAACCGACTCCAGCTTCCCTAGCCAAGGCTCACGGCCAGCACCGCTTTCAATTACTGCTGCGCAGTGAGAAAATCCGTGTGCTCTGTGCCCATATCAAGCGTGTGGTGGATGGTCTGACAGTCCCCGCTGATATCTATGTGAGCTGGGATGTGGACCCGATGAATGTGGGGTAACCCGCATGATCAGTTAAAAACAGCCAAATCACGTTCCTGAACAACACGGCTTTGGCGCGTGCTCAGATATTGCACAACCATGAAAAAGCAGCCGAATTGAGACCAAGATTTCCGTGTGTCTGGCTGCCGGGTGATCTGGGCTGCTAGATGAACTTGGAGCTTGATCCAAATGGTGTGATTAAAGCAGTGATTTGCCTCTGAAGTGTGGGCATAAAAAACCCCCTCGCTTCATTGCTGAAGGAGGGGGTATAAACTGGCAGCGACCTACTTTCGCAGGGCCTATCGCCCAACTATCATCGGCGCAACAGCGTTTCACTTCCGTGTTCGGAATGGGAACGGGTGGTGCCACTGTGCCATGACCACCAGACTTCTGATCAGAGGTCATCCAAGCTTGCGCTTGTTTGAACTGGTCAGGTGTCTGAAGGCAAGGAACTCCAAGTTCCCTGACAACTGCATACAGGATAAAAAACAATTTCGGTCAAGGCAGACGGTGTGTCTGATTTGAAATGGAAGCAATGTAAGACAAACGGATGATTAGTATCTCTAAGCTGAACACAT